>CAYGCC010000097.1:0-26458 GCA_964348165.1 uncultured Gemmatimonadota bacterium | reverse complement strand
ATGTCACGCCCGATCGACTGGTACTCCACAACCTCCCCGCTCTCGTCGACGATCGCCCGGTCCGTCCACTGCTGCCAGCGAGTCGTCCCGTCCGGGGCAATGATCTTGTGATCGTAGGTAATCGACGGATTCTCACGTGTGAGCGAAAGAAAGTGTCGCCTGACGTTATCCTGGTCTTCCTTGGGGATGAACTGAAAGAAATCGAAGCCGATCAACTCTTCTCGCGTCTTGCCGAAATACTCGCAGTAGGCGCTGTTCACGAACGTCAGCACCCCGTCCCGCAGAAACCGGCAGACCAGGGCCGGCAAATCTTCCACAACCGTGCGAAAACGTTCCTCGCTCTCGCGCAACGCTTGCGACGTCTCCGCCTGGTCCAACGCGTTACCCAGTATCCACGACATGAGACGCAGAAGCGTGATGTCGTCATCGCTCCAGGGCGCCGCCTCGCGCACGTTGTCGAACCCGATGAATCCAGCCAACGTGCGGCCGACGTGCAACGGCAGCACCAGCACCGACTTGATCTCCTGGCTCTCGAGGATCTCCCGTTCGGCCGCCGCTTCCGGTGGCAGCTTCGCTACATCACGGACATGGATCGTCTCGCCGTTCGACAGCCGATCCACCCACCAGGGAAACATATCTGTGGGAAGGGCCCTCAGATTCTCGATCTCGGGGCGCACGCCGGGGGCACACCACTCATGCGTGTTGGCCATCGTGGTTCCGTCTTCGCTGAAACGGAACACGTAGACGCGACTAGCACCACGAAGCTCGCCGATCTCTCCGAGCGTGGCATCGATGGCGGAGTCGATATCCGGACTCGCGAGGAACTCAGAGGCCATAGTGGAGACGGCCTGTTCTAGCTCGAGACGCGCCTTGAACTCCTCCTCCGTGCGCTTGAACGCGGCCGCCATACCTTCGAGCCGAGCGAGCTGCTTCTTCAGGTCGACCATCTCGGCCAGCACCCGGTCAGCCGGCCCTCGCGATTCGTTCACGATTCCACCAGTACCTTTCGCAGAATCCCCAGCGAGCGCTCCACCTCCGCCTCGCTGAAGACCAGCGGCGGCCGGAAGCGCAGCGACTGCGGCCCGCAGGGCAGCGTCGCCAGACCCTCATCCCAACAGCGCTGGCGCAAACGGTTGCGCGTCTCCTTGTCGGGGAGGTCGAAGGCCAGTAACAGGCCGCGTCCGCGGACGTTGCTGATGCTCGGGAACTCGCCCTGAAGCCGCTCCAGCCCGTCCTTGAACGCACAACCCACACGCGCCGCGCTCTCGACCAGCCCGTCCTCGCGCATGATTTGCAGGTAGCGCGCGCAGCGAACCATGTCGACCAGATTACCACCCCAGGTGGAGTTGATGCGAGAGGACACATGGAAAACGTTCTTCTTGACCTCGTCGATTCGCCGCGTGCTCATGATCCCACACACCTGCGTCTTCTTGCCAAAGGCGACGATGTCCGGCGCCATCCCCATCTGCTGGAACGCCCACATGCTGCCCGTAATCCCCATCCCCGTCTGGACCTCGTCGAAGATCAGCAGGGCATCGTGGTTGTCGGCGTACTTCCGCAGACGCTGCAGAAAACGCGGGCGCAGATGGTTCTCACCACCCTCGCACTGGATCGGTTCGATGAGAATCGCCGCGATTCCGTGCGGATCTTTCGCGAACGCCGCCTCGATCTCCTGATAGGCCCGCGCCTCTTCCGCCTCCGCCTCCCGCTCGTCGATGGGGAAGCGCAACTTGGGGTTCGATATCCGAGGCCAGTCGAACTTGGGGAAGTCGGCGGTTTTGACCGGATCGGTATTGGTCACGGACAGCGTATAGCCGCTCCGACCGTGGAAGGCGTCGCGGAAATGGAGAATCTTGTCGGCGCCACCCTCGATGCCCGCCGCCCGGTTCTTCTGCGCCTTCCAATCAAAGGCCGCCTTCATGGCGTTCTCCACCGCCAGCGCGCCGCCGGCGATGAAGAACAGGTAGCGAAAGTCGTGCGGGTCCGCGATCTCGCGAAACGTCTTGGCGAACGCCGCATACTCCCGACAGTAGATGTCACTGTTGGCCGGGTTGGCGAGCGCCGCGTTCATTAGCGAGCGGCGAAATCCCTCATCTTCCAGCTTCGGGTGGTTATGCCCGATCGGAAGCGTGGCGAAGTACCCATAGCAGTCAAGGTACTCCCGCCCCTCGAGCGCATCGACGATGACCGACCCGTGCGAACGCTCCAGATCGATCACGATATGAAAGCCGTCCACCAGGATGTTCTCTTTCAGGATCGGAAAGACCTGGTCGGCCGGAACGGTGATCTCTGCCATATCGTTATCCTCTCCAATCAGCCTTGAAGACCGCGCTCCCTGGTGCGCTGAGTCGCGGCGACGATCGCTTGTGCGACTCCCGGAGACGCGGTTCCCGGCTTCCAGCTATGTGCGAGAAGTCCGGGATTCGAAGCAGGCTCGGTTACCGAGCGGCGCTCATGCCGCCACTCGGCCTCCGGGGGCCGACGACGTTACGATTCGGCTAAGTTGGGGGGAGCGAAGATGCTCGGCCGGACGTCTTCCGGAAGCGAGCGGGCGGGCGGCCGATACGTGTAGGAGGGCACGGAGAGCCGCGGTTCACGGGGCCCTGGCCGCTCGATCCGGCGCGTAACGCCTGCGGTGACAGCGATTCCGGTTGGCATACGTAGCCTCGTAAATCTGTAATCTATGATTCCGGCCTCCCCCTGTCTAACGTTTCCGGCCGACCCCACCCGGGCGAATCTTATTGCCCGCTCCGAGGCTCTTTAGCGATGAAGACATGAACGTGGGCCTGGCGCCTAAAGGCCTGAAACGATAGAAAACGGAGCGGCCAGACATGCTATCGAAGATCTTTCCTCGAAACGAGCACCGAATCGACCGGGGCCCCCGCGTCGTGCTGGGACTCGGCCTTCTGGCCATCGCCTTCGTCGGCCCGAAGACCGCGTGGGGTTTCATCGGTATCGTGCCGCTGGCCACGGGCCTGATCGGCTCATGTCCGGCGTACACGCTATTTGGCCTTCGCACTTGTCGTCAGGAGAGCTGTTGACCGAGTCGGATCTGGACCTTCTTCGCCGCAGCGCGTCCGGAGTCGGGTCCGCCTTCGAAGTCTTCATGGAGCGGCATCAGGCGTCGGTGTTCCGCTTCATACGTACCCTTGCGTCGGAGCGTGCGGATGCGGAAGACGCCTTGCAGGAGACTTTTCTGGCCGCCTGGCGAAGCGCCGGCACGTTCCGCGGCGCCGGCTCGGCCCGCGCCTGGGTGCTGACCATCGCGCGCAACGCCGTGCGCCGCCAGCATCGACGTCGCGTGGGCGAGCCGGCCGAGTTCCTGTCCCTTGACGAGCTCGGTTTGCAGGCGGGCTGGGGGTCGGAAACGACGCCCGAGGACATGGCCACGCGCCTGGAAGAGCGAGCGATCCTTGAGCGCGCGCTGGCCGGGCTCTCCAGCGAGGACCGACAGACACTCATCCTGCGCGACCTCGAAGGTTTTTCGGGCGCAGAGGCAGCGGAGCTTCTCGACCTGACTTTGGCGGCCGTAAAGAGCCGCCTGCACCGCGCTCGGCTCAGACTGACAGCCGCGCTCAAGGAGGAACTGCATGCCGACGCTTGATCGAATGGTTGCAGGCATGCGCTGCCGCGAGGTCCTGGCCGAGTTGTCCGACTTCGTCGACAACGCGTTGCCCGGAGAGCGCGCCGCTCAAATCCAGGCGCACGTCCAGGACTGCGACTGGTGCGAGCGCTTCGGCGGCGAGTTCGCGGCCGTGGTCAAGAGCTTTCGGCTGGCGCTGGCGGTTGCCGATCCGATCGACCCCGGCATCGAACGGCGGCTACGCGAGCGGATGCGCCGCGAGCTGACTGCCGGCGGAGCCTGAGGAACGCCTTCCGCATCGCCCGTACGAATTGATGGTCTGACCACCGACTCAGGGCCGAATAATCAGGCCGAACTCCCGCAACACCGCCAGCTCATCGCCCGACTGCTCAGCTGGCAGAACGAGCCAGACGGCGTCGAGGTGTGGCGGAGGTTGGCGCTGAAGCGCTGCCGCCAGCAAGCGGGCAAAGCTTCCCAAACTGAGCGTGCCGTGCAGCGATCCCAGCGGGGGCAGCGACACGGCGCGCAGGCGACGAAACTCCACCTCCTGGAAGACCGCGGCGAGGGCCGCTGCTATCCAGGCCTCGCGCCAGGATGGGTTGAGGCTGAGATCGTGAACGACCGCATGCAGCCGTAGGGGCGTCCCGCCCCTCACCACCACGGTTCCGGGAGTCGCGGGTTGGGCGGCGCTGGCGCGATCCAGAAGATGCCGCGGAGATTCACGCGTCTGGCGCGGCAGGGGCTCCGAACCGAGGACGAGGTACGTGTCGTCCTCGAGCACCACGGCGTCGATCGTGAATTCCGGAGCATGCTCCGCCGGCGCCGCGATAATACGCATGGGGTGGTCTTCAGGATTCGGCCCCCGAGCCGTCCAGCTCAGCCCGACTTTTCTCGCTCCCCGAAGCTCAGTATCTTCGGGTTCAGTATCTCGCCGTCCCGCACCTCGATCGCGCGCCGCAACGTCTCATCCCGCTCCCAACTCTCCGGGCCGCCCAATACTCGCTTCAGATAAGTGACCACGACGTCGGAGATCTCCCAGGAGGCGCTGCGCCACAGGTAAGTCGGTGTGTGGTCGACGGCGTAGTAGGTCACCGCGCCTACCCGGAACGTCGGCTCCGTGAACGACGTCGGCCGGGCGAACGGGAAACCCATGCCCCGGTCACAGCTCACGTCGACGATCAGGCTCCCGCGCTTGAGGCGGCGCTCTTCGCCCTCGCGCAGGTACATCAACGGCCGGTCGGTATCCTGAAGAATACCGTTGACGATGACGTCCGCTTCGGCCAGAACGTCGACCAGCAGGCGGCGCGCACCGGAGTCGGACACAGCGCTCGCCGGCCCGTCGCTCTCGCGGATGATGCGGCCGTAGCGGCAGCCCAGCACACGGTCGCGCACACGGACCGGCGCCCGTTGCGTGTAGACTGTGATGTCGGATATCCCGAACCCTTTCAGCGCCTGTATGGCGCCGCGGCTCACCGATCCGAGACTCAGCACGACGGCCCTAAGCGGCGGCCCGTAGTATCCGTCGATTCCCATCAGCGAGAGGGCGTGAATTACACCGCAATAGCCGGCCATCTCGTTGTTGCGATAAAAGAGGTGCATGCCGCGGACGCCGTTCCTCCAAGTGAACATGCTCTCGAATGCCAGCAGCGTCTGGCGCCGCTCCACCGCCACGCGCGTGATCTCCATCTGCTGCACGCAGTGCGGCCACCCCCACAGTATTCCGCCCTCGCGCAGCTCCTGCAGGTCCCTCACCACGGGCTTCGGTAGCACCACCCCAGCGGATTCGCGGAGCAGCTCGGCTCGATCGGCGACGCCGCCAAACTGCGCTTCCAGATCGGCATCTTCCACGCCGAACGGGTCCCCATAGCCACGCTCGAAGACCAGTCGCTCGCGAAGGCTCTCCGGGATGGTCTGGAAGTGAGCTGGGTGGATGGGAACGCGCCGCTCGTTCTCTTTCCGAGAGCGGCTGATGACGCCGAGGCTCGACAGCTCAGCCATTAGTCCAGCGGCTCGACGCGCTCGGTGAATACGAGCCCTTCGCGGGCGATCTCGCGGAGCACCGGCTCGTAGATCGAAGGGTGAGTCGGGATCTGGCTTCCCCTGAGCTCGATCTTCCCCTCGAGCAGCAGTTTTGCGCCGATGCAGGTGGGAAAGCCGACGGTCTTGGCCATCGCCGTGAATCCGTTGCCATCGCCCTGGGCCACAAGCGTCGAGGTGATGCGTTCGTTCCCCTTGTCTCGTTCGGGGTACTCGACGTCCAGCTCATGCATGATGATGACCATGTCCCGCATCCCCGGGCGCAGCGGAAGCTTCTGCTTGAGGAGATGGATCAGCATCGCGGCGGGCGTCTCCCCAGAGCAACCGATCTTCTCGTCCGAAAAAAGGCCCAGCCACGACAACATGTCCATGATCCGACCCGTCGGGCTGATGTCGAGGAATCGCGCCACCCGCTCTTCGATCCGCTCGCCCACGTAGGTCATCGGCAGAAACATCTCGATCACCTCGCGGTAAGTGCGCTCGGCGAGATCCGGGATGCGTAGGCTCTCGTTGGGCAGGCCCAGGCGGACGATCTGCCCCCACACCTCGCTCCAGCCCGGGTAGCGCAGCGTGGCCCGGATCATCGTGCGCACGTGCTCGAGGCCGAAGGTACGCATGTAGGCGATGGAGTCGCGGTTGGGGTACGCCTCGAACACTCCCAGGCCGTCCACCTCGACCGGCCAGGTGTGGTAGAAGACGTGGTGCCAGGGTACCAGCTTGATCTTCCCCTCCTCCATGTACTGGGCGCCCTGCTCACTGGCCATCACCACATTGCGCGGGTTCCAGGTGATCGCGTAGCGCAACGGGTTGAGCTCTTGGCCCGGAGCGGGGATCCCGCTGCCGAAAGAACAGAAGCGTGTGATCCGGCCGCCTTCGGCGTGCACACGATCGATCGCCGACATCGCCGACATGTGGTCGAGGCCGGGGTCCAGTCCCAGCTCGCACAACAGCAGCACGCCCTTGCGCTGGGCATCGCGGTCGAGATCGCGAACGGCCCGGTCTCGATACGAGACGGAGAGCATGTGGCGGCCGTGAGCCACGCAGTCCCAGGCCACCAGGTGCTGGAAGGCTGGTGCCAACATGTTGATGACGACATCCGCCCGCTCGATCTCGGCCGATCGCACTCGCTCGTCGTTGACGTCGAAGTGAATCGCTCGTCCCCGCGGGTGATCGGCGACGCGCCGCTGCGCCCCCTCGAGGTCGAGGTCACCGACGGTCACCTGCCAATCGCCGTCCTCCGCCAGCTGAAGCAGGCGGTGGATGAGATAGGGCGTGCTCTGGCCCGCGCCGAGGACGAGGATCTGCTTCACGGCAGGCGCCCCGTAACGCCAAGGACCCAGCGCATGCAACGGTGGCCGATGTCGACCGGCGCGCAGAACATCAGCGGGCAGCCGCCGGGGATGACCGAGATCCCGTTGTCCCGACACACGCGGATCGCTTCCTCCGAGACGCTTCCCTGGCCGAACGATCGGTGCATCCAGACGCGTCTGATTCCGAGTTCCGCGCACTCTCGCGCCACTTGCTCGCTAACCGCCGGGTGCGTCGCGATCACCACTCCGTCCACGCCGCCGGGCACCGATCCCAAATCAGGGAAGCAAGGATCGCCTTCGACCTCTTGCGCTTTCGGGTTGACGGCGAAAACCTCGTAGCCTGCGCCACGCAGTTTCCGATACACGGCGTTTGCTGCCTCGTTCTTGCTCCTCGACACGCCAGCCACGGCGATCCGCTTCTGTGCCAAAAAATCCTCGACCGCTGCGTTCGCTCGAGCCATAGCGTTCACCCCCTTTTGGCCACAACGTGAATACAACCTATCAGTCAAGCCCGGGTCGAAAACAGGCCCCCAACGCGCCTCTGGACCGGCCGGCCCGGAGCCTTCATCTTGCACAGTTACTTAATGGCATCCGAAGCCACCATCGCCTCGTGCGAGGCGCGGTCTAGTTCCTTCCGCAAGGAGGCCCCCTATGTCCGGCAGCGAATCCCCTGCTCGCTTCGTCTGGTTCGAGCTGCTCACCAGCGAACCTCAGTCAGCCAAACCGTTCTACACCGAGCTGATCGGTTGGGGTACCGCCGAATGGGGTGAGGGAGAATCCCCCTACACCATGTGGACCCTCGGCGAAACCCCGATCGCAGGGGTGATGGAATTCCCGGAAGACGTCAAAGCGGCCGGGGTACCGCCCCATTGGCTGGGATATGTTGGAACGCCCGATGTCGATGCCACGATTGAGCAAGCCGAAAGGCTCGGCGCCAAAGTCCTGAAAGAGGCCACGGACATCCCCAACGCAGGGCGCTTCGCCGTCCTCGCCGACCCGCAGGGCGCCGCCTTCGCCCTCTTCCAGAGCGCAAGCGAGACGCCGCAGCGCGAAGGACCGCCACAGAAGGGCGAGTTCTCCTGGCACGAACTGGCGACGACCGATCACGAGGCCGCCTTCGACTTCTACAACGCCCTCTTCGGCTGGGAGAAGACCGACGCCATGGACATGGGCGAGGCCGGCATCTACCAGATGTACGGGCACAAAGAGATGCCGCTGGGCGGCATGTTCAACAAGACGCCGGACATGCCGGGCCCGCCGGCCTGGCTCTTCTACACCAAGGTGGGCGACGTGCACAAAGCGGCCGAAAAGGTGAAGAAGCTGGGCGGCCAGATCCTCAATGGCCCCATGGAGGTGCCGGGCGGCGACTTCATCGTCCAGTGCATGGACCCGCAGGGCGCCGTATTCGCGCTCCATTCGAGCAAACAGAGCGGCTAAGGTCGGTCTAACACCTCAGGGCGGCGAAGCTCGGTCTCGAGCTTCGCCGCTCCCCACATCGCCCGGACCCACCCGCTCGCCCGTCACGTGGCCGGGGCAGCTCTCTCCGCCGCCCGGCTGTCGAGGGGAAAGCCTTCCACGCCCGAGGTACTGAATACGAGCGCCCTAATCGTGTATCTTAAGTAGCCGAGCGACTGCGACGTGTACGTCCGCTTGGGTCCTGCACGGCGCGACCTGGGCACGCCATGTCGCAAGTCGTAATCGCTCGCGACCCGCGGGACACGGCCTGAGGGTCGCCGCCAATGCAATCGTTCTCGATAATTCCACCGAAGGATACGGATCACATGACCAAGCCAACGATCGTGCTTTTCACGCTCTTGTCGATCACCCTGGCCGCGTGCGGCGGCGGAGAGAGCCGCTGGGCCGGCACCGTGACCGACAGCGCCGGGGTCGCCATCGTGGCGAACCCGGCCGAGGGCGTGTGGGACACCGACGAGCGCTGGACCGTGGAGGAGGAGGTTCGCATCGGCGCGCTCGAAGGGTCGCCCGAGTACCAGTTTGGCCAGATCGGCGGTATGACCGTGGACTCGGAGGGCCGAGTCTTCGTGCTCGATGCCCAGGCTCAGCACATTCAGGTCTACAACCCGGACGGCAGCTACGAGCGCACCATCGGCAAGAAAGGCGGCGGACCCGGCGAGCTGCAGGGCGCCATCTTCGTCCTGATGGGCCCGGGCGACACGCTTCTGGTCCCCGACATGCAGAACCAGCGGGTGAATCGCTACGCGCCGGACGGCTCCAGCCTGGGGAGTTTCCGCCTCTCGCTGGAAAAAGGACTGCCGATGCAGTTCCGCGCCACGCCGTCGGGCATCCTGGCCCAGCAGCTTCGTCCGTTCGCCCTACCGGGTCAACCGACGCCGGAGATGATCGATGCGATCGTCGTGATCAACCCGGACGGCACCGTCATCGATACGCTGAAAACGTTCCCGTCCGGTGAGACCATTAAGCTCAGCGGCGCGGCGCCGGAGATCAACATCTACTCGCCGGAGCCGGTCTGGGAACTCACCGAGGAGATGAGGCTTCTGTTCGGGGTGAACGATCAATACAACATCGGCGTCTACTCGCCGGATGGCGGGCTCGAGCGCATCATCCGCAAGCCGTTCGAGCTCAAGCCCGTGGCCGATCGTGATCGACAGGTCGTCATCGAGTTTCTCGAGCGGACGTGGGGTGAGGCCGGAGTGCCCCCAGAGGCGCTATCCCAGCTACGCAACATGGTTCACTTCGGCGATGCGTTCCCCGCCTTCTCAACGATCGCCGCGGGCCCTGTCGGCACGATCTGGGTTCAGCACATTCAGGCCGCCTCCGAGCTCAGCGAAGAGGAGCTCGAGTCGTACAACCTGATCGAGGATGCCGGCGCCCGCGATTGGGACGTGTTCGACTCGGAGGGCCGGCTTCTGGGAGTGATCTCGATGCCGCCCCGCTTCGCGCCACGGATCTTCCGGGGCGACAAGATCTATGGCGTCTGGCGCGACGAGCTCGACGTTCAGTATGTCGTGCGGCTCCGCATCGTCGGCGATCTCGCCAGCCTCGCCACCTGAGCTGGGCCCCGCGACCGGGCCCCATCACAGTGAAACGCCCCGGCGCTGAGCGGCCGGGGCGTTTTACTATGGCGCCGAGGTCCGGATGCGGCGTCGTTAGCCACCCTGCGCACCGGCCGCCGGCTCGTACAGCTCGACGCGGTTCCCATCCAGGTCGCGGACCCAGGCGAAGCGGCCGTAATCGTAGTCCTCGCGTTTCAGCGTCTTCACGCCTTTCGATTCCAGCCGCTCGATCAACGCGTCCAGATCACGAACTCGCAGGTTCACCATGAACGGCTGGTCGCCGTACATGTTATCGGGCTCGGGGTCGCCTCCCGGTCTTGGCAGCTGCACGTGCGCCGACATGATCGAGAAGGTGGTGTCGAGCCGACGCGAGGGATTCTCGGGGTCCAATGCCCAGAAGACCCGATAGAAGGCTCCACCCTCGCCGATCTTTTCGAGCGTCAGGCCAAGCCGGTCTTCGTACCAGTTCGCCAAGCGCTCGGCATCGTTCGAGAAAATGAAGGCACCACCAACCCCGTCGATCATACATCGCCTCTCATCAGCAGTTCTCGTTGTCGCCGCCGGCGCAGCGGCGTGCTGCCGGACCAGCTCGACCACGATACCATAGAGCAGAAAGAGCGGGCCGAAAAGGCTCAGCGTCAGGAGCGGGCGGCCCACCGCGCCGGCGGCGGACCGGGCCGCCGGTGGCGGCACCACCACCAGCACGAGAAAGAGCAGCGCGGAGAAGGCGGCGCCGCGCCAGACTCCGGGGCCGGGGATGAAGCGTCGCGTTGCGATGAAAACGAAGGCCGCCGGAACGCCGATGAACAGCCCCGTCGCCACGACCTCGCCCGTCCCTCCCCAGCTGAAGCCGGGGTCCAGAGCGGCGCCGAGGGCAACCAGCCGCATCGCCACCCGGCCTCCGACCCCGAGCACGAGTCCGCCCACCAGGCCGGCCACGAGGCCGACGGCCGCCTGACGCCAAAGCTCGCGGCTGAATCCTTTCACGCCCCGCCTGGCTCTCTACAGTCAGAGACGCATCCACCTGACGCGCGCTGCGGAGGCTCAGTGCCGTGTCGGAGGGGCATAGCGTCTCTAGAGTGTGGTATAGGGCTCGGTGCCCAGTCCGGCGGGACGTCGCACGTGAAAGCGTGCAAGGGCTGGTGCGCCGGGCCCGCTTTTTTGGGTGCCCCATGCCCGACCGATCACACCCAACGCCGCACCTTCTTCTTATAGTCCAGATACTCTGACCCGAACCGCTGAGCCAGCGCCCGCTCTTCCGGAACGATGAACCGAACGCTGACTAGCCAGACAAAGACCGGGAGCGCGAGAAACGGCGTGAGCGTTCCCAGCAACACGGCAATCCCCACCAGGATCAATCCCATACCCAGGTACATCGGGTTGCGGCTGTAGCGGAACGGCCCGTCCACGATCAATGCCTGGGATTCCTTGAACGGTTTCACGGTCGTCCCGCGCTGTTCAAACTGTCGCGAGCAGAGGACGTTCAACGCGCCCCCGACCAGGATCGGCAGACCTCCCAGCAGCCGCCACGGCCAGGCGATCAGCTGGGCCAAAGGGGCGACGAAATGCAGAGCCGCCATCAATACGAGGGCGAACAGGAAGTATGTCGGCGGGAGTAGAGGTCGCCGGCTCATCGCAGAGTGTCAACGGCCGCCGCAGGTTGGCCCGTGTCACAGAACGTCACCAGCGCCGACATCACCTCTCGCTCTACGGTCCCGCCGGCGGGGCGATTGACGCGAACGCCATTCACCACCAGGGTCGACGATCCACCGCCGTCGAGGTTGAGCGCCTCGACGGCGCCGACGTCGCGCATGAGCATGGCCAGCTCTTCCAGGCTGACGCCACGGCTCTCGGGTTGCCGACCGTCCACCACCATCAGGATGAGCGCGCCATCCGCGGTTCGGCCGGCCGCGGTGCGGGGGTGCACCCTGGGGATCGACGTGCCGAAGAACACCTCCTCGTTCGCGGTGACCCGGATCCGCCCCTGTGCCATCAGCACCGGGCCGCCGGCGACGGCGTCGACGACGTCCCAAACCTCGGCGTCGTCGTAAGGGAGGGGCGCGGCTGGACGGCCCGGCTCGTGCCTGGGCGGCCGTCCCCAGCGATAGACGGCCCCGTCTCGCGTGGTGGCCCAGACGATCTCGACCCGGTCATCAGCCGTGAATCCAATCGCGGCGCGCGCCGTCTCGTAGCGCAGCGAATCGCGCACCACCGAGGGCGTGGCCGACTCGATCAGCCGGCCTTCCGTGAGCAGCAGCCCCACGTGTCGGGCCGGTGTCTGGGCCATGCTGAAATAGCCGCCGTTGATCGCCACGCAGGCACCCAGGTCACGGGTAAAGCTCGATACCGTCTCGCGGTTGTCGGTGCTGTCATCCGACATCACGACACGCGTGACGATGGTGGGGTCCGGCTCGTCGATCCGCACGTACCAGGCGCGCAAAGGCAAAACCTCGTCCCGCCCCTCGAACACCCGCACGCCTTCGGGCAGCCCGGCGTTCAGCTCCTGCATTGCCCGCCACGTCATCGCCGGCGGCGACGTGGGTCGTCCACCCGGCTCGCAGGCCGCGATTGTCAAGAGCAGTAAAGCACACCAGCGATGATCGAGCATCTCATCCTCGAAAAGGCGGCGACGAACAAACCCGCGAGCCGCCGTCGGGTGGACGCGACGCGCCGCCTAGATCTTGATGAAGATGGCCCGGCGGTAAAGCAGCCACATCAGAAACAGCCAGAAGGTCACGTACGAGATCGCGAAGGCAAGCGAGCCGTTGAGTGGACCCGCCCAGGACGCGAACACGTGGGTGTAGATCCAGCTGTAGGCGGACGTCGTCGCACCATCTCCCACAGGGACCTGCCAGCGAACCAGAACCTTGGTCAACAGCCCCGACAACACGAACACGGCGATCGCGTTGACCCCATAGATCACGAAAGGCCGGCTCCACGCCTTCCAGCCCTTGAGCTCGATCGCCCAATAGAAGATCGCCAGCAGCAAGCCGCCCATCCCGGCGGTGAACACGACGTACGAGCTGGTCCACAGACCCTTGTTGATCGGAAACAGCTGCCCCCACAGGAGACCGACCCCGATGGCCACGGTCGACGCGGCGGCCAGGATCGCGGCCTTGCGCTCCCTGGAACGTGCCGAGACCAGCCATTCGCCAACGAAGATGCCCAACAACGTCGTCCCCACAGCGGGCAGCGTGCTCAGCAGCCCCTCGGGGTCCCAGGGATCGCCGCGCCAGAGATGGGCTTGCCCCAGGATCAGCCGGTCCAGGTGCGCACCCAGGTTGCCCTCGGGCGTAAGAACGCCCGCTCCGTATTCGGGCACCGGGACGCGCGTCATCAGCGCCCAATACCCGAGCAGCAGCAGCGCCAGCATACCCCAGCGCAGCGTCGGTCTCAGCGTCAGATAGATGATCGAGGCGAGCAGATAAACCACGCCGATACGCTGCAACACGCCCAGGATCCGCAGGTTGCCCCAATCGCTGAACGTCGGGAACGCGGCCATGAACAGCCCCAGACCGAACAGGATCAGGCTCCGCCTGATCACATGCTTGGTCAGCTCGGCCCGTGTGTCGCCGCGGCTCTGGCGCTTGCCGAACGAGAGCGGCATCGCCACGCCGATGATGAACAGGAAGAAGGGGAAGATGAGATCGGTGGGCGTCCAGCCGTGCCACTCGGCGTGCAGCAGCGGCGCGTAGACGTGGCGCCAACTGCCGGGGTTGTTCACCAGAATCATCCCGGCGATCGTCGCCCCGCGGAAGGCATCGAGCGAGGTGAGCCGGCCCGGCAAGACCACGGCCAGATCGCGTTTCGACCTGGGCTTGGCCGTCGGCGCCGCGGCGGTCGTCTCGGCCACGGCCTCGGCGTTCTCGGTGCTCGGAGCCCGATGCGCGCTCATCGTCTCGTCACGAAAACGGGTTGGATCCAGGCTCGCGCCCCGCTCGAATCGTCGACGCGAGCGCGCACGTAGCTCAGGGTGCCGTCCCGCTCGTAGGCTGCCAGGGGTCCGCCGACGCGTAACAGCTCGCGGCCCCCGTCGCCGAGGAAAGTCGTGGTGTACTTGAAGTCGCCCTTTCCTTTGATACGTATTTCGATACGGCCCGCCGTGATGATCACGTCCTCGAGCACGACCCCCGTGCTCGCGTAGAACAGCCCGCGCTCCATGCTGCCCAAGATGGCATCCGGGCTCAGCGACGCCGCCTTCACCGACACCCACCCCCGTCCCGGATTCACCCGCTCCGCCGAAAACTCGCCCTGGAAGTGATGGGCATCGTCCACCGCGATCCCGTAGATCCGCTTTCCCATCGTCAACAGTTGATCCCAGACCTCCTCTAGCCCCGGCGAGCCGCCGCCACCCTCGTTATGAACGAGCGGGTGCCCGTTGTAGATCTCGAGCAGCCGGTCGTTCTCGACCTGCGCGATCTCCGCGGCCCCGAACGCCCAGCGATAGTTGGGGTGATTGATGTGTGGCACGCCCTCCGCCTCCCGTACGGCGTCCACGTTCGCCTGGATAGTCGCCACAATGTCAGGCCCGACCTGTGGCTCCACGAGCCAGCGGATGTTCAGCCCGTTCACGTGCACGGGCGTCCGCTCGTAGCTCGACGTCACTTCTTCGCCGGGAATCAAGATAAAGGTAGAATCCACCAGATGAGCCAGCGCCGCCGGATCGGTGAGCACGTTGTGATCGGAGAGTACCAGAAAGTTGTAGCGGTGCTCCTTGTACCAGCGCGCGACATACTCGGGCGGCGAATCGCCGTCGCTCTCCAGTGTGTGGGTATGCGTATTCCCCTTGTACCAACGCTGCCCCCGGACATCCGGAACCTCGAACCGGTGGCCGCGGAGCCCGATCTCGCGGTTATCCGCGACTCTCGGAGCCGGGCAAGCGGTGATCCCGCCGGCCACGAGCGCCCCGGTAAGCAGCAGAGCAAAGCGCAACAAGACCTCCCGAGCGTGCCCCCGCGACAAGCGCGCGGCCGATCCCTTTCAGGGCGTTGACCTCAAGAGCGAAACCTGCACGCGCGGACCGAACGCCTCAGATACCCAACGCCCTAGCGGCCTGATCGAACTCCTCCGGCCGAACGTAAAGGAGATAGCCGTAGCTGCCCTGACCGTCGGTCACCCCGCTCGATGCGTAGACGTTGACGTTGGCCTTGTACAGCTTGACGTGGATGTCGGCGAAAGCACCCAGACGGTCGTCGCCCTGAACCAGCAAGGCCAGGTGAGGCCCGTCCAGGGAGATCCCGGCCTCCTTGGCTTTGTCCGACATCTGCGGCGCATCTTCCGGAAAGATCGTGAGCTGGGTCCGCATCGGCCCCACCGGTACCGCCGTGAACGCCAGCAGGTTGATCCCCAGCTCGGCCAGCATCGACAGAAGCTTGTATCCCTCGCCCGGCTCATCCTTCACCGTCGAGTAGAAATACTCCACCCTGCGAATCTTGAACCCCATGGTTTACCTCCATTCGGCGCGAGGATCGCCAAAGATGGTCGCCAGCAGATCTCTGAGTGGATGCCTGACCTACCTAACCTGCAGACGCGGCGCCGCCGGCGCCAGATCTCGGGCCGCGCACCCGGTTCCGACTGGCCGATTCCTCCCTACTTTCCCCTCCACCGCCGCGTGAACAGCAGGCCCGACCAGGTCTCGTCGATGGCGCACACTTTGTAGTCGACCAGCCCCGCCGCCAGCCCCACCGAGCGTACGTCGTTCCCCGACAAGTCGCTGGCCATCTTGGATGCCTGCTTCGGCCAGGCAATCCAGATGCTTCCCGCCCCGGCCAGCGCCCCCATACGATCGATGCGGCCCTCCAGCTCGCTGCGCCTTTTGACGAACCAGATCACGAGATCGGAACGACCCCGCGTCTGACGACTCAGCCGGGCCCCTTCGGGGATCTCTCCCAGCACCCTCTCGAAATCTCGTGGCGCGCCGACCAGCGCGACGCGCGTCCCCGGCTTGATGCCGAGCTTCTTCGCCAGTGGCGTGCCGGAGTAGCCGGCGAGGGCATGGTCGGGCACGACGGGGTCGGATGGCGGCCGAGCGATCGCCTGCTTCAGTGCGCTGCTGATCCGGCTCCAGCTGGTGAACACCGCATCGGGAAGCGACTTCTTGACCCCAGCCACCTTCTCCGCGTCGCCGCCGGCAAAAACGAGCGGCACCTGCCGGGTGCTCTTGTAGGTGCGGAGCGCCACGCCGACATCGCGTCCGCCGGACGGCATGCGGCTCAAATCGACGACGACGGCGTCCGGCGGATCGTTTCTCAGTTTCTTGAGCACGGCCGGCGAAACGGCCTCGAAGTCCACCCGGTAGCGCGCCGACCGAAGCTGCTCCGCGCGCTCGGCGCCCTCGCTCGCGTTCCAGTGCACCAGCCGCACTCGCTTCATACGCAGTCCCGTTTCTTTTGCCAGGATCGATCGCAAAATCTAGAACCTGACAGCGGCGCTCGACAGATTATCGGCGCTGGCCGCGCCACCCGTTCAAGCCTAATGTATCAGCCGATCCTCACTCGCCTGATCGGCGGCGCAGCTGGCTTTGACCCGGACAGCCCGCATGGCCTCGACCTCGACCTCGATCATCGACGACTCGCGCATCCAGCGGCTCAACGACGCCGAGCCGCGCAACGGCAAGTACGTCCTCTACTGGATGCAGCAGAGCCAGCGCGCCGAGTTCAACCACGCGCTCGAGTACGCGATCCAGCAGGCCAACCAGCTCGGCCTGCGACTGGCGGTGGGCTTTGGGCTGACCGATGACTACCCCGAAGCCAACGCGCGGCACTACCGCTTCATGCTCGAGGGGCTTCGGGACACCGCCGCGGCCTTGCGACAACGCAAGATTTCCCTCGTTGTCCGCAAAGGCCATCCCGATGCCGTGGCGCTGGAGCTTGCCGGGGATGCCGCCCTTGTCGTCTGCGACCGCGGTTACTTGCGCCATCAGCGCCGCTGGCGCCGGCGCCTGGCCGAGAAGGCCGGTTGCCCTGTGGTTCAAGTCGAGTCGGACGTCGTGGTGCCCGTCGAGGTCGCCAGCCAGAAGGCGGAGTACGCGGCTCGCACCATCCGGCCCAAGATCCACGCGCAGCTGTCGGACTACCTGATCGCGCTGCGTACCACGGCGCTGGAGAAGAACTCGACGCGACTAGGGCTCGACGGCCTCGATCTCTCCGATCTCGATTCGCTACTGGACGCGCTCGATATCGATCACTCTGTACCGCCCGTACCCCACCTGTTCAAAGGTGGTACGACGGAGGCCCGCACGCGACTCTCCCGCTTCCTGGCCAAACGGTTCAAGCGCTACGATCAGAACCGTAAGCGCCCGGAGACCGACGACGTCACCCACCTGGGGATGTACCTGCACTTCGGACAAATTTCGCCGGTCTACGTGGCGCTGCGGGTGCTGAAGTCGTCGGCGTCGAAAAAGCTCAAGGACAGCTTCATCGAGGAGCTGGTGGTGCGGCGCGAGCTGGCGGTGAACTTCGTTCACTTCACGCCGAAGTACGACAGCTACAGCTGCCTGCCCGACTGGGCGCGCAACACGCTGGCCGAGCACAAAGACGACGAGCGCGAGCACCGTTACTCCCGGAGCGAGCTGGAGACCGCGCGTACCCACGATCGATATTGGAATGCGGCGATGCGCGAGCTTCGATATACAGGATACATGCACAACTACATGCGAATGTACTGGGGGAAGAAGATTCTCGAGTGGACGGGAACACCTTCCTATGCCTACAAAGTCGCCTTGGAACTCAACAACAAGTACTTCCTGGACGGCCGCGACCCCAACTCTTTCGCCAACGTCGCCTGGATCTTCGGGCTGCACGACCGCCCTTGGGGACGCCGGGACGTGTTCGGAACGGTGCGTTACATGTCAGCGGGAGGCCTGGAGCGAAAAGCCGACATCGAAAGCTACGTTGAGATGATCGAAGAGCGGGTCGAGGCGGCTAGACGCGCCGGCGTGGAATTCGCCGATGCGTAATACGGTACGAACAGTTACACGCCAAGGGCGTTAGTCGCCGGCGCTCGCGAGCTCGAGCCACTTCTCGGCCTCTTCCATCTGGCGGAACACCCCGATGTTTTGGACGTTGGCCTCGGTCAGCATCTGGTACATGCGTGCCGTGCCGAAGCTCGCGTCCGCAAGCGCCACGATAGCCAGCCGGTAATCGCCCAGGCGATCCGCGTGGTCTTGATCTAGCGCCACCATCTTGCGGACACCGGCGGGCGTCACAGACAGACGTTCGATGGTTCGAGTGTCGGACAGCTCTCTCATTCCGGGCTCGAACTCTGGATCGACGATCAGGGCGCGCTTGTGGTCTGGAAGCTCTTCGTCCGTGAGGACCCCCGTCGCGGTTGTCAGCACGAGTCGACGTTGCTTATCTATCCGGTAGCTTATCGGCATCTCTTCTCACACGTCTAGAAGTCGATCGCGAAATGCCAGCGCGCCCCGACGCCCTGAGCCTTTTGCAGCACTCCGAGACACTCCTCGAGGTCGGCGATCACCCCGGCCGGGTCCTTCAGCGGCTTGGGATCCTGGCGCAAGCGTTGCAGCAGGGCGCTCACCCAGGCGACGCCCTCGTCCGCGCCGAACCAAGAGCCCATGTCGGATTCGACCCCGAGCAGCTCGGCCGCTGGTTCCTCATCATGGGAGACAAAGTCGTCCAGGCGCCTGAGTCCCAGCTTCTTCGCGGCCTGGTTCACCCATCGCGCCTCGCTAGCTAACGATTTTCCGTTCACGAACGGGTCGAAGCCGGGATCCTCCTGGTCGAGCACGATATAGTAGGCAAGGCTCACCGTTTCATTTGTTCCTGCACCGGCCGTACGATGGAATACACACGGCTTCCGGTGCTAGCGCGCTGGTCGCTACTCGTCCTCACCCCACACCTCGCTCTCGAACGCGTAGAGCTGTACATCGTCGGATTCCCAAGCGCCATCCGGAAGACCCGCCTTCCGGCAAAGGCCACGAAGGAAATCGGAGCGGTCCCAGCCGTAAGCCACCGCCACCTGGGGCAGCAGCAAGCCCGACTTCGGCTTGCTCACGATCATGAGCCCGTGCCGGCCGACCACGACCTCGTCCGGTCGAATAAGGTTCATCGGCGTAAGCGCGCTGATCTCGATCCTTAGCGCCGACAACTCGTCCAGTGTGACGGGTGGAAAGCGCGGATCATCGCTGGCCGCGGCGATCGCGGCGTAAGCCACCGATTCGATCAGCGGCCGTTGAGCCACACACTCGCCCCGACAGCCGCGCAGCTCGCCGGATTCGCGCTGGCGCAAGGTGACGAAGGCGGGGCGTTCCTCCCGCAGCGCCGGCGTGTGGCCTTCATGCGGCCGCGGGTCCACCCCGGTCAACAAATCGACCAGCGTCTCCCGCGCGACACGCAGCAGCGTCCGCCTCTCTTCGCTAGAGAGTGAATGCCGTTGCGACTCCGCGGGTGCTGCGCTCGACACGAGATTAATCCTCAGGATGTTAGGGTTTGGGCCGCTCTCGCTGCTTATAACAAAAATGCGCAATGAGAAACAAATGAACAAGCGCCGGCTCAGCGCCGGCCTAACGTCCAGATCATGTAGGGGCTGTCGTCCGGGGCAAAGGCCGAACCACCGTAGTCGCCCAGCAGCTCGACGATCTCTAGACCGGCGGCTTCGGCGAGGCTCGTGAAGCCCTCGCCACTGATGAGAGCGAACCGGACTTCCCAGACCCTCTCCAGCTCGAGATCGCCCCCCGCACCGGAAACGCGATACGTCTGCCGTGACACGGCGATACCCGACCCGGCCTCCTCCCAGGCTTGAACCCAAACCTCGAGGCGTCGGTCCGACTCCAGCTCGAATTCACCCAGCAAGCGCTCCCGGTCATCAAGTGACCGGCGGCGGACGGCCGGGTTGTGCAGGGTCACGATCAGCCGCCCCCCCGGCGCCAGCACCCTGTGAATCTCGATCAGGGCGTCAGCCTGATCGTGTGTCGTCGTGAGCTCTGCAAACGAGTTGAACGGGATAAGGGCGAGCTTGAAGTAGTCGCGCGCGAATGGGAGCGACCGCACATCCGCGCAGACCACACAGAGCCCCGGGCGGGTCCCAAGGTTGTTAATCAAGAAGCGAAGCATCTCTAGCGACAGGTCGACGCAGATGATATCAGGGTGTGTTGGATAGATGGCTCGCGTAACTCGCCCCGTCCCCGCCATCAGCTCCAGCACGGGACCCGAGCTTGCGGCGACACGTCTGCTGAAGAAATCGAGATCGAAATCAGCGCGCACATACGCGTCGTAGAGATCCGCCACGGGGTCGTAGTCGTTCACGCGGCCCATCCGCGGCCGGTCACCTCATCCCTGCGACCGTGACGTCCAAATCGCGAAGCAGCCCATCGCGCACGTCATAGATCCAGCCGTGCACGGCGAGCGACTGACCGCGCTTCCAGGCGCCCTGGGCGATGTCGGTGCGGCAGACGTTCTCGACCTGCGCCATGACGTTCAGCTCGCAAAGCCGCCGCCAGCGCGCGGAGTCTTCCTCCAGCGTGTCCAATTCCGAGGCGTGCGCGCGTCGCACCTGCCGGATATGAGTCAGCCAACCTTCCAGCGGCATAGCCTGTGGGCCGCCAAACGCGGCCTGAACCCCGCCGCAGCCGTAGTGTCCGCACACGATCACGTGCTCGACCTTCAAGACGTCGACGGCATACTGGAGCACCGAGTGGCAGTTCGGATCGTCCGCGGCCACGACGTTCGCCACGTTCCGGTGCACGAACAGCTCGCCAGGGGCGAGCCCGACGATCTCGTTCGCCGGCACGCGGCTGTCGGCACAGCCGATCCACAGGTAGTCCGGGGCCTGCTGCGCGCTGAGACGCTTGAAGAACTCCGGATCCTGGTCAGTGCGATGTCGCGCCCAGGCGCGATTCTTCTCGAAGAGATGGGGCAGAGTTCGCATCATCTAGTCGCTCTTCATTCTCGTCGGCTTGGGCAAAGTGAGGCCATCGTGGATCCGACGATCGTACTCGGCCACGCTCACTTGGCCGGCAGCGTCTCGACGAAATCCAGCGCCAACCCGATCCAGCTCTCGAGAGCGGCCTCGGTAGCAAACCCTTCCGGCCCAACGTAGACGAAGCCTTTCAACGGCTTCCCGGTGAAGTCCATCGGCCGGGCGTGCGGCCGTTCGAGTGCTGCATCGTAGCCAACCGGACCGACGCGCGCCATCAGCTCATCCCCAATGACGCCGCAGCACATGTTGCCGTTCACCAAGAACGACAGGCCGCCGAACATCCTCTTTTCGACGACATCGCCGCGACCCCCTAGCACATCGCGAATCCGTTCGGCCAGCCGCTCGCTGTAAGCCACCGCGCGCATCCTCCCTTTCTCTGTCGCTCGATCCGAGCGCGCTCAAACCCTAAAGCTCAAGCTCCGACTTGTAAACGACGACCGCCCGGCCCGCCACCCGCACCACTTTCGGTCTCGACCCCTCCGTCTCCACCTCGACCTCCACCGTCCCCGGTCGCCCCAGCGCCTCTCCCTGGCGGGCGCGGAAGAACAACCGCCCCCGCCCCCGCCCCCCGCCCCGGCCCCCCTCTGGAACGGCCAGGCCATGCTCGACCAGATAGGCGCCGAGTGGACCGTTGGCGTTACCGGTCACCGGGTCTTCGGCGATACCGATCGCCGGCGCGAACATCCGGCCGTGAGCGAGCGGATCGCCGGTGTCCGGGTCCAGCGTGAAGACGAAGTATCCATTGCAGCCGATTCGTCCGCTGATCTCGGCCAGCCGCGCCAGATTAGGCCGCAGCCCGTCGAGCGTCTTTCGCGACCGAATCCCCACCAGGACTTTGGAATGACCGGTGGAGACGACCTGGATTGGGCAGCGCGCGTCCAACGCGGTCTCCGGCAACCCGAGCGCCACGAGGATCTCCTCGGCCTGCGCGGCTCCGAACGGTTCCGAAAACTCCGGCGTCCCTTGGGTCATCACGATGCGGTAATCGGAGCCCTCGTGAACCACGTCGACAGGCAGGATCCCGGCTCCGATCTTCTGCACGACCGTGCACGTGGGCAGGCTCTTCTCCAGGGCCCGCACGTAGTGGGCGGCGATAGTCGCGTGACCGCAGGATGGGACCTCGGTGGTCGGCGTGAAGAACCGCACCCTCACATCGTGGTCCGCGCCATCGGGCGAGAGCACGAAAGCCGTCTCCGAGTTGTTCAGCTCACGGGCGATCATCTGCATCTGGCCCGCGCTGAGACCGTCTGCCTCTGGCACCACCCCGGCCGGGTTACCGCAGAACTTCTCGGTCGTGAAGGCGTCGACCTGATAGATGCGGTAGCTGCTCATCGAATCGTCCTGGCAAAAGGCCAGCCTGAAAGCGGGCCGATCGGCTGGCGCATTCCCCGCCGGTCGAACCTCAGTCGCGGACGGCGGCGGCGACCGCATCCGACGGCGCGCCCGGCTCGAGGTGCGCCGCCGGAACCAGCAGGCGACGCGCGGCCCGATCGGCCTTGAGATCGACGCGCGCCACCAGCCGTTCCCCCAGCAGAAAACGGTAGCACGTAGTAACCCCACCTCCGCTTCTTCTGAGGTACGAAGATTTCCAGGCGATACTCGAACTGGAACAGCCGCACCGCCCGCGGACGATACCAGATCACCGGGTCGAACGGCGACAGCAAAGCCGCGGTGTCGATGCGACGTGCCGTCCGCGACTCACGGTGAATGTACGCCGGCTCGCGCCACCCTTCGACCCGCACCTCTCGCACGACCCCAGCGTCCAGTCGCTCCGCAAAATGCCGGCGCGATTCCCGCAACGGCAGCCGGTAGTAGTCGGCCAGGTCGCTTGCCGTGCCGACAGCGTGAGCGCGCGCCGCCCGGCCACCGCCACCGTGCCCCGGGCCAGGTGCCCCTCCAGCGCGGCCTTAGGCACCGTCCAGCCCCACGAGTCCCTCCGCCCCCCGCCCTCCGGCTCCGGCAGTTCCTCGGCGCCGAGCGGGCCGCGCCGCCGCAGCTCCTTCAACACGCGGTCGGCGTAAGCTGCGTGCTCTTTCATGAAACGGGCGAGGGCGCGGAGGCGCCGGTCGTCCTCTCTCAGACAGGCGCGCAACAGCGGCCAGGTCGCCGCCGGCACGATCGACGCCTCGTGCGCCCAAGTTTCGGTGAACTCGCGCCGCCGATAGACCAGCTCATCGAGCCGCGAGAACAACACCAGGTAGTGCGAGGGGCTGAGGACGTTGACGTAGTCGATCTGCAGCAGACCCAGTCGCTGGATCGTCCGGCGGATATGCCGCACGTCGATCCGGCCCTGCGGTCGCGGCCGATCAAAGCCTTGCGCCGCCAGCGCGATCCGACGTGCCTCACTCAGCGAGAGGTGGTCTCGGGTCACGCTCTCGTCTCTCTCGCCCCACTATGCCTGATCGGCCAGCGCACCGATCGACTGCATCCCCGGCAGACTTGTTCTGGAAGTCAGCATTCGGCGGTGGTAGTCGACCTGCCCTAGATGATAGCCGAGGTGCACGGCCAGGTGCACGAGGAACTGGCCGGTGGAGATGCGCACACCGCCGACTTCCATGGGATACTCGGCCTCGAGCGATCGCCGGTCCAGACGCTGTAAAGCTTCCTCCACGACCGCCCGCGTCTCTTCGATTCGCCGCACAACTTCCGCCCGCGGCAGAGCGGTCGTGCCGAACTCGGCCGGCCGATCCCGAACATAACCGGTCCCTCCCAACTGCGTGCCAATGTAGAAATGCAGGTTGCCGGCCAGGTGCAGCGCCAGGTTGCCGGCAGAATTCGCGATCCCCGGCGCACGCCTCCACATCACGTCTTCGTCCTCATAGCCGTTCATTTGGTCTCGCAGCGAGTCCAGGTCGCGCAGCAGCACTCGGCTCAGCGAGTCGGCGTCCATATACAAGTTGACCTCCTTGAACAGCCCAACAGCCGGGGCGGCATCGAAAAGCCCCGCCTCCGCCGGGCGGTCGGAAAAGTGAAAAAGTTCAGCCCCACCAAGAGGCCCGCGCGTAAGCGGTGACCAGCCGGCGCCTGCCGACCAGATCGATGGCTGAGCGTCACCCCTCGGCATCGCGGTCGCGCACCTTGAAAGCCGCGCCGCACTTTCGGCAAGAATCGGGAAGTCGCAGGCCCGACTGCACACCGATGCGAGCACCGCAACTCGGGCACCGCTGCGAAAACTGAATGACGGCGCCGAAAGCAACCAGTATCAGCATCACGACGAACCCGGCGATCACCACCGCTCGCGAAAGGTCGAATACGAGCTCGCCCGCGATAAACAACAAAACGAAAGACCACGTGCCGACAAAGGCCGTGATCATGCGGCGCTGCCAGCGCTCAAGCTTGCGCAGATCGGCGCGGCTCATCCGGTCTCCCATCGTCAGTTTCGCAACGTACGGCGCGTCAGAATTCCCGAGCTCAGCTCGATGCGTAGACCGTTCTTGCGGTCAGGCCAGCGTAAGTATCGATGAACGCATGCAATACTATCGGAAGCCACAGAGATCCCGAGAACAGAAATAACCCGGCGAAGAGGAGGCCCAGCGCCCCAGCCCGAAACGCCGCTGACATGCCACGGCACAGGTGGGGCCAGCCGCCAGCGCCGCTTTGATTCTCGGATAGGTCAGGAGGGAGTAAACCGCAAAGATGAGGCTGAAGCCCGCCACGACGAGGTGATCGGCGACGGTCAAAACCACCTACCTTCCGTGCTGGTCCATGGTTCGCGCCCACTTCACACGATGACCGCCGTCAACGTCTTCAGTGGCGCATGCCGAGATTCAGATCTCACATGACCCGCTTCGGTGGCTCGGCCGGATCACCCAGCTTTCGGCTGTCAAGCGCCACGTCGACGATATCGCCGAGTCTGAACGGCACTTGCTCGGCGTCAGCAAATTGAAAGTCGCGTGTGATCCGGACGTTCGAATATCGTCGCCCGTCCGCCAGAGTCACAGTCACCAGCCAGTCGCCGGCGTCGCTTCGCTTAAGGGACGCGATCTTCTTCCGGACCCCGAGCCGCAGCGCGACCCTTCGCGGCAATCGCTCATAGGCGAACTTGATGGCCAAGGCGAGCGCGGTCACGGAAAAGATGAGCACCCACCAGTTTTCCAAAACTAGCTCGTACATCGAGTCGCCTTCGAAACGCGGCACCACGCGGCCGCCCGCTTGCATCATGGCGACGAGCGGGCTGCTGGCCTGACGAACCAGGAAGCCGTTCTACCTCACGAGGGCCACAGCCATCCAAAGGTGCCCGCGGTCAGCAGAGCGTACACCAGCCCATCGAAGGTCGACTTCAGCGTCGAGCTCCAGGCACGCTTGTACCAGATCGAGCTCTGCCAGAGCGCCAGAGCGTAGCCGACGAAGGCGGTGCAGCCGGTAAAGCGAAACACCTGCAGATAGTCGTCGGTCGGCCCCACCGCGCGGCCGCCGATATACGCGGCGAAGATCCCCACGACCACGCAGTAGACGAACCACTGCGCGAGGCTCTTCCCCATGGCCGGCGGGCCGCTGGGTATCACCGTCATGAAAGCGACGGGGCCCTTCGTCGCCTTCTCGATGAACTCGGGCGACCCCATCTCCTTCGAGCTGCCGGCGCACGGGAGCACGTAATCGCCGGGAGGGATGCCGAACTCGCGAAGCGCGCTCATGACGTCGTCCTCAGCCGGCACCTTGCGAAAGTCGGTGCGGTGGTAGCCAAGCACCATGTGGATTAGAGAGCTGACCAGGAAGACGATTACCGCCGAGAGCAGGATCGGAAGCCAGAGCGAGAGCACAGAGACCATCCTCGACCTCCTCGCGTTGCAGCGGGCAAGCCCGCGTCAGCACACCGTGTGGCGCAGCGGCTGTGCGCCTTTAGCAATCCGCGGGTGATTGGGCGTTAGACTATGAAAGATGGCGAGCGCGGCGCAAGCGCGCATCCGCTCACCCTAATCGGGACACCGGCCGCCACGCACTCCGGCAGCCCGGGTGCTAGCCGCCGCTCTGCTGCTTCATGAACTCCTCGAAACGAAGCTGCATCTCCTCCGGACTCATTTCCTGCACCCGTGTCGCGACGACCCAGAGGTGCCCGAAGGGGTCTGCCAATCTGCCGGCCCGGTCGCCGTAGAACTGATCGTCCACCGGGATGAGGACTTTGGCGCCGGCGGCCGCGGCACGACGGGCGACGGCGTCGACATCTTCGACGTACAGGTGGATACGCACGGGCGAACCACCGAGCGATTCGGGACTGAGGTTGCCCCAGTCTGGAAACTCGTCAGCGAGCATCAGCGTCGAGTCGCCGATCACGATCTCGGCATGCGCCACCTTTCCGTCCGCCGTCGTCAAACGCATCACTTCCTTGGCGCCGAACGCCTGCTCGTAGAACTGGATGGCGTTCTCCGCGTCCTTGACGACCAGGTGCGGAGTCGCGGTATGGTATCCCTCAGGAACCGATCGTGCGGGATGATCTCCACGATGACCGGGATCCAGGCGCGGCTGTCGTCGGAGAAATCCGAGTGGATGGTCTCTCGGAGCTTCGGATGCGTTATCCCGCACCTGCTGCGCCCCACGACCCGAGCCGAGAGGACTCG
>CAYGCC010000096.1:0-16999 GCA_964348165.1 uncultured Gemmatimonadota bacterium | reverse complement strand
GCGTATGCCGTCCGACGTCACCACCTGCGCCGGATCTGGAAGATCGTCCGCGGTAAGCCACCGGTCGAGATGCACTACATCGCCGCTGGGCAAGTCCGACGTGTCATCGAGGAGAGCGGTGGCCGCCTGGTCGATATCGTGGACGTCGGGAAGAGACGTCGAAGAAACTTTCGCTACTGCGCCACGAGGTCGGATGTCTCAGATTAGCAAGCGGGGTGATAAACAGGTGAGACAAATCTCGACTCTGCTCGCGTTGGCGTTCCTGGTAGCCGGCTGCGCCGAAGACCGAACCGCGGATAGCAGCGAGCGAAGCTCGCCACCGACTGACACCTACGAGCTGAAGGCCGAGAACGTGCCCCAGCACCTGCGACACCTCACCCCCCTTGCTGAGAAGTGGGGCATCGGGGACGATGTGGAGCGTGGGGAGCTGATCGAGCGCGCGTCGGCTGCGGACCGGCAGGCTCTGGAGCGGGCGCTGGCACCGCACCAGAGTGCGATCACCGCTTGGCTCGATTCGTTCGAAGCGAACCCGATGACCGATGAAGCTGCGGCCTTCATGTACATGCAGCTGGCGGTCGAAGAGATGCGGAGCTACTGAGGGTAGCGCATGGATCCGCTGGAGCTGTTCGGGATCAGCTTAGCCGTCAGCACGATTTGCGCCATCGTTCTCGCTGCTGAGTACATCTGGCCCTGGACCCGAACCCGAGACCGGATCGCCGCGCTGAAGCCTTTGCTCCTGGTGCACGGTTTCCGGTTCATCGGGCTCGCCTTCTTGATACCCGGAGTCGTATCTCCCGAGCTTCCGGCCGCTTTCGCTCGGCCCGCCGCCTACGGCGATCTGCTGGCGGCCCTGCTGGCTCTGCTGGCGTTCGGCATGCTTTCACGCCGGGTTGCCGGCGCTCTGACCGTAGTCTGGGCTTTCAACATTTGGGGTAGCGCCGATCTTCTGTTCGCGATCTATCAGGGTCTCATCGGCGTCGGTGTCGAGCCAGGAATGCTGGGAGCAGCCTTCTTTATTCCTACCGTCATCGTGCCGTTCTTGCTCGTGACCCATGTGCTGATCTTCATGTTGCTTCTGCGACCCGCCGGCTCGGTCGGCTTCGGCGAGAGCCCCGGCCAAGCTTGAGGGCGGGAGGCCCGCGTCCTTTTCCGCGGAGGATCCATGACTGCTTCCAGGCTCGCTCTCTTAGGGCTCTTCAGCGCCCTGGCCTGTCAGCCGGCCGACCAAAGCGCTTTTTCGGAAGAACACGCCGCTGCCGTCGCCGATAGCGTGAGACAGGCCCTCGGCGAATACGTCGATCATGTCAACGCACGTCGCTGGGACAGCGCCGTCAGCTACTACGCAAACGATCCCCGCTTCCAGTGGTTGGAAGATGGGAGGGTTGCGTACAGCTCGGCCGAGGAGATCAAGACGGCCATCCAATCGCTGGAGGCGATGTTCCCGAGTTCCGAGATGAAGCTGAGCGACACCCAGGTGATCCCTCTGGCCCCCGGAGTCGCTGCGGTGACCACTCAGTTTCAGCAGACCCTGACCGATACGGCGGGTAGCACGTTCAGCTTCGGCGGCGCGATCTCTCTCATCGCCGTGCACACCGATTCCGGCTGGAAGATCCTCACCGGCCACACGTCGACCGCGCGAACGAGAGGCCAATAAGCCTCCGGGAGGCGCCGCATGAAAGACTATGGGGAAAATGACTGTCGGAGGAACGATGGTCGCGAAAGGTAAAGCCATCCTGTTCGGTTTCTTGGTCTGGCTGAGCGCGTTCGTCGTTGCCTTCCTCATCTTTCCGCTGAGGGAGTCTTCGCGACCGCTTTTCGAGTCCATCATGCCGGTGGTGTTGACTACGGCCTCCGCCGTGTTCGCTGTTCTCTACTTTCGCGTCGTGAGCGGCGGATATCTGCGAGAAGAGGTGACCCTGGGCCTCGTGTGGCTCGCCATCAACGTGTTGATCGATCTTCCGCTGATGTTGGCGGGCGGACCGATGCAGATGACCCTGGGTACTTACCTGGCTGACATCGGTCTCACCTACTTGATCATCCCAGCGGTGACGATTGGGATCGGCCTCGGCTGTGAGGACGTGGCCAAGGGCTTCGATCGGGCCTCTCATGCCAGATGAGGACGCCGCGCGACACGAGCAGGCGCGCCGGTGATGCTCGACGATCGCTTTGCCCGCACCGCCAGCTGGCTCCGGTCGATCGACCCCTCTCTGACTGCGACTCGTGGCTCGGGGGCCGGCTATGTCTCCCTCGACCTCCCCGGGTCCCCGGGCGCTGACTACTTTTTCAGGGTCATTCTAACCGAGCACGAGTACTCGTTGGCCGCCGTCCTGCTCTCCGACCCCGAGGCGCCAATGTTCTGGCACCAGAGCTTCGAGCGATTGGGGGCCGAGTCGCTGGATCTTGTCGAGCCGGGGTTCCGCGACTTCGTCGTCGATGTCATATCGCATGAAAGCCGAATCATCCAGCATCGCGGACTGCTGTTCCACCGCTTCACGTGCGAGGTCCTTCGGGGCGAGGCGTGGGAGCGTGTGGGCGGGCGCATTCTGGCACTTCGGACGCGGATTCGGGTGCCCTGGACTTCGGCCCGCACGCAAGTGTACAGCGCGCCACCCCTGGTGGCCGCGACCCACCCACCCGAGTGAGATCGATGCGCTTCCCTCGGGGCACGCTCTCGCTCATCGCTTCTCCCATCTTCTTATTGCTGCCGACGGCGCACGGCACATCTTCGGCTCAGGAGCTGGCACGTGACTTCGACACGCTGACCGTTCAGTTGCGGGCTGTCGCTAATATCAACCACAACACCTTCCACCGCTTCTGGGATCCAGGCCCCGGACTCGAGCTTAACGTCCAGGCGCCCCTCAACGTCGGCAAGATCGAAGCCGGGGTGCATTACGCCGGCTTCAACGCCAAGACCGCCGAGCAGCCCGACTTCGAGGCTTTTTTCCCTTACCTGGGCTGGGGCTACGACGCGCGGCTCTCCAGCCGCTTCAGCTGGTACAACGGTATCCGTGCCGGCAGTTTGCTCATGCGCTTCGACATCGACGCGGATAACCCCACCGAGCAGGAGCTGGGTCTGGGGCTCGTTTCGCTCTTGAGCTACCGCCTGAGCGGCGCCTGGTCGATCGATGTTTCGACCCGCTATCGCGTCGTCTTCACGCATGAACGCCTGCGCCTGGTCTTCTTCGCCGCGGGCCTCGGGCGGGATTTCGCGGCGCCGGCCTGGCTGAAGAGCCTCTTCGAATGAGAGCTCTGTCCAGCGGCTTGCTGCTCCTGGCCTTGCTCGCCCCGCGCGCTCAGGGCCAGAGCGCCGGTGCTCCCCAGCTCGGCCGGCAGGTGATCACCGCCAGCGCGCTGCGTCACGCCGGCGCACGCCAACTCAGCGACATTCTGTTGCTCATCGATGATTGGGATGTCAGCAGCGTCGACGGGTTCACCTGGCTGGCGAGCCCGCGCGGTCTTTCATCGTTCGAGCGGCCTGGCTGGACGGTGATGCTCGACGGCCAGCTAGTGGACCTGGACCTCTTCGGGATACGGAGCCTGGACCGCCTGCCCGTGACTTTGAGCCAGATCGACTCGGTCGAAGTGATCAGCGTTCCAGCTATGGTGGAAGGCCTACTTATCGACGGCGGGCTGCTTCGGATTCACACTCACCAGGCGCGCGACGGCGTCTCCGTCCACGCCCTTTTTGCCACCGCCAACGAGACGGGAGACCCCGGCCCCTTCCGCTTCACCGAGCTCGCCACGCCCAACATCGATCGGATCGGTACCGGCGTCGCCGGCGGCGCATCGCTGGCGGGAGCCCGCGGCTACGTCGATGTCAGCGCCCGCTGGCAGGAGCACTTCGTCACTGACCCTTTGATACGCCAGCGCAACTTCGATATCACGGTCGATGAGTACCCGATCATTAAGCAGAGCGCGGTGTCGCTCAAGGCCGGGTTGAGGGCGCCCGGCGGGAGACACGCCCTGTTCGTCGGCCGCTCCTGGACGCGCGACTACTTCTTCCTGCCGCAATTCGGGCGCGAGGTGCCGCTGGAGAGCCCCTTCACCCAGGCCGGCGTCGATGGCCGCATCGACTTGACCTCGACCACGAGCCTGCGCTACCGGGCGGCTTACTCTACGAACGCGCTCGACCGGCGCGACAACGCCCTCGACCTGGACTTCGACTGGGAGTTGCGTCGCTGGCGTGCCGATGTCGAGGCGATTCAACGCCGCGGTTCTTACGGCGCGGAGCTCGGGCTCACGATAGAGGGAGCCGCGGCCAAGACGGGATACGCCCTCTCCGACGCTGACCTGACGCTTTATCGCGCGCGCGGCGCACTGTCGTATCGATTGGCGGAAACCTCCGATCAGACGCTGGCTGTCCAGCTCACCGGCAGCGAAGGCGACCTCGGGTTGCGAGCCGCGCTGAGGCACCACTGGTCCCCGCGCCGTAACAACGACCTCGAGGCGACGGTCGCCTGGGCCGAGCGCCTACCGGCCGAAGACGGTCGTGTCTGGCTCTGGCAGCAGCGCGGCTACGGTTTCCTGGCGGACGCGGGCGTCGAGGCGACGCGAGATTCTGATCTGGAGACGGGGCGCAGCCTCACCGGCGACTTGCGCTGGCGGCTTGTCCTCGCCGAGGGGCTGAGCCTCCAATTCGGCGCCGACGTTCGCGCGCATTCGCGGCTCGCCCTGGACGCTCAGACCTTCCAATTCGATTCCGTAAGCCAGGTCTTCGCGGGCCCCGTCAGGTTACGGAGCGATCAGGAGGGCGAGCTGGTCGGTGCCGAGCTGGCGGCCACGTGGGTGCGGCGCTCGATACATCTGCGGTCGTCCTATCGATTCCAGGACGTTCTGGGAGGGAGCGGAGGGTTTCGCGATGCCTGGCGCACCGTGCCCCGGCACCGGCTGGGGATTTCGGCGCTGTACACGCCCTGGGGCAGCCTCGGACTCGGGGCGAAGCTCCGCTACCGGAGTCCGGCTCGCTGGGCCGCTTATCGATTGGCCGCAGAGCAGAGCGGCGGTCGCTACGGATCGAAGGTGGACGACGCGCTCATCATCGACGTGGTGATACAGAAGTGGCTTTGGAAGCGGCGATTCCGGGCCCACCTGCTGTTCCACAACGTCCTCAACGACACGGTTACTCACCACCCGATCGGCGAGGCCTCCGATTTGTCATTTGCGGTCCAGGGTGAGCTGTTGCTGGACGGGCTGTGAGGGCGCCGGCCGTCTAGAGGCTATAGCGCTCGAGCAGCCTCTTCTCTTCGGCGGCGGTGACCTGCGCTTCGAGCTCGACGTACGGTTCCAAACCGCTTCCGGTCAGTTTCTTGCGAAACAGCTCGTCGAGCTGGAAGACGCCGGCCGAGTTCGACATCTCGATCACCACGCGCACCGGCTTCTTCTCCCCGGCCTCGAGGCGCACCGCCTCGATCGCGGCCGCCGACACCGAGTGGATGCTCACGGATCCGGACTCGAACGGGATCCGCGAGCGGCCCTTGGCGATGTCGAGCGCGTCGGCGATGCGGAGGATGCCGGCTTCCAGAGTCAGCGGGCTGCCATCGGAACGGTGCGCGATGATCGCGTGCAGCACTTCTGAGCGTACGATCGTCGCCTCGCCTTTGGCGTAGACCTCTGACAGCAAGTCCGCCAACTTCGCCTGGGCCACGAACAGCGAGAACGACTCGTGGTCGGCGCGGTGGATCGACATGCCGACGTCGTGAAACAGCGCGGCCAACGCCACCACGACCTCGGCGTCACGCACGGTCATTCCGTAGTCGCGCACGATGGCCGGCTCCACGCCGTGCTCGACCAGCAGCCGCAGCATACGCACGGCCAGATTCATCACGATCTTCACGTGAACGGGCCCGTGGTCGCTCATCCCGAGACGATCGATGGCCGTCACATTCGCCGCGACCCAAAGCGCGTAAAGCTCGTCGTCTGCGTTCACCCGTTCGATCAAGGCTCTCAGCTTTTCATTGTGCCGATCCGGCACGACCATCAGGACGCGATTCTCGAAGCGGTCCGCGACGCCTCGACCCAGGGTCGTTTCAGTGGAAGCGGCCGTCTTCTTCTTCTTCTTAGTCATTCGAGTCTTCCTCGTGCTGACGCTCGTTCCACCGCCGTCTCGGCGCCACGTCACACGCCGTGGCGCCGCGGACAGTCGTCCTGGCTCGCCCATCGTGGATCGCCGCCGAGACCGGCGCAACCCTGGTGCCGACACGCCCTGGCCTTTAACGTGAGGCTCGCTTGCGAAGCCCCCGATCCCTCTGATCTCTCATGATGGCTCCAGACGGCGGACCCGCCCTGACTTATCGCCAGCGGAGCGAGCGCTTCGCCAGCCTGCGGGACCGTTGTGCCGCCCGTTCCAGATGGCTCACCCACGCTCGGTTGGCCGTCTTCGCCGTTGGCGCCGCGCTGCTCTTCTGGCCCTCACAGGTCGTGGCGTGGCTGGGCGTCTTGGGGCTGATCTCCATCGCGACCCTGCTCTTCCTTCTCTTCCTGGCTCTGGTCGTTCAGCACAACCGCGAAAACCAGAGGCGCGATTGGTACGACCAGCTGGTCAGGCTGAACGACGAGGGGCTCGCTCGCCTGGCTCGGGACTGGGCCGCCCTGCCGGACGGCGGTCCCCAGCCACCGACTGAGGCCCGGGCGCTGGCCGAGGATCTCGATCTTTTCGGGCCCGCCTCGCTGGCCACGCTCCTCGGCACCGTGGGTACGGCGCCCGGCCGCGACACGTTGCAAAGTTGGCTGCTCGAGGTTGCCGACCCCGACACGGTTCGCGCCCGGCAGGCGGCGGTGTCCGAGCTGGCGCCGCTGGTCGACCTTCGCGAGGAGATCGCTGCGCGCGGTCGGCTGATGGCGAAGACGACCGCGGAAGCCGTGGGCCGCTTTCTCGCCTGGGCGGAAGGCGAGCCCTGGCTGTCGAGTCGACGGCGCTGGATGACGTGGGCGGCCTGGACGTTGCCACCGATCGCCCTGGTGCTGCTCGCCCTCAACGCGTTCGGTCTCGTTTCTTACGTCACCTGGGCCGCCGTGCTGGTCTTCAACCTGAGCCTCACCCTCACCGTTCGGCGCCAAGTACACGCGATCTTCGACCGGGCCTTCGCCCAGGAGCGCGCCTTTCAACAATACGCGGCGCTATTCCAGCGGCTGTCGCAGACCCGCTTCCGGTCGGGCGAGTGGCAGCGGCTTCAAAGCGCACTGTCCGCCGGCGGCGTCTCGGCCGACCGCCAGATGAAGCGATTGGACCGCCTACTGCGGCTGGCTGAGGTTCGCTTTTCGATGCTCTACGGGCCGACTCAGGCTTTGACGCTTTGGGACTTTCACGTGCTGCGGCAGCTGGAGCGCTGGCAGCGGACGTCGGGGCGCCGGGCCCGCGGCTGGCTCTCGATCCTGGGGGAAGCTGACGCTCTGGCGGCCATGGCCACGCTCGCCCACGACAATCCCGGCTGGGCTTTCCCCCAGATCGTCGAGAACGGACCCCCGAGCGTCAGCGCGCGGGACATCGGTCACCCACTGCTGCCGGACAGCGTGCGGGTCGCCAACGACGTGCATCTCGGCCCGCCCGGAAGCTTCTTACTCGTCACCGGCTCCAACATGTCGGGGAAGAGCACGTTGCTGCGGGCGATCGGCATGAACGTGGTGCTGGCGCGAGCCGGCGCGCCGGTCTGCGCCTCGGAGATGAGAACCCCGGCCGTGCGACTCGAGACCAGCATGCGGGTACACGACTCGCTGCAGATGGGCCTCTCCCATTTCATGGCCGAGCTCGAGCGGCTGCGGGCGGTGGTGGACGCGGCCCGCCGGGCGCATGATGATGGGGGCCCGTTGCTTTACCTGCTCGACGACATCTTCCAAGGCACCAACTCCGAAGAACGCCGGATCGCGGCTCGAAAGGTCATCGCGCACCTGGTGGCGGCGGGCGCCATCGGCGGCGTGACGTCGCACGACCTGCAGCTGGCCGAGACAGAGGATCTGGCCGCGTCCTGTGTGCCCGTCCACTTCAGCGAGCGCATCGAGGAAGGTCCCCGTGGCCCCAGCATCACCTTCGACTACAAGTTGCGCCCCGGGTTCGCTAGCTCGAAGAACGCCCTCAAGTTGCTGGAGCTCGTCGGTCTCGACGGGGGTGGCCAGAGAGACTCTCGGCCCCAAGCGCCCGACCCACCCGAATCGCCTGACCCGACCAAGCCCGTGGCAAACTGACGTCGGGCGCTGAGCTCCGGCTCCGGTTTCAGCCCGTCGCACCGCGCTCTTGCAATTCGCGCCCGCTGAGGCGATAAGATCGAGGCGTTTAAACCCGACCTGGCGTCGGTGCAGATCGCGGCGCCCGTCCCCGGCAGCGCGAGCGTTGGAATGGAATTCAGCCATGGGCGCCCCGCGCCCACCGACATGGACATTCATCCGTTGATCAGCTACCGCTGGAGCCCGCGAGCGATCTCCAGCCGACCGGTCGAAACGGAAAAAGTGAAGCTGGTGTTGGAGGCGGCGCGCTGGGCGCCCTCATCCTTCAACGAGCAGCCGTGGCGCTTCCTGGTTGCCACAGCCGACCAGGCGCAGTGGCTCGAGCAACTGCAGAGTTACCTGAGTTCCGGAAACGCCTGGGCCAAGTCGGCGCCGGTCCTCATCGCCTCCGCCTACAGCACGCACTTCACGCGCAGCAACAAGCCCAACCCCAGCGCGCTGCGCGACCTGGGGGCGGCGGAGCAGAACATGACGCTGCAGGCCTACGCCGCCGGGCTCGTCATGCATCAGATCGCCGGCTTCGATCGCCAGCGGCTGAAGCGAGAGTTGCTGCCGGAGGGGTTCGAGCCGGGAGCGATCTCCGCGCTCGGCTACCTCAGCGACGCCGACCCCCAGGGGGAAAAGCTGCAGGAACGTGAACGACGGTCGCGCCTGCGTAACCCGCTCGCCGATTTCGTCTTCGGCCCGCGTTGGGGGGAAGCCGCCGCCTTCCTCTGACGCTCGCTCCCGAACACGGCCTTCCCGTCAAACGCCCAGGGCCCGGCGTGGCGGCGACCAGGCAACGCCTGGCGTGTACCGTATCGCTACACCCGCTTCGAATCGCATCAGACGGCGATCCCCGGCAAATCCCCAGTTCTTCGCATGGCCACGCCATTTGGGGCGAAGGCACGCACCGTGCTTCTTCGGGTTCGCAGCTGGAAATCAAAACCGACGAACTCGAAAGTGGAGGAGATCCCGTCATGGCCAAACTCTTACGTACCCACCCCGCCGCGGTCCTCGCCGGCCTGGCGACGCTGCTTCTGGCGACGAGCGGCTGCAACGACGACTCGACCGGGCCGAACGTCCCGAACCTGCCTGGCGGAACCACGCGCTTCTCGGAGGAGATCACCGTCACGCAGCTGCGTGATGCGCTGATCGCCGGGCCCAGCCGCGTCGAAATCGAGCTGGTCCCGGGGTCGCTGGTGGCGCGCGAGATCGAGCTGCAGCGACCGGAGGAGCTGTTCGACGAGGAGGAGATCGAGAGCAAGATCACCATGATCGATCCCGCGGGCAGCGTGACGCTGGAGCTGGCGGGTCTGCAAGTCGGGTTTACCGCAGGCACACGATTCCGCGCCGAAGGCGCGGGCGACCTGACGCTCGCCGAGTTCGTGCAGCGGGTCCAGGACGCCTTGTCGGTGGGCAAGCTTCCGCCGGTCGAGGCGAAGCGAGATCCGGCGTCGGAGCCCCAGGACCCGGACGACGCGACGTTCATCGCCGAGGAGCTGAAGCTTGACGACGAGGCCGACGAGCCGGAGATCGAACTCAATGTGGATGAAGAGAATCTGTTGGACCCCGGCGTCGACGACTGCGACGCCGCGGCCCTCGCCTGCCTGCGAGTTCTGGGACTGACGATCGAGATCCGCGAAGGCGTAACCGAGCTGGAGGCCGAGCTGGACGACGCCGCCGGCAAACAAGACTTCGAGGGGATCGTCTTGGCGGTGGACCCCGTCGCCGGTACGGTCAACCTGATGGGCGGAGCCATGATCCGTATCATCGAGGGAACCGAGATCGAATTCGACGATGATGACGGGGACGAGCTGGCGTCGCTGGACGAGGTGGCTCAGGCGCTGACCGCCAACATGATCGTCGAGGCCGAGGGTGAAGGCGTCGTCGAGACCAGCGACCCGCTGACGATCGTCGCCATCGAGATCGAGTTCGAGCTCGAGGACGACGCCGACGACGTTCCCGGCGCTGTCGAGTTCGAGGCCATGGTCGCCTCCGTGGACCCCGCGGCTCGCTCGTTCACGCTGGCCAACGGGACAGAAGTGACGCTCGCCGCCGACGCCATCATCGAGAACGATGGCGATCTGCTCACGCTGCAAGCGGTCGAGTCGGCATTGGCCGCCACTCAGCCGGTGCGCGCCGATGGCGACGCCGTCGTGGTCTCGATGGGTCCGCCTTTGGCCCTCGAAGCCTTCAAGGTCAAGTTCGAGGTGGACGACTAACTCGCGCCACCCGTAAGAGAATGGCGGGGTCCGGCCGGCGGTCGGACCCCGCTTCGCTTGTCCGGCCGCACTCGACCCGGGCGGTTCATCGTGTATGTTTAGCGCCCCAACCCAGAATCTCACGGCGAGCCGCGGACCCGGGCACGGGTGTGCGTGCCACGCCCTCAGTTAGGAGAACCCGCATGAGGAAAAGGGACACTGCTGGGCTCCACGCCGTGGCCCTCGCCGCTCTGTTTCTCGCGGCCGTGCCGCTCGGCGCGCAGGAGCGCTTCTTCCCCTACGACGTCCACAAGCGCACCCTGGAGAACGGGCTGGACGTGCTGGTCATCCCCACGCCCGAGTTCAAGGACGTGCTGAGCTACAACACCCTGGTGCTGGCCGGGGCGCGCAACGAGGTCGAACCGGGCAAGTCCGGACTCGCCCACCTGTTCGAGCACATCCTCTTCCGGCACCGCTGGGATGGTAAGGACGATGGCTACCGGTTGGCGATCGAGCAGATGGGCGCTTTCAATAACGCCTGGACCAACTTCGACGTCACCTTCTACCACCCACTCACCTTCACCTCCAACCTGGAGAGCCTCGCCGCGCTCGAGGCAGCCCGCTTCGTCAAGCTCGACTACACCGAGAAGATCTTTCAGACTGAGGCCGGCGCGGTGCTGGGCGAGTATCGAAGGGGCGCCTCGAATCCCGGGTTGCGGATGAGCGAGGTCCGCTCGCGTTTGATGTACGGCAGCTACGGCTACGGACACACGACGATGGGGTACCTGGAAGATGTCGAGGACATGCCCAACGAGTACCAGGCCGCCGTCAAGTTCTACGGCGACTACTATCGACCCAACAACGTCGTGCTGCTCGTCACCGGCGACGTCACGCCCGAAGCGATCTTCTCGCTGGCGCAGCGGCTCTACGGCGACTGGAAGCCCTCCAACCTGCCCAAGCTGCCCGAGGCGGAGCCCGTGGGCGGGCCCAAGCGCGAGCACATGGCCTGGAACGTCGATGTGCCGCCGCGCGTCCAGCTCGCCTACCGCATGCCGCCGCACGCGAGCGGCAGCGTCGAGACCGCGGTGGGCCAGCTACTGCCCGAGCTTCTCACCTCCGAGACGGCGCCGCTCTACCAGAAGCTGCGTTTCGAGAAGCAGCTGGCGGCGGGCCTGTTCAGCGGCAGCGGGGGCTATGAGAGCTTCGGGCCCGGCTCGCTGGTGCTGACGGCCATCCTGTTCAAGGAGAAGTACATCGAGATGGGCCAGGGCCTTTTGCAGGAGGTTACGGCCGACATGGAGGGCGCGCTGGAGGACCTGAAGAGCTTCGCCTCGCGCCCGGATGCCGAGGAGACGCTGGCCGAGCTCAAGAGCAAGTACCGCTACGACATGCTGTCTCAGTTCGACAGCCCGGGCGATATAGCGGAGAACTTCTCCTGGTACTACCGCTTCGAGCGCGACCCTGACGTGTTCAACCGGCTGGTCGAATCGGTGAACAAGGTGACGCCCCAGGACATCGAATCGTTCGCCCGCAAGTACTTCATGCCGAACAACCAGGTACTGGTGACGCTCGCGCACGAGAGCACGGGCGCTGAGTAATACGGAGTCTGCCATGAACATGACAAAACGAACAACGGTTCCCGCCCTGCTCGGCGCGGCGACGGCGTGGCTTCTCGCCATTAGCGCTCAGCCGGCCTCCGCCCAGCAGGTCGTCACCATCGACGTGCCGTCGCCGCTGATCGAGGTGCGCCTGATGGTTCGCGTCGGCTCGGCGCACGACCCGGCCGGCAAGGAAGGCCTGGCGGCGATCACGGCGCAGGCGCTGTTGGAGGCGGGCTTCGGCGATCCGCAGAACCCGGTGACCAAAGAGCAGCTCGCCCGCATCACGCGCCCCTGGGGTTCGGGAGCCCGTCCAGACGTCTTAGTCGAAAAGGAGACCACGACGTTTCGGTTCACGGTGCCCCGAGATGTGTTGGACACGCACATCGAGAATGTCATGCGGCCGATGCTGACCCGTCCCGTCTTCATGGCGGACGAGGTCAAGCGGCTGAAGAGCGAGGCGGTCACCCAGCTGAGCGGTTCGCTGCGCTACGAGAACATCGAATTGCTCGGCCTGGAAGCGGTGGACAATTACCTGTTCGCCGGCACCCCACACGGCCACACGGTGAGGGGAAGCGTTCAGGGCGTGGGTGCGATCACGGGCGACGATGCACGAAGCTTCTACGTCACCTACTATCGGCCCAATAACATGATCCTCGGGATCAGCACTTCCGACCCTCAGGTCGTGAACGCGATCAAGGGCGCTCTGACCGGCATCGGCCAATTGCCACGCGTCAACCGGCTCAAGCCGGCCGAGCTCAGGCCACCGCGGCCCGTCAGGGGACGCGAGGCCACGATCGTTGCGATGCCGGATGCGGGGGCGAGCGGCATTCACGCCGCCTTCCCGATCTCCGTCAGCCGGACGGACGCCGACTTCTGGCCGCTATACATCGCCAACGTCTATTTCGGCACGCATCGCGACAGCCATTCTCATCTGTACAAGCAGATCCGACAGGCGCGCGGCTACAACTACGGCGATTACTCGTACATCGAGCACTTCGCCTTCCGGCCGTTCAACCTGTTTCCGCCCTTCAACACACCTCGGAGCTACCAGTACTTCCTGATCTGGATCCGGCCGGTCGGCACCGAGTACGCTCACCACATCATGAAGGCGGCGAGTTGGGAGCTGGAGAACCTGTTGCGGAACGGCGTGTCGGATGAGGACGTCGAGCTGTCGAAGAACAAGGCCAAGGTGCTGTATCTCAACCTGGCCGAGAACAGCTCCCGACTGCTCGCCGCGGCCGTGGACGATGCGTTCTACCGGATGGAGCCCGGCTTCCTCGGGGGCTATCTGGAGCGGATCGACGCGGTCACGCCGGAGCAGGTCAACCGAGCGCTCCGCCGGTACCTGCAGGCGGAGAACATCAAGTACCTGATCGTGACAGAGGCCGATAAGGCGGAGGCGCTGGCCGAGGATATCCGCCTGGATCGTAACGCCAAGGGCAAGACGGCGGCGGACTATCGCATCGACATCGTGGAAGAAGCCGGAGTCACGCTGCTCAAGGTGCCGGAGGACAAGCTGGACGTCCTGCGACTGGACGCCGTCTGGGAGAACTACGACCTGCGTCTCGAAGCGGAGCGCGTGCGCGTGGTGCCGGTTGAGGCATTGTTCGAGACCGGCGAGTTTGCCACGAAGACGGCGGCGACCAACTAGGTCCGCCCTTCAACATGGACGCGGCCCTTCGGTGGGCCGATGCAACGCGGCGCCGTCCCGGTGGGCGGCGCCGTGCTTTTTCTCGGTTTGCGAGGCCGAATTAGTGAAGTTGAAATGCGAGGCTGAAGCTTACGACCAGGTCGACGAAGCGCCGCAGATCGTCATCCAGAGGCAGCCGGACCTGGTATTCTAACCCGGCGCGCGGCCGAGCGTCCATGGTCGGCCGTCTGCCGGTCGCGCTGGATCAGTGACCCCAGAGCTGGTCGACCAGCCGCTCCGCCACCGCCCGACCATCCTGCACGCAGTCGGGGATCCCGATCCCTCGGTAGCCGCTGCCGCTGAGAAGAAGCCCGGCGCGCTGAGCCAGGTCTCGGTCGATCTCTTCCACCCGGCGCGCGTGACCGACGTCGTACTGGGGCCCGGAGTCGCGCCAGCGGAAGACGCGCGCGAACAGCGGCTCGGCGGCGATCCCGGCGATCTCGCGCAGCTCCGCGCGACAGATTCGAACCAGCCCGTCGTCATCGGCCTCCAGCTCGCCGCCCGTGCGGTCACCGCCGATGAAGCAGCGGGTCAGAAAGCCGCCCTCCGGTGAACGGTGGTCGAACTTGTTGGTGATCCAGGTGGCGCCGTTGATGCGGCGCCCTTCGCAGCTGGGGACCAGAAAGCCGTAGCCCTGCGGACGGGCCGGCAGATCCGACCTGCGGAAGGCGAAGAACACCGTCGCAGAGCTCACGTAGCGGATTCGCTGCAGCTTTACGGCCGCCGCCGGCGCCATCTCGGCGAGCAGACGCGCCGCCATCCAGGCGGGCGTTGCCACGATCACGCCCGCGTACCCGCGCCGTACTCCCTGGGGCGTGAGCAACGAGTAGCCGCCGTTGTTGTCCGAACGCTGGACGGAGGTGACGCTCGTGCCTGTGCACAGCGTCGTGGCTGCCAAGCGATCGGTCAGCCGCTCGACCAGGCGCCCCAGACCGTCGCGCAGCGAGCAGAAGATGGGAAGCCAGCGCGTTCCCGAGCGCGCGCTCTGCGGCGCCCTGAGCAGCGTCAGCAACAAGCTTCGGCGGCGGGCCACCATCTGGGGAAAGCGTGGGAAGGTGCTGTAGACGCTCAGCCTGTCGGGATCGCCCGAGTAGATCCCCGCGACCAGCGGATCGACGATGCGCTCGACGGCCTCACGGCCCAGTCGGCGTCCGAAGAAGTCGGCCATCGACTCGTCCTCGCGCTCGGGACCGCGCGGCAGCACCATATCGGCGGCCATGCGCAGCTTGCCCGGCCACGAGACCACGCCGCTGCTCACGAACGACTGGATCTTACGCAGGGCGCTGGAGCCGGTGCCGTAGGGCAACGGCCTTAGCTTGCCCCGCGAGTAGAGTGCAACACCGCGATCTTCGTCCCGCGTCGGGATGATCTCGTCTTCCAGATCGATCTCGCGAGCAAGCTGCAGCGCCGCCGGCTTCAGGGTGAGGATGGCGTCGGGGCCGGCGTCGAGGACGTAGTCGCCTTCCCGCTCCGTCAGGATGGCTCCGCCCAGCCGGTTCGAAGCCTCGAACAGATCGACCTCGAGAGCCAACGATCGCGCGCGGGCTTGCAACCCGAGCTCGTACGCTGCGGCGAGGCCCGCGATACCGCCTCCGACCACGGCGACCCGTCGCACCCGCGCTTCAGGCATCGGCGCGCGTCACCCCACCGGGTGAGCGTGCACAGTCTCCACCACCGCCTCCACGCTCTCCGGCGGTGTGCCGGGCAACACCCCGTGACCCAGATTGAAGATGTAGCCGCGACTCGCATCGGCGTCCCGCAGAATGCCCTGCACCCGATCCACCAGCAGCTGCCTGGGCGCCATCAGCAAAGCCGGATCCAGGTTGCCCTGCACGGCGAACTTCGACCCGATGGTGCGTCGCGCTTCGGCGATCGGCGTCCGCCAGTCCACGCCGATCACATCCCCACCCGCCTCCTTCATCGCTTCCAGCAGGCTGCCGGTGTTCGTGCCGAAGTGAATCCGCGGCACATCGTAGCGGGCCAGCCCTTCCAGCACCCAGCGAGAGTGAGGCAGCACGTAGGCGCGGTAATCTTCCGGCGACAGGCAGCCCACCCAGCTGTCGAAGAGCTGAACGGCCTTCGCGCCCGCCTCGATCTGGGCGGCCAGATAATCTCGCGTCACCTCACGCACGATCCGCATCAGGCGGTCCCACGCCTTCGGCTCCCGGTACATGAACGACTTCACCAGAATGTGGTGGCGTGAAGAACCGCCCTCGATCATGTAGCTCGCCAGCGTGAACGGCGCGCCCGCGAAGCCGATCAGCGGCACGCGGCCGTCCAGCGCCGCACGCACCGTGCGGATCGTGTCGAGGACGTAGCTTAGCTCGACCGCCGGATCGAAGGGTTGTAGCGCATCCACATCGGCCGGCGTGCGGATCGGCCGCTCGATGATCGGGCCTTCGCCCTTGGCGAAATGGAAGCCGACGCCCAGCCCCTCTAGCGGCAGCAGAATGTCGGCGAAGACGATGGCCGCGTCGAGGTCGAAACGCTCCAACGGCTGCAGCGTCACCTGCGCCGCCAGCTCGGGGCTGTGACACAGCTCCAAGATCGAGTGCTGCTCACGCAGCGCTCGGTATTCGGGCAGGTAGCGGCCCGCCTGCCGCATCAACCACACGGGCACGCGGTCCACCGACTGGCGCCGGCAGGCTCGCAGGAACGGATACTCGTCGCTCATCGCTCTCCCAACAGCTCTCGATTCGGGGTTGCGGCTGCTGACGTTTTGGCGCCCCGGCCAGAATCGGGCGCTAACGGCTCGGGACCGCTTGGTACTTCCTTGTTCTGAACAACGGGTGTCGGAACAGAATCCTGCCGGCCCGGAGTGTCAAGGGACAGGCGACGTCGGACTCATCGCAACTTGACGCTGCGGTGGCGCCGATCATCTTCACCACTGTTCCCAGCAGCCAACCCGCAATTCGTGGATGTCAAGGATCACCCTCTGATGCTTCGATTCGCCAACCAGCGGCTGACGGGTTATCGCCCCCGGCCCGTCATTTTCGTTGCAAGTCTCTTCTTGATCGGCGCTTGCGGAACCGGCGCTAACCCAGCGAGTTCGACCGGCTACCGCGGGTCGATTCTGCCAGAGCCGCAGGAGAAGGTCGCGTTTACGCTGGCCGACACCGATGGCCAACCGTTCGACTTCGTCGGGCAAACCGATGGCTTCGTGACGCTGCTATTCTTCGGCTACACCTATTGTCCTGATGTCTGCCCTATTCACATGGCCAACATCGGGGCAGTGCTAGAAGACTTTCCCCACGATCTGCGGCGGCAGTTCAAGGTCATCTTCGTCACCACCGACCCCGAACGCGACA
>CAYGCC010000095.1:0-2157 GCA_964348165.1 uncultured Gemmatimonadota bacterium | reverse complement strand
CGCGCGACCTGAAGCTCGAGCCGCTGGTCGAGGTGCTGGAAGGGAAGCGGCTCGTCCACGCCCACAGCTATCGGGCCGACGAGATTCATCAGCTCATGCGCCTGGCCGAGGAGTTCGGGTTCCGCATCGCCGTCTTCCAGCACGGGCTGGAGGGATACAAGGTGGCCGACGAGATCGCCGCCCACGGCGCTGGCGCCTCCACCTTCTCCGACTGGTGGGCCTACAAAGTCGAGGCGTACGACGCCATCCCCTACAACGGCGCCCTCATGACCCGCCGCGGCGTGGTCGTCTCCATCAACTCCGACAGCCCCGAAGAGGCCCGGCACCTGAACCAGGAAGCTGGGAAGGCGAGGAAGTGGGGTGGCCTGTCGGAGGACGAGGCGCTGGCGCTGGTCACTCTGAACCCGGCGAGGCAGTTGCGGGTGGACGACCGCGTGGGCTCGATCGAGGTCGGGAAGGACGCCGACCTGGTCGTTTGGGAGAACCACCCGCTGTCCGCCTACGCGAAGACTCTGACCACGATCGTCGACGGCCGCGTCGTCTTCGACGTGGAGCGTGACCACGAGCGTCAGGAGCTGATGGTCGCCGAGAAACAGGAGCTGAAGAAGAAGCTGGGTGAAGAAGAGGCGGCCAAAGAGGGTGAGCGTGCGACCGACTCCGGAAGCGCGCCGGCACGTCAGAGCGAGAAGAACCATGAATAAGGAAAGGGTGCAGGCCGTGTCGATTCAGGCGAACCATATGAATATGAGCGGCTTCCTCCGCGGAGCCCGATCGCTGTGCCTTGCCCTCGCGCTATCTGTCGTCTCGGTGACCGCAGCGCGAGAGGCCGGCGCCCAGCACGACCCCCGGGTAGAGCCGGCCGCGGTCTACGCGATCCGTGGGGCCACCGTCCACACCCTGGCCGGCGAAGCGATCGAGAACGGCGTCGTCGTTCTTAAAGACGGCCGCATCGAGGCGGTCGGCGCGAACGTCGCCGCCTCGGCCGGCGCCACGATCATCGACGCGTCGGGATTGCACGTCTATCCTGGACTGGTGGACGCCTACAGCCGGCTCGGGCTCACCGAGATCGGATCGGTCTCGGCGACTCAGGACGCGAGCGAGCTGGGGAACTGGAACGCGCACATCGCCGCCTACACCGCGATCCACCCGGCCAGCGAGCACATACCCGTGGCCCGAGCCAACGGCATCACCCACGCCCTCACGGCGCCGGGAAGCGGTGGCGGCGGCTTCTTCGGTGGCGGCGCCTCGGGCGGTATCCCCGGCCAGGCGACCCTCATCCACCTGGACGGCTGGACGGTGGATGAGATGGCGATCGCGCCATCGCTGGCTATGGTTATCGAGTGGCCCGGTATCCGAACGCGCAGCTTCGACTTCTCGACCTTCCAGGTGACCGAGCGGCCGTTCACCGAGGCGAAGAAGGAGTACGACGAGCGCGTCCAGGAGCTGGAGAGCTGGTTCGAGGCGGCGCAGCACTACAAGCAGGCGGTCGAGCGGGGCGACCCTGCCAAGCTCCACCGCGACCTGCAGCTCGAGCATCTGGCTCGTACGCTGGGCGGCGAGCTGCCGGTGATCGTCGTGGCCAACGACAAGCGCGGGATCGAGGGTGCTCTCGACCTCGCCGAGCGCTACGGGCTGCGGCTCACCCTCGCCGGCGCGCGCGATGCCCGGGAGGTGAAGGAGGTGCTGGCGGAGAAGGGGATCCCGGTGATCCTCGGGCCCTCGCAGACGCTGCCGGCCGAAGAAGATGACCCGTACTTCTATCCGGTGTCGTTGGCCGGCGAGCTTCACGGCGCTGGGGTGAAGATCGCCTTCGGCACCTTCAACTCGTCCGACTCGCGCACGTTGCCGTATGAGGCTGCCAACACCGTTCCCTTCGGGCTGCCGCACGAGGAGGCGCTGAAAGCGGTGACGCTCTACCCGGCAGAGATCCTGGGCGTGGCCGAGCGTTTGGGGACGATCGAGCCGGGCAAGCTGGGGAACCTGATCGTCACCGACGGCGACCCGCTGGAGATCCAGACGCAGATCCGGTACGTGTTCATCAGAGGCGTGCCGGTCGATACCGACAACCGGCACCGGCGGCTTTGGGAGCGGCACCGCAACCGACCGTTGCCGAAGGAGGCGGCGCCCACCTCGACCAACGGCGGTGCGCGCTAGCTA
>CAYGCC010000094.1:0-18635 GCA_964348165.1 uncultured Gemmatimonadota bacterium | reverse complement strand
TCCCGGCGGCCTCGAGACCACGCCAGAATCCCGCCAAGCGGTCGGCGGTGGTGAACACGATCCAGTCGAAACCCCCCACACCCTCAACGGCCCGCCTCAGCGGCTCCGGATCCGCCGGTCCCTCGATGCGAATGGTCGGGAGGCTGACCGCCTCCGCCCCCAGCGCTCGCAGACCCTGTAGGAACTCCTCGGCCTGCGCCGCCGGGCGTGTGACGGCGATCCGCAGGCCTCGCAACGGCCGGCTGCCGACGCTCAACCCGATCTATGCCCTCCGATCGCCCCAACTCGTTTCGCTACACGGAAGTTGTGATTAGCCGTTCAATATGCGCTCAGGCGGCTCGGGCAGCAACAAAGCGAAGCGCCGCCCTTTCCCGGCGCCCGTCCTGCGCCCCCGGATCCCCTTTTCCGACCCGCCCGGGCCCGGGCGTCCCGAGCCGGGCCTGGAGGCCGCCTGAAACCGTGGCCGTGGGCGCTTATTGCCCGACGCCCCATCCACCCGCATATTTCTCCCTCCACGAGGCTTGTGTCGCCGGTAACATCGGTAGGTGCTCGCACCGCCCAGGAAAGGAGCTGTTTTATGGCGAGCTTTGTAAGCGCGAACCTCGGCCACGAGGTGTCCGGCAATTTCGTGGTCTTCAAGCTGGACGCGAAACTGCGCTTCGAGCCCAAGGAGGTCGGGCACCGCTGGCTCTTCCAGATCGAGTTCATGGAGGAGGATCCGCTCTCCGACGACCGCCTTTCGCCAATCCCCGCCTCCGAACAGTTCGGACAGCCCGACGCCTCGAAGAAGCGGCACTATTTCATACCGTCCCAGGCGGAGGCGGAGCTCTCGTTCGAGGAAGAGTTTCCCAAGCATCTCGTGGACACCGAGTGGGGCAAGGAGGAGGTTTACGCGAATCTCCAAGTTATCCCCGTGGGGAGGCCTGAGGGCTTCGTCGCCGCACAAACGCGGACGAACACGACCAAAGTCGACGTTTGATCAGGACCGGGCCTGCGCTCTCGAGCACAGTGTAGTTCCCGGCGCTTCGAGTTTCGTTGCACCTACGATGTAGAACGGCCGACCGGAATCTGGCATCGTCACCAGCTCGGTCGGCCGATCTTTCTCCCCCGACCGGCCCTTCCAGGAGCGGACGGCCTCGTCGCCCGGCAACGGACCGTCGCACTGCAACGGCGCGACCTCAGGGGGCCTTCTGCACCCGTCCCGACTTGATGCAGCGGCTACACACACGAACGCGACGCACCGCCCCGCCCTCCAGAATCCTCACCGCCTGCAAGTTGGGCAACCAGCGTCGCTTGGTCTTGTTGTTGGCGTGGCTGACGTTATGGCCCACTGCGGGGCTTTTTCCACACACATAGCAAACGCGCGCCATCGAAGTTCCTTCGTATTGCTTTTTGCTTTACCGCTTCGCCTTCGCCTTACGCGCCGGGGCTGCGGGAGGCCGCGCTTGGAATCACGAAGTCAAGGGAATCGACCAAGAAGAAAGTCGCGCGACCCTGCAGCCGATCTCGCTTGTCGGGGTCGAAAAAGCCGCGCTGGCGATAGACGTCGATCAGCGAATCGTTGAGCGCGAACACTTGCCCGGCGATCACCAACAGGTCACCCGGCACTACGGAGACTCCCGACTCCACGACCAGCCGGTCGAGGATCAGCGGATAGCCCGCAACCTCACCCACGTTCACGGTGATCGCCGCCCGGCCGATCTGCTCGACGACGGTCACCGGTGAAACGAGCACCCGCTGACGGGAGAATCGCGTGGGATCTTTCACGAACGTCGTATCGGCCACCCGAAGCACGGCGACCGCCGAGTCCGGGACACTGGCAACGCTCGACCTAAGTGCGGAGGACTCGGCGTACAGCCAGTACATGAAGCCCGCCACCAGGATCGTCGCCGCCGTCATCCACGGCCAGGTCCGAGTAGTCAGTATGTTTGCCATGGGCACGCCCTCTCACACCGCAGTTGCTAGTCGACCAGCTGTACTAGGGCGATCTCTGCGCCATCGCCGTCGCGCCGCCCGATCTTCAAGACCCGCATGTAGCCGCCTTCTCGGTCCGCGTAACGCGGCCCCAGGGTATCGAAGAGTTTCTGCAGCGCTTCCTTGTCGCGAATCGTCCGCGCCGCCTGGCGACGCGCGTGCAAATCGCCACGTCGGGCCAGCGTGATCAGGCGTTCCGCAAACGGCCGAAGCTCCTTTGCCTTGGCCGTTGTCGTCCTGATCCGCTCGTGCCGGAACAGGCTGGTCGCCATGTTCGACAACATGGCGCTCCGATGACTCGCCGTCCGACCGAGCTGTCGCCCTTTCCTTCTATGCCTCACGAACTCGCCCCCTCCAAACGACGTCCAACCGTATTCGCTACCCGCTCTCGCCATCCCCGCTTTCACTCAGCAGGAACAGCTCTCCATCTTCACCCTCTTCGAACTTCATGCCGAACCGCAGCCCGTGGTTCGACAACAGATCTTCGACTTCCTGCAACGACTTCCGCCCGAAGTTCTCAATCTGCAGAATCTCATCTTCGCTACGCCGCGCGATGTCTCCCAGCGTGCGGATATTCCCCTTCTCCAACGTGTGGCGCGAGCGTACGGAAATGTCGAACTCTTCCAGCGGCCGGTTCACCAAGTCTTTGACCTTCTCGCTCACCGGCACCCGCTGCAACTCGGGCCGCGCCTCTTCACCGTTACCGCCCCCGAAGCGCCGCAGGTACTCGAGGTGCTTCGCCATCAGTTCGGCGGCATAGGCAACCGCCTCTTCCGGCTTCATCGCGCCGTTCGTCTCGACCGTAAGCGTGAGCCGGTCAAAGTCCGTACGCTGGCCGACGCGTGTCTCTTCGACGTTGAAGTTCGCTCGCAGCACCGGGCTGTAGATCGAGTCGATCACGATCAGGTCGACGGGATCGTCCTTGCGCCGCGCGTGCTGATCCGAGAGCACGAAGCCCCGGCCCCGGTTGATCCAGAACTCCATACGCAACGGCTTGTCTTCGGGCAACTCTTCCTGAAGGGTGAACAGAAGGTGGTCCCGGTTGATGATATCGACCTTTGGGTTCGGGGTGATATCGCGGGCCGTCACCACGCCCGGCTTGTGCACCGCCAGCTCGAGCTTGGCTTCGTCCTCGCCGCCCACCACCCGCAGCACGAGTCCTTTTAGACGCTGGATGATCTCGTGCACGTCCTCGACCACCCCTCCCATCGTTTGGTGCTCGTGCACCACTCCACTGGCTCGGAACGCCCATACCGCCCAGCCGGGCAGCGACGAGAGCATGATCCGCCGCGTGGCGTTGCCCAGCGTCTGGCCGTAACCCCGTTCCAGCGGCTGAATCAGAAACTCCGCCCTGCGGCCGTCATCCGTCTGCTCGGTGATCTCGAGCCGCTCGGGCAGAACCCAGCCCCGTAGGTCAATATGCACTGTCTCGGCCTCCTCTGTGCGGACAGCGGGCGGACGCGTTCCCACGCACGGGTCGCGTCCCCAGCATCCGCCGTTCTTTTACGTCGTCTCTATTTGGAGTACAGCTCGACGATCAATTGCTCCTGCACGGCCAGGGGAATGTCTGCCCGGCTCGGCTTCTCCACCATGTGTCCTGATAACTTCTTGTAGTCCGCGGCCAGCCAGCCCAATAGACCATCGCCGCCGCGCGACTCCACCGACTCCAGCACCACCGGGATCTCGCGGGCGGCCGCCTTCACACTTATCTGCATGCCCGGCTTCACCACGAAGCTCGGGATGTCGACGATTCGGCCGTCTACGAGGATGTGGCGGTGCCGGACGAGCTGGCGCGCGGCTTTGCGTGAGGGCGCGAAGCCCAGCCGATAGACGATGTTGTCCAGCCGCGTCTCCAGGGCCACGATCAGGTTGTCACCGGTGATGCCCCCTTCGCGCGACGCTTGCTTGAACAGTTTTCGAAACTGCGCTTCGTGAAGCCCGTAGATCCGACGCACCTTCTGTTTCTCACGCAGCTGCACCGCGTAGTCCGAGACCCGGCGGCGCCGCGCCCTCGCCGCGCCGTGTTGGCCGGGGGGATAGTTGCGCCGCTCGATGGCGCACTTTTCCGTATGGCACCGCTTGCCTTTGAGAAAGAGCTTCTGACTCTCGCGTCGGCAAAGCCTGCAAACCGGTCCTGTATATCTCGCCATTTATCCGCTTCTAATTTCTTTGATCCAGCTCGCGCCCCGGGCCCACAGCTAAACGCGCCGCTTCTTAGGCGGCCGGCAGCCGTTGTGAGGGATCGGGGTGACGTCTCTGATTGAGCGAATCTGCAAACCGGACGCCTGCAGCGCCTGGATCGCCGACTCACGGCCCGAGCCCGGACCCTGCACCCGCACATGCACGCGCTTCATCCCCAGGCTCAGCGCTTCCCGCGCCGCCTGCTCCGCCGCAACCGTCGCGGCGAACGGCGTGGACTTCTTGGAGCCCTTGAAGCCCGACTTGCCGGGGGTGCCCCAGACCACGGTGTTCCCGTCCATGTCGGTGATCGTGATGATGGTGTTGTTGAAGGTCGCCTTGATGTAGGCGATCCCCTCCGCAGCCACATCTTTCTTCTTTGCTCCAGAGCTCTTCTTCTTCGGTGGCATCGCTGCTCAACTCCTCCTTGGCTCGGTCGCCGTCTCGATTCTCCGACGCTACTTGCGCGGCGCCTTCTTCTTCCCCGCGATCGCCCGCCGCGGCCCTTTCCGGGTCCGGGCGTTCGTGTGCGTCCGCTGACCGCGCACCGGCAGGCCGCGGCGGTGCCGCGTTCCACGATAGCTGCCGATATCCATCAACCGTTTGATGTTCATCGAGATCTCGGTTCGCAGCGCACCCTCCACCTTGAACTCGCTCTCGATCACCCGCCGCATCTTGCTCAGGTCCTCGTCCGAAAGGGCGCTGACCCTCACGTCCGGGCTGACCCCTGTCTGCTGCAGGATCCTCTGGGCGCTGGAGGGGCCGATCCCGTAGATGTAGGTCAGAGCCACTTCCACCCGCTTCTGATTGGGCAAATCGACGCCCGCGATTCGTACCATGGGACTAGCCCTGCCGCTGTTTGTGTCTGGGGTTGCGCTTGCAGATCACCCGCACGACGCCACGACGCCGTACCAACTTGCAGTGTTCGCAAATCCGCTTAACGCTAGATCTTACCTTCACTTCTGCGAATCTCCCAAATTTTCGGGGCCAACCTTAAAAGATATCCCCACCACCCCGAATTTCAATGGCCCGCGCCCCTCTGGCCCCTCTCCTCTCACACCGCCAAACAACCGTTCCCCCCTCACTTGTAGCGGTAGGTTATCCGGCCCCGGGTCAAATCGTACGGCGACAGCTCCACCTGGACCTTGTCTCCCGGCAGGATTCGGATGTAGTGCATGCGAATCTTCCCCGATATGTGGGCTGTGATCTCGTGCCCGTTCTCGAGCTCAACCCGAAACATCGCGTTCGGCAGCGCCTCGACCACCGTCCCCGTCATCTGAATCGAATCTTCCTTCGCCACCGCTCAACCCGCCCTTTTCGACGGCACCACGGTCAAGACGCGAGGACCGTCCGCTGTGATCGCCACCGTGTGCTCGAAATGCGCCGATACCTTGCCATCCACCGTCACCACAGTCCACCCGTCACCCAGGGTCTCGATGTCGCCCGTCCCCAAATTGAACATCGGCTCGATCGCCAGGACCAGTCCCGGCTGCAGGCGCAAACCCTCACCCGGCCGCCCGTAGTTCGGCACCTGCGGCTCTTCATGGGGCCGCGTGCCGATTCCGTGACCGGTTAGCGTTTGCGGCACGCCACAGCCGGCGGCCATGCCGATCTTCTCTATCGCCGCGCTGATGTCGCCGACATGCGAACCCGGCCGTGCCGCGTCGACGCCGTGCCGCAGAGCCTCCTGGGTTACCTTCAAGAGCCGCGCAACCCTGGGCTCTACCGTACCCACCGGATAGGTCACCGCCCCATCGCCATAGTACCCCTTGTAGCACACGCCGACATCGATGCTGACGACGTCGCCCTCTTTCAGGATCCGCTGCGGCGACGGGATACCGTGCACGACCTCGTGATTAATGCTGGTGCACAACGTCGCCGGGAAGTCATAGAGTCCCTTGAACGCCGGCGTCGCACCGTCGTAGCCCAGAATGCGCTCCTCCGCCCATTCGTCCAGCTCGCCCGTGCTGACCCCCGGCCCAACGTGTTCGGCGATTTGATCCAGCACCTCAGCGACGATCTCGCAGGCTCGCGCGATCAGCTCGATTTCCTCGTCCGTCTTCAGCCTGATCAAGAGCAACCCAACAGGTTGAACAGTTTCTCCTGCACCTCCTCGACCGTCCCCACCGCATTCAGCTCGCGCAGCAGGTCCGTGTCTCCGCCGTACCAGTCGAGTAAGGCCTCCGTGTTCTCGCGATAGACGCGCAAACGAGTCCGGACCGTTTCCGGGCGGTCGTCGTCGCGCAGCTCTAACCGGCCACCGCAGGCGGCACAACTGCCAGCGCTGTCGCCCTGCCTCTCGCTCCCCGAGCTGTACACCGCCCCGCAGTCGCCGCACACCCGTCGCGCGGTCAACCGCTGTACCAGCTCCTCCTCCGGCACGGCGAAGTAGACCACCGCGTCCAGCGCCGAGCCCCGCGCCTCTAACAACGATTCGAGGCCCTCGGCCTGAGCGATCGTGCGCGGAAAGCCGTCCAAAATGAAGCCCGCCCGGGCTTCCGGCGACGCGAGCGCCTCGCGCACCAGGCCCAGCACCACCTCATCGGACACGAGCTCGCCCCGGTCCATGATGCGCTTCGCTTCCCGTCCCAGCGGCGTATCGTGACGAACCGCGTCGCGCAGGATGTCGCCGGTCGCGAACTTCGGAATGCCGCAACGCTCGGACAACAGATCCCCCTGGGTGCCTTTTCCAGCTCCAGGGGGTCCGAGCAAGACGACGTTCACGCTCCCGCAGCTCACGAAGGATTGATAACGACCGCGCGGCTCACATATACCGCTGGCGCCCGCGGTACTTCACCCGACCCTTCTTCATGAAACCTTCGTAGTGTCGTAGCAACAGGTGCTGCTGCATCTGCTGGACCGTGTCCAGCGCCACGCCAACCACGATCAGCAAAGCCGTACCACCAAAAAAGAAGAGCTGGATGTCGAACCAGGCGAAAATCAGGAAAGGCACCAGAGCGATCGCCGCCAGGAACAACGAACCCGGCAGGGTGATTCGCGACAGCACGTAATCGATGTATTCCGCCGTACGCGCCCCGGGCTTAACCCCCGGAACGAACGCGCCCTGCTTGTTGAGGTTCTCTGCCAGATCCACCGGATTGAATATGATCGCCGTGTAAAAATAGGTGAAAAAGACAATCAGGATCGCATAGGTGATGTAGTATAGCGCGTTGCCCGGCTGGAACAGCTCGGACAGCGCTGCGAGGATCCGCACGTTCGAGAACGAAGCGATCGTGCCCGGAACGACGATGATCGACTGGGCGAAGATGATCGGCATCACGCCCGCCGAGTTAACCCGCAATGGGATGAATGACTTCTGGCCCTCGCGGATCCGTCCCCGCCCCACCACCTTCCGAGGTATCTGCACCGGGATCTTGCGCGCCGCCATCGTCACCGCCACCGTCCCGGCGATCACCGCCACCATCACGGCCAGCAGCGCCACGAGCTTGAACGCGCTGATCGTACCCACCGACAGCGCCTCGAAGGTACGGGCTACCGCGTTGGGAAAACCTTCCAGAATCGAGAAGAAGATCAGCAATGACATGCCGTTCCCGATTCCGCGCTCGGTGATCTGCTCGCCCAGCCACATGATGAAGACGCCGCCGGTGGTGAGCGCCAGTACCGTGAGCAACCGGAACATCCAGCCCGGGGCGGGGACGATCGGGCTCTGCACACCGGTCTGGCTCTCCAGGAAGATCGCGTAGCCGTAGCCCTGCAGGATACACAGACCCACGGTCGTGTAACGCGTCCATTGGTTCAGCCGCTTTCGCCCCTCTTCCCCTTCCTTCGGCATCTTCTCGATGGTGGGGAAGACCGCGGCCAGCAGCTGGAACATGATGCTGGCGGAGATGTACGGCATGATGCCGAGCGCGAAGATCGTCGCCCGCTGCAGCCCTCCGCCCACGAACATGTCGTAGAGGCCAAACAGCGTCCCCTGCAGCTGGCTGGCGAGATCGCGCAGCGCCACCACGTCAACCCCGGGCACCGTGATGTGTGCGCCCAGACGGTAGACCGCCAGGCAGAGGAGGGTGAACAGCAGCTTTTGCTTGAGCTCGGGCGCCCGCAGCAGACTCTGGATGGGGTTCGCCATTAGACTTCGATCACCTCACCGCCAGCCGCTTCGATCTTCTGACGCGCGCTCTGGCTGAACGCCTGCGCGGACACTTTCAGCGCCCGCGATATCTCGCCCTCGCCCAGAATCTTCACCGGCCGTCGCTTCGAGCTGACCAGGCCCGCCGCCCGCAGCGTCTCCTGGTTCGCTTCGCTCCCCTCGACCCGACCCAGATCCTTGACGTTGACCACCTGGTAGTCGATCCGCCGGTAGGCGCGAAAGCCCCGCTTCGGCAGGCGCCGCTGCAGCGGCATCTGACCCCCCTCGAACCAGGGTTTGGTCTGACCCCCGGAGCGAGCTTTACGGCCCTTGTGGCCCCGCCCGGCCGTCTTGCCGCGACCCGAGCCCGGACCGCGCCCGACCCGCTTCGAGGTCCGCTTCACGCCTCGGGGGCGGCGAATCTTCTCAAGGCGCGCCATCGCCTCAGCTTCCCTTCTTCTTGCTCGTCTCGTCAGGCGCCGGCTCGACCTCGACGAGGTGCTTCACATGGAACAACATCCCGCGGATCGCCGGGTTATCCGGCTTGACCACGGTGCGCTGGTGCTTGAGTCCCAGAGCCTCTAGCGTGCGCCGAATCTTCCGCGGCGCTCCCAACCCGCTCCGGACCTGGCGGACCCGCAGGCTCTTACTCACCGGTTCCTCCAAGCAGCTCTTCCACCGGCACGCCGCGCTCCCAAGCCGCTTGCTGTGGCGTGACCAGGCGGCCCAGACCGTTCATGGTCGCCCGCACCATGTTGATCGGGTTGTTCGACCCCAGGCTCTTCGTCAGGATGTCTTGCACGCCCGCGCATTCCAGTACGGCCCGAACCGGACCACCCGCGATCACGCCCGTTCCCGGGCCGGCCGGCCGGAGAAGCACTCGACCGGAGCCATGGGCGCCGACGATCTGGTGCGGGATCGTACCGTGGCGGACGATCGGCACCTCGATCATCTGGCGACGCGCCTGATCGAACCCCTTGCGAATCGCTTCCGCTACCTGATTCGCTTTGCCGAGCGCCGTTCCCACCCGGCCTTGCTGATCGCCGGTGGCGACCAGAGCGGTGAACGAGAAACGCCGACCGCCCTTGACCACTTTGGCCACGCGATTGATATAGATGACGTTTTCGAGCAGCTCGCCCTCGCGGCTGCGCGGTTCGCGCTTCTCGCGCCTCTCTCGACCTTCCCGCTTCGTCGCCACTAGATCTTGAGACCTCCCTCGCGAGCACCCTCCGCGAACGCTTGCACTCGACCGTGGTAGCGATATCCACCGCGGTCGAAGACGACCTGCTCGATTCCCTTGGCCCGGGCGCGCTCGGCGATCAACTGGCCGGCGACGCGGCTCTGGTTCGACTTCTTGGCGTCGCCCTCCAGCTTTGTCTGCACCTCCTTCGACCGGGTGGAAATCCCGGTCAGGCAGACCCCGCGATCGTCGTCTACGAGCTGCGCCTCCATGTGGCGCAGGGAACGACGCACCACGAGACGTGGGCGTGTCGCCGTACCCCGCATCTTCTTGCGTATCCGAGCGTGGCGCCGCAGGCGGCTCAGCACCCGCCACTCCGCTTTACCGCGCGCCTTCTTGTGCTTCAGCTTGGTGATTGACATTGCAACCTATACCGCCGTCTTACCTGCCTTACGACGGACCTGTTCGCCCTGGTAACGGATCCCCTTACCCTTGTAGGGCTCGGGCGGACGAAACGCCCGGATCTCCGCCGCGACCTGTCCCACCTTTTCCTTGTCCACCCCAGAAACCGACACCAGCGTCGGCGTCTCTGCCGCCAGACGAATCCCCTCGGGCGGGTCATAGGTGATCGGATGAGAGAAACCGAGGTGAAGGCGCAGGCTTTTACCCGCCAACTCTGCGCGATAGCCCACACCCACGATCTCCAGTTTCTTCTCGAACCCCTGTAACACACCCTCCACCATGCCGGCGAGCAGCGAGCCGGTGAGGCCGTGCAGAGAGCGGTGGTCACGCCGGTCGCTCGGCCGTTGCACTCTGAGCTCGCCGTTCTCGTGGACGATCTTCATCGCCGGATGAAATTCCCGGGCGATCTCGCCCTTGGGACCTTTCACCTTGACGCGGGTGCCCGCGATCGTCACCGAGACGCTCTCGGGGACCGCGATCACCTGGTTGCCCACTCGCGACATCGTCTAGCTTCTCCGTCCGCTCAGTGCACCAGCGCGATCAGCTCGCCGCCCACACCAGCGGCCCGCGCCTCGCGGTCCGTCATCACGCCTTGGCTGGTGGAGATGATGGCCAAGCCCACGCCACCCCGTAGCTGCGGGATCTCGCCCTTGCCGACGTAGGTCCGGCGGCCCGGGCGGGATACGCGTCGCAGCTCTCGGATGGCCGGCTTCCCTTCGGGTGTGTACTTGAGGTAAAGCCTCAAGAACGTCTGTCGGCCGTCATCAACCACCTTGACGCTGTCGATGAAGTGGGCGTCCACCAGCTTCTTCGCGATCTCGATCTTCATCGTCGACAGCGGAATATCGACACGCCGGTGCCCGGCGTGCAGTGCGTTCCGGACTCGCGTCAGCATGTCCGCGATCGGATCAGTCATCATCTCGTTTCACCACACTCGCTCTGCGGCCGTCACCAGCTGGCTTTCCGTACGCCCGGAATCTGACCTTCGAGAGCCATGTTCCGGAAGCAGATGCGACAGAGCCCAAACTTACGTAGGTAGGCCCGGGAACGTCCGCACCGGCGGCACCGGCTGTAGGTCCGCACGTTGAACTTCTCACCCCTCTTGGTCTTCTCAATTAGAGCCTTACGTGCCATCTGCTTCCCCGCTCACTCCGTTTTGGCCACCCTAGACGACCACCGGCTCGACGCCGCGGAACGGCATTCCCAATTCGCGCAGCAACGCCATCGCCTCGTCATCCTTGTCGGTCGTGGTGACGAAGGTCAGGTCCAGCCCATGGATCTTCTGGATCCGATCGTAATCGACTTCCGGAAAAATCACCTGCTCTTTGATACCGATGGTGTAGTTACCTCGGCCATCGAACGAACGGGTCGACAACCCGCGAAAGTCGCGGATCCGTGGCACCGCGATGTTGATGAATCGGTCCAGGAACTCGTACATATGGTTGGCGCGCAGCGTCACGCTGACGCCTACCGGCATCCCGGCCCGCAAGCCGAAGTTCGATATCGCCGTACGGGCACGGTTCACGATCGGTCGTTGGCCGCTGATCGCCGCGACCGCCTCGACCACGGAATCGAGCAGCTTCGGATCGCGTGACGCCTCTCCAACCCCCACGTTGATCACGATCTTCTCGAGGCGCGGAACCTGATGGGGGTTTTCCAGCCCGAGCTCCTTGGCCAGCTTGGGCCGTACCGCCTGCGCGTAATGTTCCTCCAGCCTGGGCTTCATCTCTCTAACGCTCTCTAGGCCTCCGGCGTCGGGATCGGCGTCTCGCAGCGCCCGCACAACCGCTCGAGCGTCCCGTCCGGGTCGTGTCGACGACGCACCCGCGACGGCGCCTTGCAGTGGGGGCACATCAGCATGACGTTGGAGACGGCGATGGGCGCCTCGAAGGTCACGATGCCGCCTTCCGGGTTGGCCTGTGACGGCCGCTGGTGCCGCGTTCGCATATTGATCCCTTCCACGACCACGCGACGCTTGTTCGGGATCACTCTCAACACCCGACCCTCGGAGCCCCGGAAGTTCCCGGCGACGACGGCGACCATATCTCCCTTACGAACGTGCATTGGCATCGACCCTCGATCAAACAACTTCGGGCGCCAGCGAGACGATCTTCATGAACCGCTTGTCGCGCAGCTCTCGCCCCACTGGTCCGAAGATTCGCGTGGCCCGCGGCTCGCCCTGCTCGTTGATCAGGACAGCGGCGTTGTCGTCGAAGCGGATATACGACCCATCCTTCCGCCGATGCTCCCGCGCCGTGCGCACCACGACGGCCTTCGTCACCTCGCCCTTCTTGATCGTGCTCGTCGGCAGCGCGTCTTTTATGGTCACGACGATGACGTCACCCATCCGGGCGTAGCGACGCTTGCTTCCGCCGAGCACGCGGATGCAGAGCGCCTCCTTGGCACCCGAATTGTCCGTGACCCTTACGATCGACTCCTGCTGAATCATAATCTTCGCACTGCCTCGCTCTCAGACCCACCGCCAACCGGGCTACTGGGGCCGGCGCACGACTTCCAGCAGACGCCAGCGTTTCGATTTCGAGAGCGGTCGCGTCTCCTCGATCTTGACCATATCGCCCACGCGCGCCTGGTTTTCCTCGTCGTGGGCATAGTATTTCTGGTGGCGAGTGACCTGCTTGCCGTAAAGCGGGTCGGCGAAGCGCCTTTCCACGCTTACGACGATGGTCTTATCCATGCTGTCGCTGACCACCGCGCCCACTCGCGTCTTTCGCCGCCCTCTCATGCCTTCTCCGTCTCCTTCGCCGAATGCGCCGCCGCCAGCTCGCGCTCGCGCTGAATCGTCTTCAGTCGGGCGATGTCCCGCCGCAGCTGCCCGATCCGCGCCGAGTTCTCGAGCTCTTCGTAGGCGCCCCTCATGCGCAAATCGAACAGCTCGCCTCTGAGCTCGACGATCTGCTGCTCGATGTCCGTGTCACCCAGCTCCCGGATTTCTTCCGGCCGCATCACAGCCCCCCGCTCTCGCGACTCAAGAAGCGCGTTCTAACCGGAAGCTTGGCCGACGCCAACTCCATCGCCCGCCGCGCCACGCTCTCCGAGACGCCCTCCAGCTCGAACATCACCCGGCCCGGTTTGACCGGCGCCACCCAGGCCTCGGGATTCCCTTTCCCCTTGCCCATCCGCGTCTCCGCCGGCTTCTTGCTGATCGGCTTATCGGGGAAAATACGGATGAACACCTTCCCACCGCGTTTGATGTGACGGGTCATGGCCACACGGGCGGCCTCGATCTGCCGGGCCGTGATCCAGGCACGATCCAGCGACTGCAGCCCGTACTGGCCAAAAGCCACGCTGTTTCCGCGCGTCGCGTTGCCACGAACGCGACCCTTCTGCTGCTTTCGCCACTTGATTCGCTTCGGTGCCAGCATGGTTGCTTCCCCGCCGTCTTACGACCGTCCGCCGGCCGTGTAAGTCATCCCTTTTCGTTCCTCGACGATCTCGCCCTTGAAGACCCACACCTTGACACCGATCGGGCCAAACGTCGTCTTGGCGGTCGAGCGCGCGAAGTCCACATCGGCTCTCAGGGTGTGCAACGGCACCCGGCCCTCGTGGTAGCCCTCCGACCGCGCGATCTCCGATCCTCCCAGCCGGCCGGCGCAGAGGATCTTGATCCCGCCCGCCCCCATACGCATCGCCTGCTGCACGGCTCGCTTCATCGCCCGCCGAAAGGCGATCCGCTGCACGAGCTGAAAGGCGACGCTATCGGCGATCAGCTGCGCTTCGATCTCGGGCCGCTTGATCTCCTCGACGTTGATCGCCACTTCCGCGTTGGTCAGCACCGCCAGCTCGTCCCGGAGCTTGTCGACCTCGGCGCCGCGCTTGCCGATCACCACTCCGGGCCGACCGGTGTTGATCGTCACCACGATCTTTCCGGGCTTGCGCTCGATCTCCACCGAGGAGATCGCCGCATGTCCCAGTCGCGCCTTGAGATAATTGCGGATCTTCTCGTCCTGTTCGATCAGATCCGCCAGGTTCCCTTCGGCGTACCAGCGCGACCTCCACTGCTTTACGACCCCGAGACGAAAACCGAGGGGGTGGGTCTTCTGCCCCATGCTACTCCTTTCGATCGACGACCACGGTGACGTGGCTCATCCGCTTGTGAATAGGGCTCGCGCGACCCATCGCCCGCGCCCGCCAGCGTCTCAACGTCGGCCCTTCGTCCACGTGCGCCTGCTTGACGAACAGCTCGTCCACGTCCAGCCGCTCGCCTTCGACGTCGGCCTTGACCAGCGCATTGGCCACGGCCGATCGAAGCAGCTTCTCGATCGATCGCGCCGCCTTCTTCTCGCTGAACCGCAGGATCGCGTAGGCCTCGTTCACACTCTGGCCGCGAATCAGCTCCGCCACCAGCCGCATCTTTCGCGGAGATTGGCGAACGTACCGAGCTACCGCTCTCGCTTCCATCGTGTTACCCGACCTTCACTCGCTTGTCCGCCAGCTTCCCGCTGTGACCTCGGAACAGCCGCGTCGGCGCGAACTCACCGAGCTTGTGACCGACCATGTTCTCGGTGATGTAGACGGGGATGAACTTATTGCCATTGTGCACGGCGAGCGTATGCCCGACGAACTCGGGTGTCACCGTCGACCGACGCGACCAGGTCTTCAGCACTCGCTTCTCGCCGATCTCGTTCATCCGCCCGACCTTCTGCAGCAGATGCTCGTCTACGAACGGACCTTTCTTGATGCTTCTAGCCATCGTATCTCACGTCAGCGCCGTTCACTTGGATCACGTCGATGATCTCTGCCGTCCGCGAACCGCCGTTGGCCTGGCGATCTCCCAATGCTCACTGTGTCGCTTTCCCGCGACGCCGGCGCCGCACGATCAGCCGGTTCGACTTCTTGTGCGGGTCCCGCGTCTTGCGCCCTTCCGGCTTACCCGACGGGCTCACGGGCGGCCGGCCGCCGGAGGCTTTCCCCTCGCCCCCACCCAATGGGTGATCGACCGGGTTCATGGCGACGCCGCGGACCTTGGGGCGGCGGCCCGACCAGCGTGCCCGGCCCGCTTTGCCCCACGACACGTTCTCGTGGTCTACGTTGCCCACCTGCCCGATGGTGGCCGTACAGCTTGCCGCCACCATGCGAACCTCGGTGGAGGGGAGCTTCAGCGTCACGTAGTTGCCTTCCTTCGCCACCACCTGCGCCGCGCTGCCGGCGGACCGCACGATCTTCCCGCCTCGACCCGGTTGCAGCTCGATGTTGTGGACCGAGGTCCCCAGGGGAATCTCTTTGAGCGGGACGGCGTTACCCAGTCGGATCTCGCTGCCCGACCCGGCTACGATCTTGTCACCCACCTTCAGCCCGCGCGGGTGCAGGATATACCGCTTTTCGCCGTCCAGATAATGGATCAGCGCGATATTGGCCGACCGGTTCGGGTCGTACTCGATCGCTGCCACCTTGCCCGGCACACCGACCTTGTCACGCTTGAAATCGATGCGGCGCAATCGCCGCTTATGCCCGCCACCCCGGCGGCGAATGGTGATGTGGCCGTGGTGGTTCCGCCCGCCCTTCTTCGTCAGCGGCTCGAGCAACGATTTCTCGGGCTTGCTGCGGGTGATCTCGTCGCTCGCGACCAGAGTACGGAACCGCGCGCCCGGGCTAGTCGGTTTCAGCTTCTTGATCGCCATCGCTAAATCCCCTCGAAGACCTCGATCGTCTCACCTTCGGCCAGCGTCACCACCGCTTTCTTCCAGTTGGGACGCTTCCCCACGTGCACACCCCGACGCCGCCACTTGCCTCGCTGGCGCGAGGTGCGCACCTGGCGCACGTGGACCGAGAACAGCCGCTCCACCGCGTGCTTGATCTCATGCTTGTTGGCGTCGTCGGCCACCTCGAAGGTGTACTGGTTCTCGTCGGCCAGGCTGGCGGAGGATTTCTCGGTGATGATCGGCCTCACGACCACCTGCCGGGGATCACGCATCGCCGCTCGCCTCCGAGGTCTTCCCCGCCGCCTTCACCGTCTTCTTCTCGACCGCAGCGCCGGTCAACGCGCTGTCCTCGATGATCACGGCATTCGACCACAGCAGGTCGTAGGTCGACTCGTTTCCGTACGGCCTCACTTCCACCTCTGGGATGTTTCGCGCCGAGAGCTGGAGCACCGGCCGCTGGCCGTCGGTCAAGATCAGGACTTTGCGGCCGCCCACCCCAAGCTTCTGCAGTAGCTGAAACAGCGTCCGAGTTTTCGGCTGCTCCAGTGTGAATCCCTCGATGAGGATGACCTGACCCTCCGCCGCACGCGCGTTGAACGCCGAACGACGCGCCAGCCGGCGCACCTTCTTGGGCAGCTCCTGCCGATAGGAGCGCGGGATCGGTGGAAACACCACGGCTCCACCCCGCCAGATCGGGGATCGGATGCTGCCGACGCGGGCTCGTCCCGTCCCTTTTTGGCGCCACGGCTTGCGACCGCCGCCGGTGATGACACGGCGGTTCTTGGCCGATGCCGTGCCCTGCCGCTGGTTCGCCAGGTAGGACGAGATCGCCGCGTGCACGGCGGTCTCGTGCACCACGCCATCAAACGGATCCTTGGGCAGCGGCCGCGCCTCGCCCGCTTTGCCATCCGCCGTGAAGTACGGGGCCGTGACTGCTTTCTTCATCGCCATATCAACAGCGTTTCGGGCCGTGCCGCCTCATCGCGAGAATCACCGCTGCTTCCCGATGAATACCCAGCCGTTCCGCGCCCCGGGCACCGAACCCCTCAGGAACACCAGGTTACGCTCGGGATCGACGCGGACGACCTGCAAGTTGCGGATGGTCTTGCGCGTGCCCCCCATGCGGCCAGCCATGCGGCGGCCCTTGATCACACGGGAAGGATCGGTCCCTGGGCCGACGGACCCCGGCACGCGGATCGACGGGTGACCGTGGGTCTTCGGTCGTCCGGCGAAGCCGTGGCGTTTCACGACCCCCTGGAAGCCGCGCCCTTTGTCGTAGCCGGTCACCTTCACCCGCTCGCCCTCGCCGAAGATCGTCACCGTGAGAGCCTGGCCGACGCGCAGGCTGGGCACCGCACCCGAGGCTGCTCCGGCCTCCTCTTCTCCCGACGCCGCCTCGGCGCCCTCGGTCGCCTCCGTCGCGGGGGCGGGCGTGTGCGGGTCTTCGGCGAGCGCGTCCTCGCGACTCAGTCGGAACTCGCGGGTAATCGCCGGGACATAGTCGAGACCGGCGCCGGCGGCGTGCCCGAGCTGGGGCTTGCGGCTGCGACGCGGCTTCTTGCGTCCAAAGCCGAGCTGAACGGCGCGATAGCCGTCGCGCTCTTCGGTCTTCACCTGGACGATGGGACAGGGGCCCGCCTCGATCGACGTCACCGGGACCACGCTCCCGTCGTCGGCGAACAGCTGGGTCATCCCGATCTTCTTGCCGATCAGACCTAACATGGTCCGTCCTCAGTCCACCTTGATCTCGACATCGACGCCCGCCGGCAGATCCAGTTTCGTCAGCGCGTCCACGGTCTGCGGTCGCGAGTCGAGGATGTCGATCAGCCGCTTGTGCGTTTTCAGCTCGAACTGCTCGCGCGACTTCTTGTCGATGTGAGGGCTTCTCAGCACGGTCCAGCGCTGGCGGCGCGTCGGCAGGGGAATCGGCCCCCGCACGGTCGCCCCGGTCTTCTGGGCTGTGCGTACGATGTCGGCCGCAGTCTGATCGATGACCGCGTGGTCGAACGCCTTCAGCCGTATGCGAATTTTTCCCGACATATCTAATAAGGAGCCCTCAAGCCCCCCCGATTCAGCCGCTCGCGCAGCGCGCCGCCACCTATTCCAGAATCTTGGTGACGACGCCGGCGCCCACGGTGCGGCCGCCCTCGCGGATCGCGAACCGCAGACCCTCTTCCATCGCGATCGGCGTGATCAGCCCGATCGTCATCGTCACGTTGTCCCCCGGCATCACCATCTCCACCCCCTCCGGCAGCTTCACCTCCCCCGTCTCGTCCGTCGGCCGGAAGTAAAACTGCGGACGGTACCCACCGAAAAACGGCGTGTGCCGACCCCCCTCGTCCTTCGTCAGCACGTACACCTCGCCCTCAAACTTCGTATGCGGCGTGATCGACCCCGGCTTCGACAGCACCATCCCCCGCTCGATCTCGTCCTTCTCCGTGCCCCGCAACAACACCCCCGCGTTGTCCCCCGCCACCCCCTCGTCCAGCGTCTTGCGGAACATCTCCACCCCCGTCACCACCGTCTTCTTGTGCGCCCCCAAACCCACCATCTCCACTTCCTCGCCCACCTTCACCTTGCCGCGCTCGATCCGACCCGTCGCCACCGTGCCCCGACCCGTGATCGAAAACACATCCTCCACCGGCATCAAAAACGGCTTCTCCACATCCCGCTCCGGCTGTGGGATGTAGCTGTCCAGCGCCTCCAGCAGCTCGTCGATGCTCTGCGTCTCCTCCACCCCCGGCTCCCCGCTCTCCAGCGCCTTCAACGCGCTCCCCTTGATCACCGGCAGATCATCGCCCGGAAACTCATACTCGTTCAGTAGATCCCGTACCTCCAACTCCACCAACTCCAACAGCTCAGGATCATCCACCATGTCCACCTTGTTCAGATAGACCACGATGTACGGCACGTTCACCTGCCGCGCCAACAATACGTGCTCCCGCGTCTGCGGCATCGGCCCGTCCGCCGCGCTCACCACCAGCACCGCCCCGTCCATCTGCGCCGCACCCGTGATCATGTTCTTCACATAGTCCGCGTGCCCCGGACAGTCCACGTGCGCGTAGTGCCGCCTCTCCGTCTCGTACTCCAG
>CAYGCC010000093.1:0-1731 GCA_964348165.1 uncultured Gemmatimonadota bacterium | reverse complement strand
AACATCCTCGGTGGCTCGGTCAGCCTGGCGCGCGAGGGGCTGGCGCTGGTCGCCGAACTGGCGCTGAACGTGGCGGCCGAATCTGACAGCGACCTGGGCCCCGCGTTCGAGAGCAAGGAGAATCTCGCCTTTGGGGTTCTGGGTACCTACGGGCAGCTGAATCAGCCCTGGGACTGGAGCCTCAGCGCCGGCTTCTTTCACATGGAGGCGGACGCGGTGATCGCCTCCTACAACAGCGACGACCTTCAGCAGACGAACGTGAACAGCGTCCCGCTATTCTTCCGGCTGCGGCTGCCGGGCGGCGCTAATCTGGTTTGGGATACCTACCTGCAGAAGAAGATCGACGACAACCTGGCCTCCAACGGCGGAGTGATCCACGATGAGAACGCCATCAAACTCCGAACTCGCGTCACGCTGCAAGCGAACTTTTAAGCGCCGCGTGCGTCTGCAGGACGGCGGCAAAACTCCGCGTAGCTTCATCGCGGTTTGCCTCCCGCTTGCACTCGCCGCTCTGGCGTTCGGTTGCCGGCCAGAGGCCGCGCAGACGGAAGACCAGGTGGCGGCGGCCGCTGCGTCAGCAGAGCCGGCAGCCGAGGGGTGTCTTAGCTGTCATACGGGGATCGAGAGCATCCGTGAGGAAGGTAGCGGGATGCTCGCGTTGATCCGTGGCTTCGGGGCGAACTATGGCGACCCGGAGGGGTGCGTCGTCTGCCACGGCGGCAACCCGCAGGCGACGACGGCGGAGGCCGCCCATCAGGGCATTCCCGCGAACATGGCGGCCAACGGTCCCCGCGAGTTCTACCGCGACCCGGGAAGCATCTGGGTGGCCAATTACACCTGCGGCCAGTGCCATCCGGGGTACGCGGATCGTCTGTTGCGGGCGCTGATGAACACCGAGGCGGGGAAGATCCAGGGGAACCTCCATACGTGGGGCGTGGCCGAGGTTCAGAACTACAAGGTCCCCTGGGGGAACTATGCCGTGTCCGACACCGATGGCCCGGTGCCGACCGTGGGGACCGACGCATACAAGAGTTACATGCAGGCGTTGATCAAGGCGTATCCGAACCAGTTCCCGACGAAGTTGGATCAGCTGCCTAACCCCTCCGTCGCCGATATCGAAAAGAACCCGGCGCTCGCCGGCTTCACCTACCAGCGCCAGCAGTGTCAGCGCTGCCACGTGGGCGTGCGCGGGCGCGAGCGTCGCGGCGACTACCGGGGGATGGGCTGCTCGGCCTGCCATATCCTTTACGGCAACGAAGGTTACTACGAGGGTAACGACCCGACGATCGACAAGGAGAAGCAGGGACACCTGTTGCAGCACCGGGTCTACGGCACCCGCGAGGCGGGTGGCGGCATCCCGGTGGAGTCGTGCAACTCGTGCCACAACCGCGGTAAGCGGATCGGCGTCACGTATCAGGGTCTGATGGAGTTCGAGTACGGCAGCCCCTACGACGCTCAGGGCAACAAGCAGCCGCCCCTGCACACGAAGCAGTACCTGTTCATCTCCGACGACCTGCATCACCAGCTCGAGAGCCGGCCCGGCAACCCGCGCGGCGGCCTGCTGTGCCAGGACTGCCACACCACGGTCGACATGCACGGGGACGGCAACATCTTCGGCACGACGCTGGCCCAGGTGGAGATCGAGTGCACCGACTGCCACGGAACGCCGGAGCGATTTCCGTGGGAGCTGCCCCTGGGCTACGGCGAGGAGTTCAATCAGAGTCTGAGCGG
>CAYGCC010000092.1:0-5952 GCA_964348165.1 uncultured Gemmatimonadota bacterium | reverse complement strand
GGCAGGACTCGATCGATCAGGGCGAGGTGGCGGCGCTGATCGGCATTGTGCTGGTCATCGGGATCATGATGGCCTACTACCGTCTGGCGGGTGTGCTGTCGGTGCTAGGTCTGATGATTTACGTGCTGATCGTGTTGGGCGGCCTCGCCGGCCTGCAGGCTACGCTGACGTTGCCCGGTATCGCCGGGCTCATTTTGTCGATCGGCATGGCGGTGGATGCCAACGTGCTGATCTTCGAGCGCATACGCGAGGAGCTGGCGGGAGGGAAGACTACGCGGACGGCGGTGGATGGCGGCTTTCAGCAGGCGCTTTCGGCCATCATCGACTCGAATCTGACCACACTGATCACCGCGCTGGTGCTCTATCAGTTCGGCACCGGTCCGGTCAAAGGGTTCGCAGTCACCTTGTCGATCGGGATCGTCGCTTCGTTCTTCAGCGCCGTGTTCGTCGTGCGGACCTTCATGCTGATCTGGATGGAGACACGGTCACCGGCCGCCGAGCTGAGTATCTAACTAGCGAGAGGGAAGACGGGCGATGCGGCTGTTTGGCACGGCTGATTTCAAGTTTCTCGAGCAGCGCAAGACGGCCTACGTGGTCTCTGCGGTCCTGATCGCGATCGGGGTGCTCACGATCTTTCTGCGCGGCGGCCTCAACTACGGTGTTGATTTCACCGGCGGCACGCTGTTTCAGGTGCGCTTCTCGGAAGAGGCCTCGGCCTCCGACTTGCGGAGCGCCCTCGGCGGTGCCGGGTTCACCAACCTCCAGGTCCAGAACTTCGGCGGCGAGCGCGAGTTCCTGATTCGTCTGGCCGAGTTCGTCGAGGGCGGCGACCGCGAGCTGGCCTTGCGCGTTGACTCGAGCTTGACCGAGCGTTTCGGCGCGGGGTCCTACGAAGTCGTGCGCACGGAGGCGGTCGGCCCCAAGGTGGGAGGCGAACTGAGGCAGCGGGCGGCGGGCGCCGTGCTGATCTCGTTCGTGCTGACGCTCATCTACCTCGGCTTCCGCTTCGAGTGGAGGTTCGGCCTTGCCGCCGTCATCGCCACCGTGCACGACGTGCTCATCGCCTTCGGGGTGATCGCCATCCTGAACATCGAGATCTCGCTGCCGACCGTGGCCGCGATCTTGACCATCATCGGTTACTCGCTCAACGACACGATCATCATCTTCGATCGCATCCGCGAGAACCTGAAGAAGATGCGCCGGATGCCCTATCTCCGGATCCTAAATCGCTCGATCAACGAGACGCTGCCGCGCACCGTAATGACCAGCGGCACGACCCTCGCCGTGCTCAGCGCCCTCGCCATCTTCGGGGGCGCCGTTATCCGCGAGTTCACCCTCGTCCTCATCGCCGGGGTGATCATCGGAACGTACTCGTCGATCTTCGTCGCTTCTCCGGTGCTGCTCGAGGTCGAGCAGCGGTCCGGCGGTGTGCGCAGCAAGAGCGACCGGCGCCGCGTCGCTGCGGCTCGCGCCGAAAGTTGAGGCTGTTCGACTCCCACGCACATCTGACGGACGAGCGCCTCGCCACCGAGCTCGACCCGGTGCTCGGCCGGGCGGCCGCCGCGGGCGTCCAGACGATCGTGTCGATCGCCAGCGACCTGGATGACGCCGTGGCAGCGATCGAGCTGGCACGCCGCGCCGGGCCGCCGCGAATCTTCGCCACCGCGGGAATCCATCCGCACGAGGCCCATCGCTGCAACAGCCAGGCGCTGCAAGCGCTGGAGGCGCTGGCCCGATCCGCCGAGCGCGTCGTGGCTGTAGGCGAGACGGGCCTCGATTATCACTACGACAATTCTCCGCGTGACGCGCAGCTGGCCGCCTTCCGCGGTCAGATCGAGGTGGCCGAGCGGCTGGGTTTGCCCGTCGTCGTTCATGCCCGCGATGCCGACGACAGCCTGGCCGAGGTGATCGAGACCTATTCCGGCCGTGTGATTGGTGTGCTGCACTGTTTCAGCGGCGGGGCCGCGCTCCTGCGCACGGGCCTGAAGGCCGGCTGGTACGTGTCGTTCGCCGGGATCGTCACCTTCAAGAAATTCGCCGGCGACGAGCTCGTGCGTCGCGTGCCCTCCGATCGGCTGCTGGTGGAGACGGACAGCCCATACCTGGCTCCCGCCCCACGGCGTGGAAAGCGAAACGAGCCCGCTTTCGTCGAGCACGTGCTGCGAAGGCTCGCCTCGATTCGCGGCGAGAACGCGGACGAGCTGGCGGAGACGACGTACCGAAACGCCTGCCGCTTCTACGGCCTCCAGCTTTAGGATGCCCGACCCGAGCGATTTCGCTTGATGGGGGCGGGGGCCCCCGATAGCTTCCGAGCATGCAGCGTCGCATTCACATCCTTCCCGACCACATCGCCAACCAGATCGCGGCCGGTGAAGTGGTCGAACGGCCGGCGTCGGCCGTGAAAGAGCTCGTCGAGAACGCCCTCGACGCTCGGGCCACCCACATCGAGATCGACATCCGCGCCGGCGGAAAGACCGAGCTCCGGGTGGCGGACGATGGGCACGGCATGGTGCGCGATGATGCCTTGTTGGCCATCGATCGCCATGCCACATCGAAGATCCGCGACGAGCGCGATCTTCGCGCGATACAGACGCTGGGCTTCCGAGGTGAGGCGCTGCCGTCCATCGCGGCGGTATCCCGGTTCGAGCTGGAGACGGCGCCGGCGGGCGGCGGACCGGGCACACGGGTGAAGATCAACGGGGGAAAGGTCGTGGCGGTGGACGAGATCGCTCGGCAGCCGGGAACCGCCGTCAGCGTGCGCGCGCTGTTCTTCAACCTGCCGGCCCGGGCGAAGTTTCTGCGCTCTAGCGCGGCGGAAACCCGAGCCGTCTCGGAGACGACGCTCGCCCTGGCCCTCGCTCATCTGAGCACTGCCTTTCGACTCCGGTCCAACGACCGGGAGCTTTTCGACCTGCCCCGTACGGGAGACCTGGCGGCCCGGGTGGGTGCCGTCTGGGGCGAGGCGCTGGCATCCGAGCTGATACCGCTCGACTACGAGTCCGGCGGCCTGCGGGTGGCCGGCCTGGTCCAACGGCCGGCGAGCGCGCGACCGGGGGGGCGTCGCCTCTACCTGTTCGTCAACGGCCGACCGTTCGGCGATCGTTTCATCGCGCGCGCGGCGGAGGAGGGCTATCGCACCACCATACCTCAGGGGTATCGTCCGGCGCTCTTCCTCTACCTCGAGCTGCCGCCTGCAGAGGTCGACGTCAATGTGCACCCCACGAAGGCGGAGGTTCGCTTCCGAAACAAGATGAAAGTCGAGGAAGCCGTGACCGGGGCGGTGCGCGCGGGACTCGAGGGGCTGGCCAGCGCGGCGAGCCTCGACCGTGTCGGTCCCGGCGCCGCCCAGCTGGTCGGCCGCCGACCGGCCCGTCGCGACGATGCCGGAGTGGCCGGGCCGGGGAGCCCGCAGATGGCGCTGTTCGTGCCGGGCGAGGCGCCGACGATGCCGCCGGACGACGAGGCCGAATATGTCGATCGCCCGCTCAGCCTGTCCGGCTCGATGTGGCAACTGCACGGCTCGTACATCCTGGCTGAGACGCGCAGCGGCTTGATCATCGTCGACCAGCATTCGGCCCATGAGCGGGTGCTGTTCGAACGATTGATGCAGGATTTCGACCACGGCCAGGTAAATTCCCAGCGCCTGCTGTTTCCGATCACCGTGCGCCTATCGCCCAGCGAGTTCCAGGCGGTGGAAGAGCTTGGCGGCATTATGCGGCGCGTTGGCTTCGAGCTCGAGGCCTTCGGGAACAACACGGTGATCATTCACGCCGTGCCGAACCCACACCCGTACTTCGACTCCGAGCGCTGCTTCCGCGAGATGGTCGCCGAGCTTGCTCACGGCTCGCCGCTGGTCGACTCGGCGCGGAATCAGCACGAGCGCGTGGCCAAGTCATTCGCCTGCAAGGGCGCGATCAAGGCCGGACAACCTCTCTCGCAGCCCGAGATGCTGGAGCTGTTCGACCAGCTCTTTGCCTCGGAGCTTCCCAGCCACGACGTTCACGGCCGCCCTACCATCCTGCGCCTGTCGATGGAAGAGCTGGCACGGCGCTTCGGCCGCAGCTGAGCGCCCGACTCAGCAGTGCGTCTAGCGAGAGTATGAGCGGTCGCGGGGTGCCCGAGGCGATCCTGATCACCGGCGCGACGGGGACGGGAAAGAGCGAGCTGGCGGTGGAGGTGGCCGATCGCGTCGGAGGTGAGATCATCTCGGCGGACTCTCGGCAAATCTACCGGCATATGGACATCGGGACGGCCAAGCCGCCACCGGCGCTCCGCGATCGGGTTCCGCACCATGGCCTGGACCGGTTGGAGCCGGACCAGGCTTACAGCGCCGGTCAGTTCGCGCGCGACGCCTGGGGCTGGGTCACCCAGATCCGCGAGCGGCGCCACGTGCCGGTGATCGTGGGCGGGACGGGGTTCTTCATCCGCGCGCTACTGGAGCCGCTGGGACCCGAGCCCGAGCTCGACCCAGCCCGGCGGGCCCGGCTCCGTCGCTACTTGATGGAGCAACCACCCGAGTCACTCAAGAGATGGCTGAATCGGCTGGACCCGAGTCGGGCCGCTCAGCTGGGGCGGGAGGGAGGGCCGCAGCGGCTGGCGCGGTCGCTGGAGGTGGCGCTGCTCTCGGGGCGCCCTCACTCGTGGTGGTACTCGCGGCCTCCCCGGACGGCGGCGTTATCCGCCCTCGTCTTTTGCCTGAGCTTGCCGCGGCCGGAGCTGTATCGTCGGATCGATCGACGCTTTCAGCGGATGATGGCGGACGGTCTGCTGGACGAGGTCCGCCGCCTGCTCGGGCGCTATCCGCCGGATGCCCCCGGCCTCGCCTCAGTCGGCTACGCGGAACTCATCGCTCACCTGAGCGGCACGCTCGAGCTGGGGGCGGCCGTGGAAGCGGCGATGCGGGGCACACGACGCTTCGCCCGGCGTCAGCTCACCTGGTTCCGGCACCAGCTTCCCGCGGACACGGTCTGGCTGGACGGGGAGCAACCGCTGGACCAGCTGGCGGCCGAGATCGTGCGGTCCTGGCGTGGACGGGAAGACCGCTCTGGCTCGGGGCGGGCGGCCCCAATAGCTTCTGGCGACTGACGACAGGCAGAGAGACGATATGAGGATCGGAATCAGCTGCTACCCGACTTACGGCGGAAGCGGGGCCGTGGCGACGGAGCTGGGCATGCGCCTCGCTCAGCGCGGGCACGAGGTCCACTTCGTCTCTTACGCGCACCCGTTTCGACTGCCCCGCTTCATGCGGAACACCTACTTTCACGAGATCGAGGTGTCCCGCTACCCGCTGTTCGAGTATCCGCCCTACTCGCTGGCGGCGACCGTCGCGATGCACGAGGTCGCCACCCAGCGGCACCTCGACCTCTTCCACGTGCACTATGCGGTGCCGCACGCCACCTCGGCCTGGTTGGCCAAGCAGATGTTGGCGAAGCCAGACGAGCTGAAGATCGTAACCACGCTCCACGGCACCGATATCACGCTCGTGGGCCAGGATCCGTCCTATCGCAGCATCGTCAAGTTCTCGATCGAACGCTCCGATGGACTTACCGCGGTCTCCGAGTTCCTGAAGCGCGAGACCATCGCCACTTTCGGCTGCAGCGAGTGTGACGTTCGGGTGATCTCCAACTTCGTGGACACCGAGCTGTTCGGGCGTCGTCCCGATGGGCGCCACCGCAACGCCTTCGCCGAACCCGACGAAAAGATCCTCATGCACATCTCCAACTTCCGGCCGGTAAAGCGCGTCGGCGACGTGGTCCGCGTGGCGGCCCGGGTGATGGAAAAGGTGCCGGCGCGGCTGGTGTTCGTCGGGGATGGACCGGACCGGCCGATGGCCGAAGAGCAGGCGCGCGGTCTGGGGATCGGCGACCGAGTCGTCTTCCTCGGCAAGATGGAATCGGTGGCGGAGCTGCTGGCCTGCGCCGACCTCTTCCTACTGCCCAGCGAGTCCGAGTC
>CAYGCC010000091.1:0-3900 GCA_964348165.1 uncultured Gemmatimonadota bacterium | reverse complement strand
GGAGCGTACGCCATCAGCCCGGTCTCGGCGAAAGCCGCGTGCATCGCACCGAACGCACCTTCCATGCGGATGCCGGCGAGGATGGTGAACGGGTCGGAGGTCACCTCGCCCGTCTCCCTGTCAAACCTCGCCGCCATCAACGTCCCCTGCCGGCCGAAGACGATATGGCCGGATTCCAGATAGCGCGGGCTCGTGCCACCCCTGATGATCTGCTTGGCCTCGCCCGTCGAGAGCGAGACGGTCCAGATGGTCTGGTCCACACGGGATGCGAGCAGGAAGTCCGATTCCGGAACCGCCGCGGGAAAGTAAAAACCCAAAGCCACTCCAAGCTCGGATGGGGCGGCGCGGGCGACCTCTCGCGCGGATGCGCCGTCCTCGGAGAGCTGCATGAGTCGGGCGCCCTCGAGCGAGGCATAGTAGATATGACCGTCCTCCGACCAACTGGCTCCCCACGCGGTCACGCCTTCGGCGAGCTCGACGGGGTTGCCACCCCCGACCGGTACCTTCTTCAGCTTATTGGCGGCGAAGAATCCGACCCATAGGCCGTCCGGCGAGAAGAACGGACCATAGGCACCTTCGGTCCCAGGTAGGCTCCAAACCTCGTACTCGGCCAGGCGGCGAAGGTACAGTCGCGACTTCACGCCATCCCAGGCGGCATAGGCCAAGGCGGTACCGTCCGGAGACAGGGCCAGCGATGTAACTCCTGCGCCAAGCCATGCTTCGCCGACGAACGCCATGGGTGCCGTGTCCGGAAGCACCAGCGTCGCGCCGAGCACAGGGGCGCGGGCGGCGGCTGGGGTACGCGTTAACGCCCACACGGCAGTCACGAGCGCGATCGCCGTCATGACCGCACTGGCCACAGCCAGCCTCTTCCAGAGACGCAGGTTGTCCGAGACCAGTTCCGCACTCGGGCCAGCCGCACGAAAATGCGGGTCTTCGAGCGCCGCGGCGAACGCCTTGGCACCGTCGAACCGGTCCGCCGGCAGTTTCTCCAACGCTATCGCCACCGCCGCTGCTACGTTTGGCGGCACCGCCTTGCGCGCGTTCGTGACCGGCGCTGCTTCCTCCGTCACGATCTTCATGATGATTTGCTGCGCGGTGCTGCCGGTGTGCGGCGGGTCGCCCGTCAACATCTCGTACAGCACCGCGCCCAGCGAGTAGATGTCCGACCGGTTCGTGAGATCCTTCTCCGCCGTCGCCTGCTCCGGACTCATGTAGTGCGGCGTCCCCAGGCTCAGCCCCGTCTCCGTCATCCGCCCACCCGCCGCCGCACTCACCGCCAGCGCGATGCCGAAGTCCGCCACCACGGGCCGGCCATCATGCAGCAGGATGTTCTCCGGCTTGATGTCGCGGTGGATCACGTCCTGGCGATGCGCGTAGTCCAGCGCGTCGGCCACCTCGTTCGCGATCCGCACCGCCTCCTCGATCCCCAGCTGCTTCTCGCGGTCCAGCTTGTCGCGCAGCGTCTCGCCCTCGATGTAGGGCATGACGTAGTAGAGGAAGCCATCGGCCTCGCCCGAATCGAACAGCGGGAGAATGTGGGGGTGCTGCAGGTTGGCGGTGGTCTTGATCTCCTGGACGAACCGGTCGGCGCCCAGCACCGCGGCGAGCTCGGGGCGAAGGACCTTGATGGCGACCTTGCGGTCGTGCTTCACGTCGTGGGCCAGGTACACCGTGGCCATGCCGCCGGCCCCGAGTTCCCGCTCCAGGGTGTAGCGGCCGGACAACGCTTGCCGAAGGCGCTCCGGGATGTCAGTCATGGCTTTCAAGTACGGGCTACTACCGGCTGATATAGCAAGATGCGAGCCGGCAGGGCCGCGCGGCAAGCGTGGGCTCCCAGCCTGTAGCCCAATCACGTCGCCGGCCGGAACACCCGAGCTCTCCCCCTTCCCGCAGCCCGTCACCGGGCCGCTTGATCTCCTGTCGGGCGCTCGCGATATTGGCACCGCTCATTCCCAAGTACACTCACTCCGACTCGTACGGCCATAGGCCTATCGATACCTCGTGTGTCCCGACGCCCAGCTTCGCTCAGCCTGCGCGAGGCGGGCGTCCAAGCCGGGCTCCGGAGAGGCCCGGCTCGAAGTAACCCACTCCTCAGCCCCAGGGAGGTTCAGATGAGACGAATCAATTTCGCACCGCTGTTGCTGGTCGTCGCGGTCGGCGCCTGCGCCCCGACCTCTAGCGAGAGCCCGGAGCTGGCCGCGCTGGACGAAAGTTGGGAGGCGGCGCTGAACGCGGGTGACGTCGATGCGCTGGTGGCGTTGTATACGGACGACGCTCGGCTCATGCCGCCCAACGCCGAGCGTGGACAGGGACGCGAGGCCATCGCCGCCGTCTTCGGTGAGATGGTCTCGGCCGGGTTAACCGGCGAGCTGGAGACCATCGAAGCGATGGTCGCGGGCGACATCGGTTACACGGTGGGGACCTACTCGCTGAAGGGGCCGGACGGTGCGGCGGTTGACCGCGGCAAGTACATGGCGACCTGGCGGCAGGTCGGCGGCGAGTGGCGGATGTCCAACGACACGTGGAACAGCGACATGCCCGCCCCCTTCAGCGGCACGACGGTGCTCGCCACGCACGAGGTGAACGATCCCGCGCACTGGCGCGCGGCCTGGCAGGGCCCCAACAGTCGGCACCAGATGTTTGCCCAGCACGGCGCGCCCAACGTACGTCTCTACCAGAGCAGCAGCAATCCGAGGCTGACGGGACTGCTGATCGAGGTGTCGGACATGGACGCGTTTCAGGCGATGCTGAATTCGCCGGAGGGCGCGGCCGCCAAGCGGGCAGACGGTGTAAGGGATCCGACGCTACGCATCTTCATGGAGATGAAATAGGTAGGCGGGCAGACCAATTCGAGCGGAAGCCGCATAAGAAAGGGCCCCCGTAGCTTTATACTTCACCGCGAGGGCCCTTGGCGGTTTAGCACCTTGGTTACCCGGCTGCAATCGCCAGAAATCGTACCCGGGGCGCCCGAAGGCGCATAACCAACCTACGGGCTTCCGGCCGGAGACGCAACGACTTTGTGCCGGCCCGCTCGGGGGGCTGGCAGGACGCGCCGACCGGTCGCTCCAGCTCGTGACGCGGCCCACCCCCGACTTCCATCCCAGCGCACCGGGTATCGGGGGCGGGCCTTTCTATTTCAGCCACCGTGACTGCGACGACTATTGCGCGACGACCGGCTCGACGGTATTGCGGATCTTGATCTTCAGCTCCGAGCCGAACAGGCCGCCGGCGATGTCCACGCGGTTGAAGCGGGTGATGCGGGCATACCCGTCATCCCGCGGCGGGTTTTCCGTCGCCGGGACCGTGTAGGTGCCGGAATCGACGATGCCGTCCGCCTGGAAGTCTTGCGTCTCCACATCGACGCCCGCCGCCTCGGAGGGCCGCGTCCAGGTGATGACGAGCGGCGCGTTGGCCGGCACCGTGTCGTTGGCCGCCGGGCTGGTGATGACGTGGGCCGCCATCCCCCCGATCACCACGCCGCGCACGTTGTCGGTGCCGCTGATCACGTCCAGGCGGTAATCGCCGGGCGCGAAGCTGTTGCGCGTCGCCACGTAGTCGCCGGTCGCCTGGCCACTCTCCAGCAGGTTGATCGTGCCGAGGGCGCCGTTCTGGATGGTGACGGTGGCGCCGGAGATCGGGTTGTCCTGCGCGTCGCGAAGCTGCACCTCGAAGTCGGTGACTAAACCGCCGGGTGCGTCCTCCCCCTCGATGTCGGCCTTTACCAGCATCGTCCGGGTCCCCGTCCCGGGATCGTTGCGCTCCGCGGCCGGTCCCGTCGTGTCGTCCCCGCACCCGGCCAGCGCCACGAGCAGCGCCAGTGTCATTCCGATCGTCTTGTGCACGCTCTTCACTTCTCCTCCTCGAAGTCCGCTCGGCAGGGGACACCGGTCGGTTCCG
>CAYGCC010000090.1:0-13424 GCA_964348165.1 uncultured Gemmatimonadota bacterium | reverse complement strand
CGTTCTCGTCTGGGCCGCTGGGTCTTTCGTGTGGCCTCGCTCGGGCGGAAGAATCTGCCCAGCGCGGCCTCGGCCACATACCGCCCCACGGAACAAGCGATCGGGCTGGCGGCCGATCGACTGTTCGACGAGCTTCCCCGGGCCATGCGCCGTGCCCTGAACGATTTGCCCGAGGTGGTTCAGAAGCTCCAGGCCGACGCCCAGAACATGCGCGGCCGTATCGAGGAGCTGGACGCCGTCATCGCGAACCTCGGAACCGAGCGGACCAGCCGCGCGCTGGCAGAGTCGCCCGCGACTCGGGCCCGCACGAGCGTGGCCGCGGAACGTCGGCGGTTGGACCACGACCTGCACGCGGCCCGGGACGCGACTCAGCAGCGCCTCGCGGACGCCGTCGCGGCGCTCGAGACGATCAGACTGGGCCTGTTGCGCATGCAGGCGGGCGCGGGCAGCGTGGAAAGCCTTACCGGAGACCTGGCCGCCGCCCGAGAGGTGGCCGAGGACATCGATCGCCTTCTCGAGGGACAACGAGAGGTAGAGTCGCTGTTGAAAGACGAGGGAAAGGAACGACAGCGTTGATCAACAGCCCGACATCCACCCTGACCACGATTCTGCTGCTCCTGACCGGCGGCCTGGTCCAACAGACCTTTGCGCAAGACGACTACCGATCGCTCGGCTCGCCTAGCGCGCCGGTCGAGATGGTCGTCTATTCCGACTTCGAGTGTCCCTATTGTCGTAACTTCGCGCTCGCCGCGCTCCCGGGTCTTTTCGCCGAGTTCGTCGACCCGGGTCTCCTGCGTCTTCACTTCGCCTTTTTTCCCCTCGCCGGAATCCATCCGAACTCGGTCGCCACGGCCAAAGCCGCGCACTGCGCCGGTCAGGTGGGGCGCTTCTGGCCATACCATGACTACCTGTTCGTGCGCCAACCCGAATGGTCGGGAGTTGCCAGACCCGACTCACTCTGGGTCGACTACGCCAACAACCTCGGACTCGATGCGCAGTCGTTCTCAGATTGCCTGACTTCCCCGGCCACCCATGCGGCCATCGAAGAGGACCTCCGTCAGGCGCTCGCCGCCGGCGTGACGGGGACACCCACCGTCGTATTGGCCGGTCAAGCGATCGCCGGATTGACTTCGTACGCGCCCCTGCGGCAGCGTGTCCTCGCGGCCCTCGCAGCCACGCACCCTTGAGGCGACCGTTCCACGGGAGGTGGCCCTGGGATCCGTGACGACCGTCGAGCTTCTGATGCTGCTGGGTTGGGTCGCGGCCCTGGGGCTGAGCCCCTACGCCGCCTTCGCCCTCCCCGGGATCGCTGGCTGGCTCGGCCTGCTTACCTTGCCCCAACCGCTAACCGGGCTCGCCGCACCGATGGTCTGGGGCGCTCTGCTTCTTCTGGTCGTCGCCGATGGCGCACTGTCGCGATTTCGCCTGGCGGACATGATCTGGACCGCGCTGAACGGCTTCGTGAAACCGCTGGCGGCGGTCTTGTTGGGCGCCGCCGCCACGTCAGGCGCCGCGCCGGGCGTGACCTGGCTTGTGGCCCTGGCCGCGGCGTTGATCGCCTTCGCCGTTCACGTGCCGGTGGCGGCTGCCCGGACGGCATCCCGCACGGCCGGGCCGACCTCGATCATGCGGGGCTTTACGTCGCTCCGCCTTGGCGCGGCCGCCCTGCTCGGCGTTCTCGCTCAGGCCGCGCCAGCCTACGCGGGCGTGGCCGGAGCGCTGCTGTTGGCGGCGCCACTCCCCTGGTTGCCCCGCCTCTGGGGCGCCGCCCGGCTACCCCACAGCGCGCTTCTCACCCTCCTCACCGCGCCAAACCGCCCGCGCGCCTGGGATATCGGCGCCGACAAGCTTCCCCGCCGCCTCCGGCGGACCTGGGCCGCGGAGGCGGCCACCCCCAGCGGGCCGGTGCGCTCGGCGCCGGCGACGCTCGCCCGCCTGGGCAGCGATTGGCCTTACTTCCGGGGACGCCTCGTGGTGCCGCCGCGGGGCCCACGGCTCTTCGCGCACCGGCGGCGCTTCAGATCAACGTTACTGGAGCTGGAGGGCGGTGCTGGCCGAAACGATCACGGGTTGCTGGTCGAGACCATCGAGGTGGCGGCGCCGACCCCTTATGCCCTCTGCCTAGGACCGGGCGCGCCGCCTGGACCCGCCATTCTGGCAGTGCTGGGCGGTCGGGCTCAAGCGCAAGATTGGCTGGAACATCCGAACCCCCGGTCAGTGTAATACCACCCGTACCGAAACAAGGCCCCGAAATGCCGCGCAGACAGGCGATTCGCCTTATTTTCGGGGTTTACGGATTCTCGGGTTGGTGTTAAACTAAACAGTCTTGCTTATCAACGTCTTGAGGTCGTCTGATTCCGCCACTGGTAGGGTCAAGGGCGGGCAAGGTGGCGTGGCGCATGGCGCTCGGGCGTTGCTTTGCATCTCCGGCGGGACCACGACGCGGGTCTCGCCCTTTTTAACTTCAACCCCATCCTCCTTCGGCAGGGTCGCAGCGGAGTGAGCATGTTTTTTAGCTCCAAGGCATTAGACTCATTCGATCAGTACCTCCACGACGTCGAAAAGTATCCCCTCATTGAGGACGCGGCGACGGAGCGCGAGATCGCCCGGCGGGCCCGAGCGGGTGACCGGAGGGCGGCCGAGCGGCTGGTGACGGCGAACCTGCGGTTCGTCATCTCCTACGTGAAGAAGTATCAGGGTCGCGGCCTCAACCTGGCGGAACTAGTCTGCATCGGAAACGAGGGGCTGCTCAAGGCCGTCAAGAAGTTCGATCCCGACAAGGGCGTGAAGTTCATCTCCTACGCGGTCTGGTGGATCCGCCAGACGGTGCTGCAGGCCTTGGCGGAGCAGACGCGTTCGGTTCGCATTCCACTGAACCAGAACTCGAATCTGGTCAAGCTCTCGCGTACCGAGACGGCGTTGACCCAGCAGTTGGGGCGGACCCCGACCGACCGGGAGATCGCCGATCGCATGGGCGAGCCGGTGCAGACGATCCGCGCATTGCGCAGGGTCGCATCGGCCGAGCTGAGTCTCGATGCTCCGCTCGACCGCACCGATCGGGACAGCGCTTCGTTCGGCGAGCGGTTCTCGGCGATGGAAACCGAGGACATACAGAACGAGGTGGAGAGCCAGGCGCGCCGCCAGTTCTTACAGGACATGTTCCGGAAGTACCTGACCGAGCGGGAACGCAAGATCCTCGTGCTGTACTATGGGCTGGACGACGGTGAGGAGATGACTCTGGAGGAGATCGGGTCGTTGCTCGGCGTGACCCGAGAGCGGATCCGGCAGATCCGCAACCGCGCCTTCGAAAAGCTACGCCAGTCGCCGGACGGAATGGCGCTCGAGGGGTTCTGGGCTCCCAGCTGAGTGAGGGCGGCGCCGCGGCAGCAGCGAGGCGAGGAAGACGAAGAAGGCGAGGCCGGTTCGGCCTCGCCTTTTTCTAACACGAACATTCGACATCGAACATCGAACTCCGAAGTTCAGAGAGAACAATGAACGTCGCACGCCCAACATCGAAATAGCACTTCGGAGTTGGGCGTTCGGCGTTCGTTATTCAAGGCACGCAAGCGCCGCAGACTCCAACGGTCGATGTTGGATGTTCGATGTTGGATGTTCGAATAGGCCGCCGCGACTTGCTAGCTAGCCGGGCGGTCCGACCAGACCATAGCACGTATAGCCGGCAAGAACCGTCACCCCCAGGACCGCTGCACCGGCCCCAAAACGCAGCAGCGTCTGCCGACGCGCTATGCCGATCAGCGCCAGCACGAAGATCGCCAGCACGATCACTTGCGATACGATACACCACTGGCAAATAGCCTTGAGGATGAACAGCTCGGCGTAGGTGAGGTAGAGCGTGAAGAGGACGGCAACCCCGGACACGAGGCTGAGCCACAGATCGGGCCGCCGATCTGCCTCCCAGCGTGGCTGGAGACCCACGACAGCGAACCCGAACAGCGCCAGATAGCCAGCCAGCCCGATCCCCGCCACCGGCAACCCCAGGAACTCCGAATAGCGAGACGTGTTGACCAGATCGCAGCCGTTCGCAATCGTGCAGGCGATCTCACCGATGTAGCCCAGCTTGGCCAAGAGCAGATAGGCCGCGTCCAGGGCGCCTACTAAAGCGAGGATTGCGATCGCCCGACGTCGATTCACGGAGCTGCCAGCTCTCGCTCGATCAATTCCGCCATCTGGTCGTAGCCCATAGCTCCGACCGCACGCCGTCCGTTAATGAGAAACGTGGGCGTGCTATCGATACCGAGTTGCCGGGCCCGGAGTTGGCTCCGCATCACCACGTCCCGGTACTTCTGCGCCTCGACACATTCCACCAGCGCTTTGCCATCGATGCCGAGCGCATCAGCGTACTGACGGAACCGGCCTTTGGGATCCCGCTCCGGGCCCCATTCGCGCATCCGGCCGAACAGCACCTTCTGCATTGCCCAGAAGGCAGCCTGGTCTCCCGCACAGCGCGCCGCCTCAGCTCCCAGCTGTGATGCCCCGGGGTGAAGCGGGAAATCATAGAAAACGAAGCGCGCCTTACCGGTGTCCACGTAGTTTTCGAGGATCTGCGGAATGGTCAGAGTCCCGACCATTCCACAGGCCGGGCACTGATAGTCCGCGTACTCTTCGATGAGGACCGGAGCGTCGAGCGACCCACGGGAAACGCCCACCTCTTCCGAGACCAGCTCACCTTCGTCGACGTTCGAAAGCATCGCCTCACTGAACTCCGCCGCGCTCGAGGGTCGTTCGCGCAGCGCCACATAGCCGATCAGAGCGCCTCCCGCGAGGGCGATAACCGCTAAGACACCGTAAAATTTCGACTGCGAACCGGCCATCCAGGAACGTCTCCTCTTATCTAAGGGATGAGAACTCGATCACTCGAATTGCACGATCTGGCTGAGTTGCCCGGTCAACACCAGGTAAACGACAGCCGCCACCACTAACAAACCGACAAAATACAGCGCCACTTTCACAGGTCGCGGCAAAAAGCGCCTGCGTTGTCCGCTCAGCCGCGTGAGTTTCGGCATGAATACCGACTGCCAGACGTTGACGACCTCCCGGCTGAAACTCGCCCAGCCCGTCGCGTACGCCTGGTCGAGCTCTCTCAGGCTCTCGTGCCAGCGATCGTAGGCTTCTTGCAGCTCTTCTCCGCTGGAGCTTACCGCCGGCCCCACCGCCTTGGCCGCGCGGGATACCGCGTCCGTGCTCTGCTCGATCTCGGCGACCGTTCGCGCCAGTCGCTGTCTGACGCCGACGACCTCTTTCGGCGACGGCATGAACTTGCGCCGAGCCTTCCGCCAGGGAAGCCGGCGGTTCGCTGCGATGCGTCGGGTCTGCCGTTCGAACGATCGCACTGTGGCGTCGGCGGCAACGCCCACGCTGTCTCTCAAATCGTCCCAAACGCGCCGCCCATCCAGCGCATCGGCCGCCGCCACCACGTCCGTCGCTGCGGCCGCCTGACGCTTCGCCCGCAGCAAGGCCCCATCGTAGATATTACGCAGATCCCGCAGGTGTTCCTCCAAAAACCCCACGGGCAAAAGCGAAGACATCTGGAGGCGGTCGATGGCCGCGCCCAACGGCCGATCGGAGCCGGTGCCCATGGCGCCCAGAGACGCCTCGAACTCGGGTATACTGAAACGTCGCGCCAGGTCCTGGCGCTCCCGCAACTCGGACGTCGCGACCGCCGCCGTGCCTGCGGGCGCGGACGTCGCCGGTTTTTCGACGTGGGCGCTGGACCGGGCTGCGGCCCCGGTGACACCGAGCACGGCGCTGGAATGACGGGCGGCCAGCCCTCGAATCGTCTGGATCTGGGCGTCGGTGAGGTAGAGCACCTCGAGCTGCGTCGCCCCTGACCCGATTCGCACGACCCGCCCGAATTTCGCCCGCGTCACGTCGACCTTTGTGATCCGGTCCCAGGGCGTGAGGAAGTGCCGGCCGCCGCGCTCGAAAATATGAAGCGCCGAATCCGTGACCACCGCCAGCGCCATCCCCTTGAATCGCTCCATCTCCACCAGGCCCGACATCGCCACCGGTGTCGCGAACACGACCCGCTCGCCCTCCAGCGATTCTTTGTCGCTCAGCGCGAGATGACTCAAGTCGGCCCGCCCCCGCAGCTCCGCCGCCAGCGTGGCGAGCCCCTCGTGGTTGCCGCGCAGCGCCATCGCCACCTGCGTTCCGATGACGAGAAGAATCGAGCCACGAAGCGCGACCCCGAGCAACGTGGAGTATGGGATGTGATGCTTGTCGATGTAGATGCCCTCTTGCGCGGCCAGCACCTTGGCACCGCGCACGGCGCCAACTCCCTCGATCACGACGTCGAAGCTTCCCTCGAAACTCATCGCCTCCGCCCCGATTCGGCGCCCCCTTCGAGGCCCGCCACTCCACCCGCTCCCAGGACGAACCCCACCACTCGCCCGGTGTCGCTGAAATCTTCGAATACCGCGTCCGCGCCCGCCGCCTCCAACTCGGCCACGCCATGACGACCCGTGGCCACCGCCACCGCGGTGGCGCCCACAGCCAGGGCGCAAGCGACGTCCTCCGGGGTGTCGCCCACCACCACTACCGCCGGAGCTGCACCCGGGCCGGACGCCGAGCGACAACGATCCACCGCGATACGAGCGATCTCGATCCGCACCTCCGAGTCGGAACCGAACCCACCTACATCAAACCGGGCGCTCACGCCGGCCGCGGTCAGCTTGAGCCGCGCGGCTGGCTCGATGTTTCCAGTCAAGAGACCCAGTCTGACCTCGGGCCGCCGCTCCAGGCGGGCCAGCAGCTCCCTCACGCCGGGCAGCAAGACGATCCGACCTCGCAGCCGCCGATCCTCCAGCTCACGTTCGAGGGCTTCCAAGTAGACGGGCCAAACCGACGACAGTCGGCTGCGGATCTCGGCCTCCTGGACGCCGGCCCGGGTCAGCAACTCGACGACAATCTGCGGGTCAGTCTTCCCGTGGAAATTGAATCCGGCCAACGGGCCCGTCGTTCCATAGATCACTTCCAGGGCGCGACCCAGGGCCGCACGCCCCGCCCCATCGGTGAGCAAGAGAGTACCGTCTATGTCGAAAAGAACTCTGAGCTTAATGGCCGTGACCCCTTTCAAGCCGCCTGGCGCTCTCATCTCGAAGCCCGCCTGGAGGGCTTAATCTGACCCCAGATCACTCCCGTCGCCAGACGGCGCGCTTTGAACGGCCCGCTGGATCGCTTCGGCCAAGGCGAGTTCGGCGCAGAGCCCGACGCGGAGCAAGCGCGGCGCGGTGAAAGGTTCCGGGCTGGGAGCTGTAGAGCAAGCGAAGACGAGATCGCCGTCGAATTGTGTGCAGGCCGGCGAGATTCGCCTGGCAATGGCGTTCATAGCCTGGCGGGCGACCGCCTGCAGGTCGACGCGGCTTAACGGAAGGTTGGTGGCGACAACGCCGAGGGTGGTATTCGGGTTGTAGCTCGCTTCGAACCGTGGCGGTAGCCCACGCGCCCTGATATACGCGGCTGTATCGACGAACATGCCGCTCTCGTCCCGCGCTCCGGCGATGATCCCTCCCTGGGCGTCGAGCACATCGCCGAAAGCGTTGACCACGACCAGCGTGCCCACGACGTGATCTTCGAACTGCAACGCCCGACTCCCCACTCCTCCCGGCATCGCCCTCTCATAACCCAACAGCTTGCCGACACTCGCCCCGGTTCCTACACCCACTCGTCCCTCCGCCACCGGTTCACGGCTCGCCGCCTCACACGCGGCACGGCCCATGGCCGCGTCCGGGCGCCGGTCCGCCCTCCCGATGCCGAGGTCGAAGATCACCGCGCTGGGAACGATCGCCACGCGGCCGGCGGCGGTCTGGAAGCCACGACCCTGGTCTTCGAGCCAGCGGGCCACACCATCCGCTGAGGCCAGCCCGTACGCCGAACCGCCGGTCAACAGTATCGCGTCGGCTCGATCGGCCAGGTGGTTGGGAGACAAAGAATCCAATTGACGGGTGCCGCTGGCCGAGCCACGAATATCGACGGCGGCTCGAAACGGACCCAGCACGACGGTGCACCCTGTGGCCGCGAGTCGATCGCCCGCGTGGCCCACCGCGAGATCGGGCACAGCGGTAAGCGTGCGGTTGTCGAGTTGCCGGGAACTCATCAGACGGTAGATGATGGAGTCGGGCCGCGGCGGCTTACGGGCGCCTTTCGGCTGGCCGCGGCTTCCGGAGGCCGACGATTCGACCCGTGCGAGCGCAAGGTGACGCGGTCGCCGGTATCCGAATTCGGTGTTCGGCGCTCACGCCGGCTCACCTCCGGAGCCCTTCGGGGCCTGCTTGGAATCCTTCGTCTCACGGGCGTGATAGGAGACAACCTTGTTGCGGCCCGCCGCCTTCGCCCGGTAGAGGGCCTGGTCGGCACGGTCGATCAGCTCTTCCGGCTTGGCCACATTGGCCCCCGGATACCCGACCACGCCGCCGCTGACCGATAGCTTCAGGGCCTTGCCCCTCAGGTCGAACTCCCGCTGGCTGACGCCGACGCGGACGCGCTCCGCCAGCTGGAAGGTCCCGTGCGCGCTGGTCTCCGGCAGTACCAGCAGAAACTCATCGCCCCCATAACGGCCGACGAAGTCCGCGGTGCGCAGCGAACGCTGCAGAACCTCGCCGATCGAGCGCAGCGCGGCGTCGCCTGTGGTGTGCCCATGCGTGTCGTTGAGATTCTTGAAGTCATCGATGTCGAACATGACCACCCCCAGCAGGCGGTTGTAGCGTGACGCGCGCTCGAGTTCGGCTTCGAGCCTATCCATCAAGTAGCGCCGCGAAAGGCAACCTGTCAGCTCGTCGGTCTTCGCCAGCGCCTCCAGCTGCTCCTGCTGTGAGAGCACGCTTTCAAACATGGCGGCGCGGTTGAGCGACCTGACCGTCCCCTGCACGATCGCCGACGTCAGCTTCACCGATTCCTCGTCGAGGCTGGGCTCATCCAAGCTGGAGCGCAGGAAGAAGACGCCAGAGCGTCCTTGATCGAAGTTGAAGGGGATCGCCACGATCGACTGCACATCGACGTCGATCTTCTCGGTCTCCCAAAGCGGTCGGATCTGCTCAAAGAGCGCCGAGCGCTTCAGATCCTTCACCAGCACCGGCGCCCCTGTTTCGATCGCCTGCCGGATCTCGGGATAGCGGCTGAGGTCCAGGGTCAGGGCATTGATGCTCGGATCGTCATGCGCCGCCACCACCGTCCCGTTTGCCCGAGCCTCGTCCAAAAGGATCATCGAGCAGCGACGGATCGCGAACAGCCTGGATACCCGGCGGACCAGAATGTCGAAGATTTCGCCGCTGGACAGACTGGCCGTGACGTCACGAATAATCTCAAGCACGATCCCGCTCGTCTCGGCGTCGCGCCGCGCACCGCGGACCAGGCGGCCTCGCTCGATCTGGGCCGCGATGCGGGCCAACAACTCGCTCAGCTCGTAAGGCTTTCGAACATAGTCGGCCACGCCGGCCCGGATCGCGGTCGACGCTTCTTCCCCTCCCGGCTGGCCGGACGTCATCAACAGCGGGATGTCGCGGGAGCCGACGCGCTGACGAAAGCGGCGCACGATCTCCACCGGCGCCATTTCCTTCACCGACTCGTCGATGATCACCAGGTCCGGGCGCTGACTCGCGGCAACGCTGATGAGCATGCTGCCGTCGGCGACACTGCGTACCGTGTACCCTTCCCCGGTGAGCGCGTCCTCGAGCCCGGCCAGCGACTCGCTGCCATCGCAACCCACCAGGATGAAGCCCTTATCACTCATGCGGCCTCGACGCCGGAGTATTCGACAACCCAACGCCCCCAGCTCGCCGGGTCGACATTGCCCCCGGAGATGACGAAGGCCGTGGGGACCCAGGCTTCGGCCAGCCGACCGACCAGCAGCGCGGCCACCGCTGCTGCCCCGCTGGGTTCCACCAGCAGACGGAAGTTCTCGGCGCACCAGGCGAGGGCCCGGAGAATTTCGGCGTCATCGACCGCGACGACCTCGCTCACGAGCGCCTGGGCATGGGAGAACGTCAGATCGCCGGGGCGCACCGGCTTGAGGCCGTCCGCCACGCTGGCGACCGAGGTCAGCTCTACGGGCCGACCGGCCTGGAGCGAACGCCGCATGGAATCAGCACCGCTGGGCTCGACGCCGATCACCACGGCCTCCGGGGCCAGGGCCCGCACCGAGGCGGCGACGCCGGCCAACAAGCCGCCGCCGCCCACCGGGACGACGACCCGCCGCACTGTTGGCCAATCCTCGACGATCTCCAGGCCAACCGTCCCCTGCCCGGCGATGATGTGCGGATGATCGAACGGCGGCACGATCGCCATCCCGCGCTCGGCCGCTATCGCCTCGGCCCGTCGTTTGCGCTCGACCGATGTCGTCCCCTCCTCCACAATCTCGGCGCCCAGCCGCCGAATACCCTCGACCTTGACCCGCGGAGCGTCGACGGGAACCACCACCAGCGCAGGCAGACCCAGCTGCCTCGCTGCGTAAGCGACCGCCCGCCCGTGGTTGCCCGACGAGTACGTCAGCACACCGCGGGCCCGCTCCGCCTCGTCGAGCTGTGCGATGAAATTGTAGGCACCCCGCAGTTTGAAGGCACCGCCTCGCTGCAGGTTCTCGCACTTGAGCCTCAAGCCGTCCGCGCTCCCCGCGCCTTTGAGGCCCTCCGGGGCCCCCGCCAAGAGTGGTGTCCGGCGCGCGACACCGCGAATCCGGGCGGCGGCGGCGCGAACCTCATCGATCGTCACGATCGTCCGGCAGTCTCCAGATTTCGCTTCCACCATCGGCCAGGCAGGCTTGTTCTTACGGCGGGGAGGATGCGGTTAGCAATCAGAAATCTCGGCTAAGGACGACCCCGAGTCAACGTCCCGCGGCGGCGTTCAGTTCCGAGTTAGCGCGGTGCCAAACGCGGTGCAGCGGACGTCTCATCCCGAGCCCGCGGATCTCCGCTCGAAGTCGCTGGGCTACGTCTCTGCCAGCTCCTCCTCTTCCTTCTCCGAGACGACTCGCGTGACGTCAACCACCTGATCGCCGGCGTCCAGGTTGATGAGGCGAACGCCCTGTGCGTTGCGACCCGTCTCGCGTATCTCCGCGACTTTCTGGCGGTTGATAATTCCCTTGCGGGTGATCAGGACCAGTTCGTCCTCGTCGTGAACCTCCTTGATCGAGATGACGTTCCCGGTTTTCCGCGTAAGCCGAACATTGATCACGCCTTTCCCACCGCGCCGCTGCATCCGGTAATGGCCGATCTGCGTTCTCTTACCCATCCCCTTCTCGGTCACGACCAGCAGCGCGGCTTGATCGCTGACGACCACCAGCCCGACCACCTCGTCGGCACGCCCCAAGACGATCCCTTTCACGCCACGCGCGGCGCGGCCCATTTCACGCACCTCGCGCTCATGGAAGCGGATCGCCTTGCCGCGCCGTGTAGCCAGCACCACCTGGTCCTCGCCGCTGGTGAGCCGCACGTCGATCAGCTCGTCATTCTCCATGATGTTGATCGCGTTGATCCCGCTGGAGCGAACGTTCCCATAGGCGGCCAACGCAGTCTTTTTCACCAAACCCTTGCGTGTCGCAAAAAGCAGATAGCTATCCTCGCTGAACTCGCGCACCGGCAACATGGCCGCGATCCGCTCGTCCTGGTTGACCCTGATCAGGTTGATGATGGGACGGCCCCGCGCCGTACGGCTCGTCTGCGGCACCTGGTGCACTTTGAGCCAATGCACGCGGCCGCGGGCGGTGAAGAAGAGGATATAGTCGTGGGTCGAAGCGATGAACAGGTGCTCGACCCAGTCCTCTTCTTTGGTCGCCATCCCAGCGATGCCGCGCCCGCCCCGACGTTGACGGCGGTAAGTGTCCACAGGGATACGCTTGATGTAGCCTTCGTGCGAGACGGTGACGACCATCTCCTCCTCGGCGATCAGATCCTCCAGGGAGAAGTCGACCACTTCGCCGGCGAACTGAGTACGACGGTCATCTCCGTATTTCTTGGCGAGCTCATCGAGCTCGCGCTTGATGAGGGTCATGCGCCGCTTGCGCGAGGCCAGCAGCGCCTTGAGTTCCTTGATCGTGGCGCGGACCTCCTTGATCTCGGCGGTCAGCTTCTCGACCTCGAGCCCGGTGAGGCGGGCCAGACGCATGTTCAGGATCGCCTCGGCCTGCTTGTCGCTAAGCTTAAAGCGTTGGCGCAGCTTCTTCGACGCGTCCTCCGGGTCCTTGGCCTTCTTGATGATCTCGACAACCGCATCGATGTTGTCGACCGCTTTCTTCAGGCCGAGGAGAATGTGCTCCCGGTCTTCGGCGTTTTTCAGATCGAACTCGCTGCGTCGGACCACGACCTCGTGGCGATGATCCACGAAGTGCTGGACCATCTCCTTGAGGTTCATGATCTTCGGCACACCCTCGACGAGCGCGAGCATGATGGCGCCGAAGGTCGACTGCATCTGCGTGTGTTTGTACAGCCGGTTGAGGACGATCTGCGAGACGGCGTCGCGCTTGAGCTCGACGACGATGCGCATGCCGTCGCGGTCGCTCTCGTCGCGGAGATCCGATATCCCCTCCACCCTGCGCTCGCGCGCCAGCTCGGCAATCTGCTCGATCAGCCGGGTCTTGTTCACCATGAAGGGGATTTCAGTGATGATGATGCGCTCGTCGCCGCGCCGCGTTTCCTCGATCTCCGCCTTCGCGCGAATCACGATTCGCCCGCGGCCCGTCTTGTAGGCGTCGTTGATCCCCTTGCGGCCGTGGACGATCGCCCCTGTCGGGAAGTCCGGCCCCTTCACGAACTTCATCAGATCAGCAGGCGTCGCTTTCGGGTGGTCGATCAGATGCTTTGCCGCGTCCACGACCTCACGCAGGTTGTGCGGCGGAATATTCGTGGCCATCCCCACCGCGATGCCGGACGATCCGTTCACCAGCAAGTTGGGAAACCGCGTGGGCAAGACCGTGGGCTCTTGCAGCCGATCATCGAAGTTCGGCGTGTAGTCGACCGTCTGCTTGTCGATGTCCGCCAATAGCTCGATGGCGATGGGGCCTAGCCGCACTTCCGTGTATCGGTAGGCCGCCGCGCTGTCCCCGTCGATCGAGCCGAAGTTGCCCTGGCCGTCCACGAGCGGGTAACGCAGAGAAAAATCCTGAACCATGCGCACCAGCGCGTCATACACCGCCATGTCGCCGTGCGGGTGGTACTTGCCCAACACTTCACCGACTACGGTCGCGCTCTTCTTGTGGGGCCGGTTCGGCGCCAGCCCCACCTCGTTCATCGCATACAGGATGCGGCGATGGACCGGCTTTAGCCCGTCTCGGACATCGGGCAGAGCGCGCTGGACGATGACGCTCATCGAATAGTCGATGAACGATTCGCGCATCTCGTCCTCGAGTAGGCGCGGCTCGATCCGTTCGCTGCTCTCGGTGCTCTCCATGTGCCTCTGTGTCAGTGGATAAAAGC
>CAYGCC010000089.1:0-2667 GCA_964348165.1 uncultured Gemmatimonadota bacterium | reverse complement strand
AATGCTTCCGAAGATCTTACGCAGCCACATCAGGCGACAGGCCTGAGAAGTGGCTGCCGTCCTGAGGAGACGGTCGTCTCCGTGGCACCCGACGCGACGATCATGGGTGTGAAAGTACTCACATGCCTGGGATCCGGATCTTTCGGCGACATCATAACCGGAATCATTCACGCCACCAATGCAGGTGCTGACGTAATCAACATGAGTCTCGCCGCGTATTTCCCGAAGCACCTGCCTGGCGGTGGGCAACTAGTCGCGGCGTTGAACAGAGCGACGAATTTCGCAAACAGCAACGGTGTGCTCGTGGTCGCCTCAGCTGGCAACCAGGGCGTGGACTTGGACGGGGACAAGAACTTCACACACATCCCGTCACAGTCCGCGAACGTCCTGAGCGTCGGCGCCACGGGTCCCATCAACCAGGTGAACTTCGACCAGCTCGCGTTCTACACCAACTTCGGTGTGTCCGGCGTGGACGTGATGGCGCCCGGCGGGAACTTCCAACCCGGGGGCGTCAACCTCGACGGCATCCGCTCCGTGTGTAGTACGTTCAGCATCTTTTTCCCGGTGTGCGGCACGCCGCACCCCAGCGGCAATGGCTGGAACCTGGTTGGCGGCATCGGCACCAGCTTCGCCGCACCACACGCAGCCGGCACAGCCGCGGTGGTCAAGTCCGATTTCCCCGGCAAGAACCCGGCTCAGCTCGAGTACTGTGTGATCAAGGGCGCGGATGATCTTGGCAAGAAAGGAACGGACGACCAATACGGTAAGGGCCGCATAAACGTTGTCGGGGCAGCGAATTGCTGAGCTCGTGCCATTCGCGACCCTTCACTAGATCCTTCAACACTGCGGGGCCTCCCATGTGGGCCCCGCAGTAGAAATGTGGACGGCGTAAGAAGACGCGTGATCCGCCGCACGCCATGGCCAAATTAGATTTAGTAAGGTGGTTGAAGTTCTGATACGAACATTTCCTTTGCTCGAACACAATCGCAGATCCCGAGAGGTGACACCATGCGCCACTCGCCTTCCGTCCTACTGCTAATAGCTCTCGCGTCATTCGCCTGTGGAGCGGACTCCGCCCTTCCATCCGGTTCGGACGAAAACCCAGCGGAGCCTCCGCCGTCCGAGAACCAAGCCCTGTCGTTCGAGGTCATCCCCGAAGTGCACGGCACCCAGATCAGCAGCATTCGTGACCGCCGCCGGACTGTGATTCGCACCGCAAACGAGTGGCAGGAGTTCTGGGACGAGTTCACGGCGGCTACCATCCCGCCTCCGGAACTACCAGCAATCGATTTCGCTGCTCGGATGGTCATCGTGGCCGCGATGGGCGAGCGCACGACCGGTGGGTACAGCATCGCCATTGAGGATGTGACCGAAGGCGACGACGGCGTTACGGCACGGGTCGTCGAAACGTCGCCGGGCGCGAGCTGCCTCCTCTCACAAGTGATAACCGCACCGGTCACCGCGGTGTCAGTGACTCGCCGGGAGGGATCGGTCACATTCGATGAGGATACTCAAACTCAGCAGTGCGCATCACTGTCATTCCAGGTCATCGAAGAGGTACACAACACCGTGATCAGTGGCATACGTGAGCGCCGCCGCACTGTGATCGACAACGGCAGTGATTGGGAGGAGTTCTGGAACGAATTCGCGACGGCCGTCGATGCTCCGCCGGATCCTCCGGCGGTCGATTTCGACATGCACATGGTCATCGTGGCCGCAATGGGCGAGCGGTTGACGAGCGGATACGCCATCGCCATCGAGGAGGTGACCGAGAGTGAGGACGGTGTCACGGCACGCGTCGTCGAAACATCCCCAGAGAACGGATGTGTTCTTGCCCAAGTTGTGACAGCGCCGGTCACTGCAGTCAATATTACTCGTCATGGCCGGTCGACGGTGTTCGTCGAAGAGACGCGAAGTCAGGAGTGTTAGGGACGAGACGCACCGCGCCCCTCGAGCGTTACGGTCCGATATGACCGCGAATCCGATCGTCTCTGTCTGGAAGGTGTTGCGCGTGCACCGCGGTTTCGGCTGCGTAGTCGGCCAGCCGATCGACCATTTGCTGTAGGGCGGTCCGCTTCTTTTCAGCCTGCGTCGTGAAGATCTTGCGGGCGAGGCCCCACATACTCCCCACCCACATTGCGCCGAGGAACACCGCCGCCACTGGCGACGCGAGCCCTTCCACACCGAGGATCACCCATGGAGCCATCCCACCACCACCGGCACCATCCATGATGCCGCCAAACAATCCGCCCGTCATTCCTCCGATGCGCTCTTCGGCATAGATGCGCGTCTTGCCGCCGCGGGGGGTGATCATCACGTTGACAAAGCGACCCGCCTGGTTCGGAGTCCCCTCTGTTCGCCAGGCGAGTGTTTTCCCAAGCGTGCTCGTGTGCCCCACGTAGCCGATCGACGTGCGTATTCCCTCGACCATGACTGGGAACTCCGACTCGGGCAGCTCCCCATCAATCACGCGCTCGACTCGCAGCGACATCGGAGCGCCAAAGAACCAGTGCCCGCGTTTTTGCTCTGGGGTTGCCGGCATCGGAAGTGGCGTGGCCGGTCGCACGGCTCGTGCAGCTTCCTTGATATGCTCGGGCGGAATGCCGACCTCGGCGCCAATCTGTTGAGTGCCGCCGAGCGACTGTACGCCTTCTTTGGTCGGTCGCT
>CAYGCC010000088.1:0-4679 GCA_964348165.1 uncultured Gemmatimonadota bacterium | reverse complement strand
AAATAGGCCGTCGACACGATCACCGTTACACCGCGGGCCACCATCTCATGGACGATGAGCCAGAGATCGCGCCGGGATATCGGGTCGACGCCGAAAGTCGGCTCGTCCAGCAGCAGGATCTCGGGCTCGTGGATGAGCGCGCAACACAATGACAGCTTCTGCTTCATCCCCCCCGAGAGCTGGCCCGCCAGCCGGCCCTCGAACGGGCCGAGGCCGGAGAACGCGTAGAGTCGCTGGAGGCGGCCCGGGCGCTCAGCTCGTGGCACCCGGTACAGGTCGGCGTAGAAGTCGATGTTCTCTCTCACCGTCAGATCGGTGTAGAGCCCGAAGCGCTGTGACATGTAGGCGATGTGATGCTTCACCCTCTCCGGGTCCCGGGTGACGCTCACCCCGGCGACGAGGGCGTCGCCCGCCGTCGGTCGCAGCACAGCTCCCAGCATGCGCAGCGTCGTTGTCTTCCCGGCGCCGTCCGGACCGACGATGCCGAACAGCTCGCCCCGGCCAACGGAAAACGTCAGCCCATCGACGGCGACCAGATCGCCGAAGCGGCGGGTCAGTCCGTCCAGCGTTACCGCAGCCGCGCGGTCGGTCATATCGAAGGCTCGAAGACCGGCGGACGCTCAGCGCGTCCCGGCGTCCAGCCGCACGTCGGCCGCCAGCCCCGGTTTCAGGTCGAAACCGGGGTCGCCCGTGATCATCACTTTGACGCGATACACCAGCTTCACCCGCTCCTCCGTCGTCTGCACGTTCCGCGGCGTGAACTCCGCCTCGCTGGCGATGAAGACGACCTTCCCCTCATAGGCGCGGCCGGGATCGGCATCAGCCGTGATCTCCGCGCCCTGGCCGAGCGCCAGTTTTCCCACCTGATCCTCGCGAACGTAGATGCGGACCCAGCGATCTTCCGGGTTCATCACCGTCAGCACCGGCGCACCTGCCGGGACGCTCTCCCCAGGCTCGCGGTGACGCAGGCTGACCACGCCGGGGAAAGGCGCACGGATCACCGCGTAATCGAGGCCGGCATCGATCTGCGCCACCGTCGCCTGCGCCTGGGCCAGAGCCGCCCGTTGAGCTGCGATGCGTTCCTGCCGGGGACCGCTCAGGAGGATCTGCAATGCCTCCTCTGCGCTTTCGTATTCCGCCGTGGCGACCTCGAAGGCCGTCTCGTGCTTGTCGAGCAGCTCGCGGCTCACCGCGCCCCCATCGAACAGGTTCCTCGTCCGCTCCAGGTCGCGCCGCGCATCGCTCACCCTCTGCTCGGCGGCACGCAGCGCTGCCCGCCCCTGCGCCACCTCCTCCGCCCGAAAGCCGCGCTCGAGCTCGGCCAACAGGGCGCGCGCTCCATCCACCTGCGCCTGGGCGGCGCGCCGCCGGGCCAGCAACTCCGCACGATCGAGCCACGCCAGCTCGGCCCCGCTCTCCACCCGGTCACCTTCGCGCACCGCGATCCGTTCGATGCGCCCAGCCAACTGGAAACCGAGATCGGCTTCAGTCGCCTCCACCGTGCCCGAAGCCTCGATCGCCTGCGAATCGCCCGGGCGCAGCAGGACGAGCGTGATGGCCGCGCCGGCGATGACGACAGCAACGACAACGAGGGCGTTGCGTCGGACCTTCTTCATCGCGCGTTCTCCAGGTTTGCAACAAACCAGGCAGGATCGAGCTCACCCACCACCCGGATCAGCTCCACCCGAGCGGCGATCTGACGGTGCCGTGCCTCGATCAGCGCCGAACTCACCCGCAACAACTCCGCCTCCGAGCTCAGATAGTCGGTCTGTGTTCCCGCTCCAGCCTCCAGCGAGAGCCTCTCAATCCGCACGACCTCCGCCTGGTGATCCACCGCCTGCGACACCGCCGCGACCAGGGCGCGCGCCTCGCGCTCCGCGTTTAACGCCACATCGACCGCCTGCTCGAGCCTGAGCTCCGCGAGACGCAACTCCTCGCGGGCCCGCCGCTCGCGCGCCCGCGCCGCCCCAACCGCGCTGATCCGCGCTCCGCCCGTGAACAGCGGGTAGGAGAGGCTGACCCCGGCCTGCCACTCCATCGTGCCATCTCCGGTCGTGCTGCCGAACCCCAGGTAAGACCCGACGACGTCCAGTCGCGGCAGCCAGTCGGCCCGGGCCAGCCGGCTTCCCGCCTCCGCGGCCAGCACCACCTGCCGTGCCCTCTCCAGATCGGGGCTGGCGGCCCGGGCCCGCTCAACCAGCGCCGCCCGCTCCGGTTCGATGTCCGGGTCCACCAGCCGCAGCGGGAGCAGAAGAAAGGCGCGAGCCTCTTCCACCGGAGCTCCGACCAGCCGCGCCAGCTCGCGCTCCGCCAGATCGAGACGCGCTCGAGTCGCGACCCGATCCGCCTCAGCGACGGCGAGGGCGGCGTCGACGCGCAACAACTCGACCCGGGCTGCGCGACCCTGGCCCAGAAGCTCGTCGACTCGGCGACGCTCGCCGCTCAGCGCCACGAGACGCCGATCCTGAGCCTCCAGAACCCCGCGCGCCGTCAGCACCTCCAGATACGCTCGTATGACCCGGGCCGTGAGATCCATCTCGGCGCTCCTCCGGCTCGCGACTGAACCGGCGGCCTCGGCGCGGGCGCCTCCGATCCGGGCGCCCCGGGCCCCGCCATCGAACAGGGTCCAGGCCAGGGTCACGTCTCCGCGGAGCAGCGTCTCATCGAACTCGGGCCGCTGAGTGATGTCGAAGCGGTGCAGCGGCGCCACGAGCATCGGTTCCTCGAACCGCGTGAGCGCAGCGTTGGTGCTGAGGCGCGGCCAGCGTTGGGCCGTCGCCACCCCCACCGCAGCGGCCGAGGCCTCCTCTCCGGCTCGGGCCGCAAGCTGGCTGGGATAGGTCTCTTGCGCCCGGGCGATGGCTTCGGTGAGAGTGAGTCGGCGCTGCGCCTCGTCGTCCTGTGCCGCAAGCGACCGCGCCGTGGCTAACACCCCGAGACTGGCAAGAACGCCGACCTGGACGATGCCCGCCCAAAGGGCTCGTGATCTCATTCGCGATGCTCCTGATCCATCGCCAAACCGGCCCGCACGAAGGCTACCACGCTCTCCACCAGCCGCGACCGCGTCTCCGGATCCGTCGGATCGATCGCGGCGCCTTCGTGCAGCGCCCGCCGCGCCATCGTCAGCCAGATCGGCTGCGCTCCGATGCTGAGCGCCATCAGTCGCGGGTCCCCTGGCCGAATCGTGCCCTCCTCCTGACCCTCGCGGATAAGCGAACTGAGAACGCTGAGGTTGCCCTGCAGCGTGCGCAGCGCCGCTTCGGGCATCGGGCGGGAGCTGGCGAGCTGCTGCATCATGAGCAGCGGCAAGGCGGGGTTCTCGTCCAGGTAGCGAAAGAAGGTGCGGACGACGCGTTCGATCCGCTGCAGGGCGGGCCCAGGCGGGGCGGCCGCCTCGGCGAGCCGCTGGTGCGAGGGCTGGGCCACGGCGGCGAACACCGCCTCGTACAGCGCCTGCTTGGAGCCGAAATGGTAGGTGATGGCGCCGAGGTTGGCACCGGCCCGGCCGGTGATGGCGCGGACCGAGGTGCCGTCGTAGCCGTGGCGGGCGAAGAGGTCGAGAGCGGCGTCGATGAGCGCGGCGGCCGTGGGTGGTTGGGGTACTTCATACGTATGTTTTGTTCCCATACTGCCCTATTCTACCGCCCACCCCCGCCCTGTCAACCCTCCCCACACCCACTCCGATTCTCACCCCGGCCAGCCCGCTCGCCGGCAGGACCAGGCCCCTTGCCACCCTTCCCGGGCCCTTTGCCGCTCCCACCCACGCCAGCCTATCTTCTAGGCGGCGACGCCGTCCCCGCGCCTCCGACAACTCCGACCTCAGCCTCGAGGTGGAACCGTGACCCGCCCGCTCTGCTTCGTCCTCATGCCGTTCGGCAAGAAGCCCGATCCCGCCGGATCGCTGATCGATTTCGATGCCGTGTATCGCAAGCTGATCCGGCCGGCCATTGAGGACGCCGATCTCGAGCCCGTGCGCGCCGACGAAGAAATCGTCGGCGGCGTCATCCACCAGGCGATGTTCGAGCGACTGTTGCTCTGCGAGTACGCCGTGGCGGATTTGACAACGGCGAACGCCAACGTCTTCTACGAATTGGGCGTGCGACACACAGCACGCCCCTGGAGCACGGTGCTCATTTTCTCGGAGAACTCCCGGTTGCCGTTTGACGTCGCGCCGCTGCGCGCCCTTCCCTACCGGCTGACGCCCGGCGGCACCCCGGCCGACGTAGACGAGGCTCGGAGAGCTCTGGCCAGCAAGCTGCACGACGCGCGAAAAGCGCTGACCGACAGCCCCCTCTTTCAACTGCTCGATGGTCTCGGGCCACCCGACATCGCCCGTCTCAAGACCGACGTCTTCCGCGAGCGGGTCCGTTACTCGAGCGAGACGAAAGACCGGTTGGCCGTAGCCCGCGATCAGGGCGAGGAGGAACTCCAGGCCATCCACAGCGAGCTGGCACCGATCAGCGACGCGGAGGCCGGCGTGGTAATCGACCTGTTTCTCTCCTATCGGGACGTCAAGGCCTGGGAGAAGATGATCACGCTCGTCGACGAGATGTCACAGCCGCTGGCCGAGACCGTGATGGTGCAGGAACAGCTGGCGCTGGCGCTCAATCGTGCGGGACGCGGTGAAGACGCAGAGCGGGTGCTTCAACAGCTTCTCAAGCGGCGCGGCCCGAGCAGCG
>CAYGCC010000087.1:0-1895 GCA_964348165.1 uncultured Gemmatimonadota bacterium | reverse complement strand
AACTCGAGGCCCCCCGGCAGCGTGTCGCTCACGACGACGTCGCGCGCGATCGCTGCGGAGGACCAGTTCCCGTAGCGCAGCGTGTAGCGAACATCGTCGCCGATCTGCGCCACCGTCGGGCTGAGAAGCGTCTTCTCGAGCGAGAACTCGGGGTAGACCAGCGTGGTGCGCGCCGTATCCGAGCCGACGGAGTCGGTGCCGGCGATAGTCTGGTAGCTGGCCGCGGCGAGGTTGGTTACGAAACCTGTCTGCATCGCGCCGCTTTCCACGCGGACCTGGAAGCTCGCCGACCCGTTCTCTCCTCCGGCGATGTCGCCGATGGGGAAGACCACGCGGTTGCCGGCGGCCTCGAAGCGGCCGGCATCGTCACCGGACGCGTCGGTCAACGAGGCGCCGTTCAGCCGCAGCGTGCCTGGCACATAAGCGGCGCCCAGCGGGATCGGGTCGCTGAGGGCGAGGCCGGTGGCGCTGCCGGCTCCGCTGGCGCTGTAGTCCAGAGTGTAGGTCAGCACGTCGCCGATCGTGGCGCTGACCCGATCGACGCTCTTGGTCAGGCTGAGGACGATGCCCACGTCGCGAATTTCGATCACGTCCTGCAGCGCGTCGGTCATCGAGCCATCGAAAGTGCTGGCGGCCTGCACGTCCACGGTATCGATAATCCCGCGGACCGCGGCCGATCCCGGCACGTCCACCGCGACGAGGACGTTAGCCGTGTCGTCAGCCGCCAGGGGGATGGGACCGCTGATCTCGGTGTCGCCGGCGTCCAGCAGGCCGTCCCGGTTGACATCCAGATACAGACGCAACGGCCAACTCGTGGTCGAGCCAGCGGTCAGGACGAAGCTGTCGGCCCCGTTGCCGACGTTGACGAGTGTATGAGTGAAGACCACGGTGATCCCCGGGTCTGAGAGGCTGTAGCGCGGCGGCTCGAGATCGACGCCCGCCACCTGGCCCACCACCACGACGAGGGTGTCGGAGTAGACCGTGTAACGCAGCGCGTTGGACGTCTCGTAGCTCACCTGGGCGGTGTTGCGGATCTGAGTCCCCGCCGGCGTGCCCTTCGCCCAAAGAGCCGGGGCGAAGAAAAGGGCGAGGGCGCAGAACACCCCGGCAGCCTTTCGGCCACCGTGGGGCCTGCGCCCTCTCACCCGTGAAACGCCGAGGAGCCTCATCTCCAACCCAGACCGCGGTTAGTTGACCTGCACGCGGATCCAGAAGACCGCGCTATTGCCCGCGGCCAGCGTCCCGCTGAGGTTCGCCGTGACCGTCGGGTTGGAGTAGGTGATCGACGACCAGTTGCCGTCGTCCGAAGTCGAGTCGTAGGTGACCTGACCGGGCAGATCGTCGGTGACCACCACGCTCGAGGCCGCGGCGTTGCCGCCGTTGCTGACCTCGATCCGGTACTGGAAGTAGTCACCGGGCACCGGATTGCCGGCCAACGGCCCGCTCTTGTCATCCTCGTACGCGGCCTTGGTGATCGTCACCGAAGGACGGATCACCGAGAGGTCGGCGTGGCCGGTGTCCTCGGCCGTGCCGGGCCCGGTCACCGAGCGCGCCCGCAGGAACACCGTGTCCTGCGTGCCGGCCGGGACGTCGAGCACCGAGTAGATGACGTCGATGTTTTGGCTGGCGCCCGCGGCCAGGCTGATCCGCGTGCTGTCACCGGCGACGCCGTTCACCGAGACGATCGACACGTCCGCGACGTCCTGCTGATACGCACGCAGGTCGAAGTCCTCGGAACCGTTCCCGGTGTTCTGCACCGTGAAGGTGAACGTGTAGTTCGTGCCGTTGCTCGGCAGGTGCTGCAGGCTCTGGCCACCGTCCGGCGTCACGGCGACCGACAACGTCTCGCTCACGTTGATCGTGGTCGCGTCGTTGTCCGAGACCGTGTTGTCGCG
>CAYGCC010000086.1:0-2368 GCA_964348165.1 uncultured Gemmatimonadota bacterium | reverse complement strand
CAATCGAGCGATGTTCGGTCTGCCGGCACGCGCTATTGTGAGAAACGCTCTCGTCATCATCGTTGGCTTTCTGCCGTTGACCGTTTCGAAACTGACGCCTTATGTCACCGTCGGTCTGTTCTTTGCCGCCCTGATGACCTTCAGTGCGCTAGCCACGCTGGTGGTCCTTCCCGGGCTCATGCGCGTGGCGGGCGCCCGATTGTTCAGGCGCGAGCTGGCGCTAAGAGCCGCCGAGGCTGGCCTATGAGATCGAGCTGGCTCATCGCCGCGATGGTGTTCGGCATTCTCGGATCGACGGCGCTGGAAGACGGAACCGGCCGAGAACTCAAACTGGATGCCCGTGCTCCTGAGGGGCCATACCGCGGAGGGCGCCAGGCACCGGACGCCGGCGAGATCATCTCTGCGGCACAGCAGGCGTTCTACGCCGCTGGCACCGATATGTCCGCCCGGGTGCAGATGGTCCTGGCGAGCAAGGAGGGGCGGACCCGGGAGCGGGAGCTCACCATGTTCAGGAAGAACTTCGCGGCTGGTGAGCAGCGCTACTACATCTACTTCCACCGCCCATCAGACGTGCGCGGCACGACGTTCATGGTGTGGAAGTATCCCGAGCGTGATGATGATCGCTGGATCTACGTTCCCGCCATCAATCTCGTTCGGCGGATTGCCGCGGACGACGCGCGATCGAGCTTCGTGGGCTCGGATTTCAACTACGAGGATATCTCCGGCCGCGATGTGAGCGCAGACGAGCACAGGATACTACGAGAGGATACCCTGAACTCTCGCTCCGTTTTCGTGGTGGAGAGCCGGCCGGTGCGGTCGGCTGATTATGTGCAAAAGCTGTCGTGGATCGACAAGACGACGCGGCTGCCGCTGCGCGAGGAGTACTACGATGTGCAAGGCGCGCTCTACCGCGTCTTCACCAGCGACGAGATCCGCGAGGTAGAGGCTGGCCCCGCCGGCGTGGCGACTGTGGTCAAGAGAACGATGAAGAACGTCAAGACAGGCCACCGGACTGAGGTCACGTTCTCAGAGGTGGCGTACAATGTCGGGATCGGAGACGATCTCTTCACCGAGTCTAGCCTCCGGCGCCCGCCCCGGCGCTGGATCCGCTGATCACTCATTGTCAGCCCGGACGGTGCTTCTGTCGCTGTTTCTGACCACGGCGGTGGCCTCTACAGCCGTAGCTCAGGGAGCCGACTGGCCCTTCCACGGCTTTGCCCAGATCAACTGGTCCGTCCGTACGACGGGGGCCGATCAGGAGGGGCTTGTCTCCGATGACTTTCTGCTGGGCGACGAACGGCTGCAACTTGAACTTGAGCGGTTTTCGGCGAATGGCACGGCGGGTTTCCTGGCGAAGGTCGATCTCTTCTACGACGGGCTCAGCGGCTTGGCGGATCTGGAGCTGCGCGAGGGGTACGTCGATTTCGTGGTGAGCGAATTCGCGCTGAGGTTGGGCCGCCAGATCATGACCTGGGGTGTCGGGGACCTCATCTTCATCAACGATGTGTTCCCGAAGGATTATGCGGCGTTCTTTTCGGGCCGGCCGCTTCAGTACCTGAAGGTCGGCGTCGATGCGCTGAAGCTGGACTTCGCGTCCCGGCTGGTATCAGCAGAGCTTGTACTGATTCCCTGGTTCGAGCCCGATCGGGTGCCGACGCCGGACAGGTTTGTCCTTTTCGACCCTTTTCCGGGTCTACCTCGCGTCGAGCAGAGACCGGCTTCTAGCGTCTCCAACGGTGAGTTGGCGATTCGGGCTTACCGGCGTCTGGCGGGCGCCGACTTCTCGCTCTACGCCTACCGCGGGTTCTATGGCAGCCCGGCGCCGCAACCGGTCGGCGCCCCAGAGCCTGATCGGGTCTCGTTGCGCTTCCCCCGCCTCAACGTCTACGGCGCCAGCCTCGAACGCGCGGGCTTCAAAGGCGTGGTGAGCGCGGAGTTGGGTTATTACGATTCACGCGAAGATGCAGGTGGCTCTGATCCGTGGATTCCCAACTCGGAACTTCGCGCGCTGGCGGGTTATCGCAGACAGCTTTGGCCGGAGAGCCAGCTCGGCGTTCAATACTCCATCGAGTGGCTGCAAGACTACGACGCGTACCTGGCGACTTTTCCGCCCGGTGCCTACCGACGAGACGAGGTTCGTCACGTTGCCACGGTCCGTTACACGCAACAGCTCGCCTATCAGACGTGGCAACTGTCGCTCTTCGTGTTTGCAGGGCTGTCCGAGGCGGACTACCTGGCGATCCCGGAGATCCGCCACAGGGTTACAGAGGAACTTTGGGGCGCGGTGGGCGCAAACGTTTTCGGCGGCGGCCGGCACGACTTGTTCGGCGCGCTGGACGCCAACGACAACCTCTACCTTACCTTCCGC
>CAYGCC010000085.1:0-5527 GCA_964348165.1 uncultured Gemmatimonadota bacterium | reverse complement strand
AACCGGTCGCCGGCCAGCTCATAGGCCAGGAGCATGCGGGCAGTAGCATTACTACCCGTGATCAGGTACTTGAGCTGGTCGCCGGCGTCGTGCCATCCACCCGAGACATCGACGAAGGTGGAGTCGGGCATGGGGCCGTAGAAGCTCCGGCCATCACGCTGATGACAGACCCGATCAAGGAACGGGTTGTAGCCGCAGCGCTGCTGGCGCATGAAGCCGAGCAGCTCCTCGTGCGCTTTTCCGTAAACACCTCGGCCGATCGCGAACGTCGGCGACCGGTGGTCTCCCAGCCGCAGGTAGTATCGGCCCGGGGCCACGAACGCTGAGAAGTCCGCCTCATAGTAGTATGCGAACGTGCCCCAGCCCTCGGCAGGCGATGGTTGCAAGCTGCCGGTGAAGGCCACGTCACCGCTCGTGTCACTCACCAGCTCGAACTCGCCGTTCACGGCTCGGTGCGAGAACGCCACCGCGACTTTGCTGTCATCCTCGAGGTAGCCCAGCAGATTGACGCGAAGGTGAACGGCGCTCGAATCGACGGGAGCGGTCAACGCTTGTTCGGTGACCGTGTCTGGCTCCCGTGCGCGGCATCCCAGAGCACCGAGTGTCGCCAGTAGAATGGCGATCGAACAACGGATTTCGGTCTTGTGAGCTAACAAAGTCATCGACCCGATCCCTGCAAAAGCTCGTCGATGCGCTGGAACCGGTAGCCTCTCTGCTTCAAAGCGACCACGAGTTCCTCGAGACGCAGATAGAACTTGTCAATCCGTTCCGGCGCCGTGCCGACATGCGACAGTAGGATGAAACCGTTCAGGCCGTCGGGGTCGTCGACTTCGTAGGACAGGATGCTCCGCATGATGGCGTCGCTCGAGACGTAATGCTCCAGGTCGGGGGTGGTGTAGTCGGCGTGCGACGGCGTTCCGGGTGAGTAGTTGATCAGCGTGAGCCCCAGCTCGTGTGTCCACCTGCTGATCCGATCGTTGTACCACTCGTACGGTGGCATGAAGAACTGCGCATCGGCCTTCTGCACCCCAAAGCGCGCCATCTCGGCGTAATTGTCGAGGACGTCCCTGGCGAACTCTTCTCGCGTGACCAGCAGGCTGTCGCGGATCTCCCAACTGCAGTAGAGCAGATGCTGATCGGAGTGTGCGCCCAGATAGTGACCATCGGCTTTGAGCGTGCGGATCTGGTCGCTGAAATCAGGATTGCGATAGAAGCGCCCGGTGAAGAAGAAGGTCCCTTTGATCTGCTGTCGATCGAGCACCTGACGTATGTGCGCGAGACCGTCGCCGAACTCATCGCCGGTGAAAACCAGGGCCAGGACGGGCCGGTCGAGCTTCCCTCTGACGATGGCGCCGTGCGACAGGGTGAAACCATCGGCCTGAAGAAGCGTGAGACCGAGAAACAAGAGCTGCAGAATCGACGACATGGTCGTGTTCAAGAATAGAACAGGCGTACCGCGGGGTCGACGGGCGTTGTAGAAAGTCAGTTGAGTGCGGAGGCCATAGCTCTGAAAGGCTACGGCGTGGGCGGCCGGAGTGCAAGCGTGGGGGTGGCCGAGAACGGACTGAAGGCTTTAGGCGCCTGTTAAGCTGCCCAGCACTTCCACGGCATTTCCCTCCGGCCCTGATGCGAAGAGGGCGGTCCGAAAAAAAGTCAGACCGCCCTCTTTTCCCACGCGACTCACTCGGGCGGTGGGCCTACAGGCCCCGGCCCGAACGCCGGCTAGGTGATCTCCTCCCGAATCTCGACCTGCAGCGGCTCCTCGAGGCGAAGCCCCATCTCCGAGTCCTTGGCCAGCACACCGTAGCTGTCCTGCGTGCCCAGCATGATCGCCGTGCCCGCGGCGGCGCCCACCGCGGCGCCGATCAAGGTACCCTTGGTATCCTTGCCGATGATGCGACCAAGGATCGCTCCGGCCGCGGCGCCGCCGCCGACCTTGACCACCGCATCGCCGGCGCTGATCGAGGACTTCTTCTCAGGGTTGGCCTCGGCCACGCTCGCCCGCAACGGGAAGGCCGTGCCCTGCACGTCGATCTGGGTGAAGTCCACCTTCAGAACCGCCGGGTTGCCGCCCTGCGCGTCCTGAACCGCCGTCACCACGCCGTGAACCCGGGAGCCGATGGGAACGGCGACTTTGTCGCCGGACAGCACCGGGACGGCGACGGTGGCGGTGAACACGTCGCCCATCTTGCTCGACTTTGTGCTCAACTCCTGGTCCAGCGTCACGCGCAGCTCCGTCGCCACCGGGACGGTGAGCGCGATGATCCTCGGCTCGGGCGGCGGTTCGACCTTGGGCTCGGCCTTCGGCTGGGTGCGCGTCGCCGGTTTCGCCGCCGGTTTCTTCGTCACCGCCGTCTCGGTCGTGGTGGCGGGCTTGGTCTCCGCCGGCGCTTCCATGTTCGCGGCCGGTTGCGCCTCGGTCTCGGCGGCCATCTGGGCCTCGGTCTGCGCCGGGACTTCCGATTCGGGGCCGCCACCGCAGGCAACGACCAGCATGACCGTCAGTGCGACGGCGAGGGTTCGTGGTGCCTTTAACATCTCCGTCTACTCCGTCCTTTCAGGTTGGGAACCCGTTGAACAGCGCCGGATAATCTATCCTGAGTGGCCGGCAACTCGCCATGGCCGACCCTGAACCTGGCCGTCCACCGCCAACCATTGACCGCCCACCGTCCACCTCCCACCGCCTACCGTCCACCGCCCACCGGTATTGAACGGCGGCCGCTTGCGCCCCACATTCAGGGCCCGTTTGCCTGATTATCGACGTAGTTGAACTAGACCGCGGCCGCGTTCGGAGGCTCGTGTGTGGAATCGGGAGTACCACTGCTCGCACAGTCCCACCCTCGGACGGGAGATGGAACTCCTCGTCGTCGGGCACGGGGGCGCGCGGGTGATCGTTTTCCCGACATCGATGGGCCGCTTCTTCGACTGGGAAGATCGCGGGATGATCCGGGCCCTCGGCGAGCACCTGCAGCAGGGGTGGATCCAGATCTTTTGCGTCGACAGCGTGGATTCGGAGAGCTGGTACGCCGGTGGGAAGCACCCGGCCGACCGGGCGCGGCGTCACGCCGAGTACGATCATTACGTGCGGACCGAGGTGGTGCCGTTCACGGCCCAGAAGAACCCGAACCCGTTCCTGATCGTGACCGGCGCGAGCTTCGGGGCTTACCACGCGGTGAACTTCGCCTTCCGCCACCCGCAGCTGGTGAACCGGGTCATCGGGCTGAGCGGATTATACGATATCAAGCGACAGACCGACGGTTACTCCGACGATCTGATCTACTCACACGACCCGTCGCATTACGTGCTGAACCTGCAAGAGTCGTCGCGCCTGACGGCGCTGCGCGACCAGGACATCATCATCGCCATCGGTCGCGACGACCCTTCCTGCGCCGATAACGAGCATCTGTCGGGAGCGTTGTGGGCGAAGGGGATCTGGCACGCGCTGCGAATCTGGGACGGCTGGGCGCACGACTGGCCCTGGTGGCAGCAGATGATCTTGCGGTACATCGGCGGACACGACTGAGCGGAGGATAGAATGCCTTTGAAGGTCGGGCTGATCGTGGGGCGGGAATGGTCGTTCCCCCCCGCCTTCATCGAAGAGGTCGAGCGCCGAAACGAGGGGGTGGTCGCTGAATACGTGAAGCTGGGAGGGGCGCGCATGGACGACCCGTGCGAGTACCGGGTGATCATCGACCGGATCTCTCACGAGGTACCTTACTATCGAACCTATCTCAAGCACGCCGTGCTGGCGGGCGCGACGGTGGTGAACAACCCGTTCATGTGGTCGGCGGACGACAAGTTCTTCGGGGCATCGCTGGCGGCGAAGCTGGGAGTCGCCAGCCCCAAAACGGTCGTCTTGCCGAACAAGGAGTACGTACCCGGCATCCTACACGAGGAGTCGCTGCGCAACCTGGTCTATCCTCTGGATTGGGAACGGATCGCCGAGTACGTGGGGCTGCCCTGCGTGCTGAAAGACGCCCACGGAGGCGGCTGGAAGGAAGTCTACGTCTGCGAGTCGCTGGACGAGCTCATCTACCACTACGATCACTCGCGCCGGATGACGATGATCGTGCAGGAGCTCATCAAGTGGGAGCACTTCGTGCGCTGCATCTGCCTGGGCCGCCGGGAGGTGCTGCCCATCAGCTACGACCCGCGCGAGCGGAAATACCACGTGGCGCACGAACACCTCACACCCGAGCTTGGCCGCCGCATCGTGGAAGACTCGCTGAAGCTCGTGCGCGCGCTGGGCTACGACATGGACTCTATGGAGTGGGCGATTCGTGACGGAGTGCCCTACGCCATCGATTTCATGAACCCGGCCCCCGACATGGACATCTACTCGCTGACGCCACACTACTTCGAGTGGGTGGTCAAGCAAATGGCGGAGATGGCGATTCGCCTGGCCAAGGAGCCGCGGCCGCAACGACGCGACCTGCGTTGGGACGCCTTCTTCTCCGATCGAACAGACGCGGCGGCGGGCGGCGAATCGAGCTGAACGTCGCGGGCTCTTGAGCAGGAGGGCGAATGGCACTGCAGGAGGCGATCCAACGCTTCCACGACCTGCTGACCGCTGAGCTGGCCGAGGAGTCGCAGGCTCAGCTGGAGGATCAGCTTCGACGCCGGGGCCTCTTTTTCGGTGAGCGGCCGCTCTGCAGCGTGCTGCGGCCCCGCTTTCTGGCGGCGGAGCAGTACCGATTTCTGCAGAGGCGGGTGGTCGTCTTGCTGGGCGCGTTCCGGAAAGCGTACCAGGCCGCCCTGGCCGATGCGTCGTTTCGTGCGCAGTTCCGGCTGGCGGACTGGGAGGAGGAGTTGGTGCCGGAGGACCCGGGGTTCGAGGACCCGAGCCCGGTCTCTCGGTTGGACGCCTTCTTTGTGCACGGGCGGGGCGGCCTGCGTTTCACCGAGTACAACGCCGAGACGCCGGCCGCGGCCGCGTACAACGACGTGTTGGCCGAGGTCTTCTACGGCCTGCCGATCATGCGCGTCTTCTTGCGGCACTACGAGGTTCGGCCGCAGCCGGCGCGGCACAACGTGCTTCACGCGCTGATCGACTCCTATCAGAAATGGTCGGGAAAGCGCGACCGGCCGCGGATCGCCATCCTCGACTGGCGCGAGGTGCCGACCTACAGCGAGTTCGTGATCAGCGCCGAGTATTTCCAGTCTCAAGGCATCGACTGCGTCATCGCCGATCCACGTGAGGTGGAATATCGCGACCGTCGTCTGGTCGTAGCGGGCGCGCCCGTCGATCTCATCTACAAGCGCGTGTTGATCGACGAGCTGGTGGAGCGCGGGGGGATGGATCACCCGGTGGTGCGGGCCGTGCGAGAGGGCGCTGTCTGCATGGTCAATCCGTTCCGCTGCAAGATCCTGCACAAGAAGGCGAGCCTGGCGGTGCTGAGCGATGAGCGTAACGCCGAGCTGTTCAGCGCCCCCGAGCGCCGTGCGATCCAGGCGCACATCCCCTGGACTCGGCTCGTGTCGGAGCGTCACACCACCTACGGGGGGCAGACGATCGACCTCATCCCCT
>CAYGCC010000084.1:0-2855 GCA_964348165.1 uncultured Gemmatimonadota bacterium | reverse complement strand
AGGGCGAATTCCTTGAACTCCTTGAGCATCTCTTCCCTCCTGTAGTTGGTGGGCCCGGCCGCGGCCTGGGCCTCCGGCGTCCCCGGCGCGCACCCCCACCGTCCGGGCGCACTCCGTGTCGCCCGCGGTCCGGAAACCGGGCCGGGAGACCGAAAGGCCATAGCCGCCGACACGCCATCAGCCAGTTCGGGCCGATGGCCACGCTCAGTTGTGGAAGAGGGGCGCCCGATCTTACCCACAGGTCAGGGGTGGGGCAACCCCTGGTCTGCCTGCGCCACTCTGAGCCCGACCTCTACAGCTACATCCCAGCCGCCGCGCCGGCCGACGCACTCACCGATGCCGATCTGTTGACGTCCGCACCGCAGCGTGCCCCACGCAGGCTGATAGGACCAAGCCCGCCGGTGCGGGCGACGGTGGGGGAGTGGGGCGCGGGTGGAGATCCGGCGGTTACAACAGGGGCTAGCACGTTGGCGGAGCGAAGGCCCGGCGGCGCTGCTCACGACGCTCGGTTACGAGGCGGTGGGTCTGCACGTGCCGCGCTCGGGCCTGGGCGACTTCGGCCTCGACCCGAAGGAGCCGCTGAGCCTCGAGGTTGCCGCGCGACATTCCGACTTTCACGTGTTCCGCGTCGTGCTGGACGGGCGACTGGAGCCGGACTCGATCCGCCGAACGGCGGAGGCCCTCTACCGGCACAACCCGGCGCGCCGGGCGCTGCTCGCCTTCGAGGCCCGGGGCGACTACCGGGTCGTCTTCGCCAGCTGGGGGCTGGGGCCCGGGCCGCTGCGCCTGCTCAAGCTGTGGATCGACACGCGGGAGCCGCGCGCCTTTGAGCTGGATATCCTGGCGGGGCTCGCCGTCGATGGCGCCGCCACACCCACCGACCTTGCCCATGCGCACGTCCGGGCGCTGGACCGCGAAGAGGTCACGCGCCGCTTCTTCGTCGAGTTTCGCCGGCAGCGCGCCGAGCTGGCCGCGGCGCTGAAAGGCGTGCCCCAGGACGCGACCGGCGATCGGCTCGACCTGGCGCTCGCCCTGCTCAGCCGGCTGCTCTTCCTCTACTTCTTACAGCGGAAGGGCTGGCTGAACGGCGACCCGGCCTATCTGCGCAACCTCTACGAGTCGTCGCTGGTCCGCCGGGTGCCTTTCTATCGGCGGCGTCTAAAGCCGCTGTTCTTCGGGGCGCTCAACCGCGCGCCGGGGCGACGCAGGCCGGCGGCGCGCGAGCTGGGAAACCTGCCGTTCCTGAACGGCGGCCTGTTCGAGCGCGATCCGCTGGAGCGAGCGCACGTCCGGCTCGACGTACCGGACGACGTCTTCGCTCCGATCTTCGCCGACCTGCTGGACAAGTACCAGTTCACTCTGAGCGAGGGGCAGCCCGCCGACCAGGACGTAGCCGTCGACCCGGAGATGCTAGGAAAGGTCTTCGAGGGTCTGATGTCGGGATCGCAGCGCGGATCGACCGGCGCCTTCTTCACTCCGCGGCCGCTGGTCGATCGTCTGGTAGGCGGCGCGCTGACTGCGCACCTGGCCCGCGCTTGCAAATGTGACCGCGAGCTTGTCGATGAGTTAATGCTCGGCGGCAACCCCGAGATCGACCCGCAGCTCCGCGAGCGGCTCTCCGGGGCGGTCAGCGCGGTCCGCGTGCTCGACCCCGCCGTGGGCTCCGGCGCCTTTCTGCTCGCGGCCCTGCAGCGGTTGGAGGCGCTGCGGGAGGCCCTCGACGGCTTCCCCAGCGATTCCGGCACCCGTTTCGAGCGCCGCCAGGAAATCATTCGGCGCAATCTGCACGGCGTCGATGTTAACGCGGCGGCCGTTCGGCTCTGCGAGCTGCGGTTGTGGCTGGCGCTCGTGGTCGACCTCGAGGTTGAGTCGGTGTCGGCGGTGCCCCCGCTACCCAACCTCGACATCAACATCCGCCAGGGCGACGCCCTGGTCGACCCCATCGATTTCCTGGTTCGCCTCGGCGACCTCGATTACGGCGGGCTGGCGAGTCGCTGGCAGCGGCGTTTGCGCCACGTGGCGGACTCCAGAGTCCGCTACTTCAGCTCCACCGGCGCCGACAAGCGGCGGGTGGCCCGTTCGCTGGCCCGATCCGAACGCGAACTGGCCATCGGCTTCTTGGGCGAGCTGTCGCAGCAGATCGACGCGCGACGCCGCGATCTGCGGATGGCGGCCCGCAGCCGTGACCTGTTTGGATCGCGGGCCGGTCTCACCCGCGGCCAGAAGAGGGTGGCCGCGGGTCTCAAACGCAGAAAGGACGAGATCTCGCGCCTGCTGCGCAGACTGCGCGATCAGGATGAGCTGCCGTTTTTCTCCTTCGCCATCCACTTCGCCGATCCTGAAAGTCCGGCCGCCGAATTCGACGTCGTGATCGGCAACCCGCCTTGGGTCCGCACCCACCACTGGTCGGGGGCACCCCGCCGCCGCCTCATCGAACGATTCCGCGTGCTGCGCGAGGCGGGCTGGCGCACGGGAGCCCGGCTGGCGGGCGCCGGGCGCGGCTTCGGAGCGCAGCTCGACCTCAGCGCGCTCTTTGTCGAACGGTCGCTGGAGCTTCTGCGCGCCGGCGGCGCCCTCGGATTCCTGCTCCCCGCCAAGCTGCTCCGCAGCCTTTCCGCCGGAGCGTTGCGCGAGCGGCTGTTGGCCACGACGACGCTACTCGAGTTGGAGGACTGCTCGTTGGCGGGTGAGCGCCTGTTCGACGCCACCACCTATCCGCTGGCTTGTCTGCTGGCCGTGGGGAGGCCGCAGCCGGAGCACACCGTTCAGGTGCGCCTTCACGGTCGCCGCGCCCAACCCCTCGACTTCCAACTCCCTCAGTCGCGGTTGCCGCTGATCCGCGAGGACGGCGAGTC
>CAYGCC010000083.1:0-11504 GCA_964348165.1 uncultured Gemmatimonadota bacterium | reverse complement strand
TGGCTGATGGCGTCGTGCGGCTACGGCCTTTCGGTCTGCCGGCCCGTTTTCCGGGCCGCCAGCGCCACGGAGTGCGCCTGGAGGGAGCGGGTGCACGCCGGGGGCGCCGGAGGCACGGGCGCCGGGCGGGCCCACCAACCACAGGAGGGATGAGATGCTCAAGGAGTTCAAGGAATTCGCCCTCAAGGGCAACGTCCTCGACATGGCGGTCGGCATCATTATCGGCGTCGCCTTCGGCAAGATCGTGACGTCGCTGGTGAACGACGTGATCATGCCGCCGATCGGGCTGCTGCTGGGCAACGTCGACTTTAGTAACCTGTTCATCAACTTGACGGACACGCCTTTCGCTACGCTCGCGGCGGCCAAGGAGGCGGGCGCGGCGACCGTCAACTACGGCGTTTTCCTGAACGCGATCCTCGACTTCGTGATCGTCGCGTTCGTGATCTTCCTTCTTATCAGGCAGTTCAACCGCATGAAGAAGAAGGAAGAGGCGCCGCCGCCCGCGCCGACGACCAAGGATTGCCAGTACTGCCACTCGACGATCCCGATCAAGGCGACGCGCTGCCCCAACTGCACGTCCGAGCTGAGGGCCGCTTGAGGCGTCTGACGATGTGACTTTTTGACCGCGGGCCGGTCTACCGAAGCGGAGGCCGGCGGCCGGGGGGGCCGGGCCTGAAGTTCCGGCCCCACGGGCGTTGCGCGGGGCCGCTCGACGCCCTCGATTTCCGGTAGGCGGTCGCTGAATCGACGGAGAAACCGAGCAGTGGACAACTTCGAAAAGCTGGGCGCCTTTTATCTAGGCCGCCCCTACGACCTCGACCAGAAGAAGGGGCAGGAGGGGCTGCTCCTGTACGACTCGAAGGACCTGGTCACGCACGCGGTCTGTGTGGGGATGACGGGGAGCGGCAAGACCGGCCTCTGTATCGGTCTGATCGAGGAGGCGGCGATCGACGGGATCCCGGTCATCGCCATCGACCCCAAGGGCGACCTCTCCAACCTGCTGCTCACCTTTCCCGACCTGAAGCCGCAGGACTTCACACCCTGGGTGAACGAGGACGACGCGCGGAAGAAGGGCGTCTCGACGGAGGAGTACGGGAAGCAGCAGGCCGAGCTGTGGCGGAAGGGGCTGGGCTCGTGGGGCCAGCAGCCCGAGCGGATCCAGCGCCTGCGCGACGCGGCCAACTTCGCCGTCTACACGCCGGGCAGCACGGCGGGGCTGCCGATCTCGATCCTCTCGTCGTTCGCGGCGCCCGACCCGGCGCTGATCGACGATCGCGAGCTGCTGGCCGAGCGGGTGAGCACGACGGTGACCAGCCTGCTGGGTCTGCTGGGGATCGAGGCCGACCCGATCCAGAGCCGCGAGCACATCCTGCTCTCGACGATCCTGGACGGCGCCTGGCGCGTGGGACGCGACCTCGACCTTGCGGCGCTGATCCAGGCGATCCAGTCGCCGCCGATCACCAAGGTGGGCGTCATGGATCTCGAGTCGTTCTACCCCGCCAAGGACCGCTTCGCCCTGGCGATGTCGCTCAACAACCTGCTGGCCGCCCCCGGCTTCGCCACCTGGATGGAAGGCGAGGCGCTGGAGATCGATCGGATGCTGTACACCGCGGAGGGGAAGCCGCGGGTCTCGATCTTCTCGATCGCGCATCTGAGCGATGCCGAGCGGATGTTCTTCGTCTCGCTGCTGCTCAATCAGGTGCTGGGGTGGATGCGCGGACAGTCGGGCACCACCAGCCTGCGGGCCATCGTCTACATGGACGAGATCTTCGGCTACTTCCCGCCGGTGAAGAACCCGCCGTCCAAGGCGCCGCTGCTCACCCTGCTCAAGCAGGGCCGCGCCTTCGGGCTGGGGGTGGTGCTGGCCACGCAGAACCCGGTCGACCTCGACTACAAGGGTCTCTCGAACACCGGCACCTGGTTCATCGGGCGGCTGCAGACCGAGCGCGACAAGGCGCGGGTGCTGGAGGGGCTGGAGGGCGTGGCGGCGGGAGCCGGCGCGCGCTTCGATCGCGCGGCGATGGAAGAGACGCTGGCCGGGTTGGGGAAGCGGGTCTTTCTGCTCAACAACGTGCACGACGACGAGCCCGCAGTGTTCGAGACGCGCTGGGTGATGTCGTACCTGCGGGGGCCGTTGACCCGCGATCAGATCAAGCGGCTGATGGACCCGCGCAGAGCAGCGACGGCCGCGGTGCCGGCGGAGGAGACGGCGGCCACGGCTGCCGGCGCCGGTGCCGCGCCCGTCTCGGCGCCACGGCGTGCCGCGGCGGCGGCCGGAGTGTCCGAGCGGCCGGTGCTTCCGCCCGACGTGCCGCAGCACTTCATCCCGCTGCGTGGAAGCCCCGGGCCCGGCCAGGAGCTGGTTTATCAGCCGACGCTGCTGGCGGCGGGCCGCATCCAGTTCGCCGATCGTAAGGCCAAGGTGGACGTCTCTGAGGAGCTGGTGACGCTGGCGCCGATGGGGGAAGGTGGAGCGCTGGCGGTCGACTGGGAGGAGGCGTTGGAGGTCGACCTGGACGTCTCCGATCTGGAAGGCGCGCCGGAGGGCGGGGCGCGCTTCGGCGCTGTGCCGGCGCCGGCGGCGCAGAAGAAGAGCTACACGGCCTGGAAGAAGGAATACACCGACTGGCTGTACCGCAACCGCGAGCTGCAGCTCTTCAAGAGTCCCGGCCTCAAAGTGTTCTCGGAGCCGGGCGAATCGGAGCGCGACTTCCGCATCCGGCTGAGCCAATCGGCGCGTGAGGAGCGGGACGAGGCGCTGGAGCAGCTGCGCAAGAAGTACGCGCCCAAGCTGTCGGCGCTGCAGGAGCGGATCCGCAAGGCGCAGCAGGCGGTGGAGCGCGAGTCGGAGCAGGCGAAGCAGCAGAAGCTGCAGACCGCCATCTCCTTCGGCGCCACGCTGCTGAGCGCCGTGGTGGGCCGCAAGGCGGTGAGCCGCTCGTCGATGGGCCGGGCGACGACGGCCGCCCGGGGCGTGAGCCGGGCGATGAAGGAGGCTCAGGACATCGAGCGTGCGAAAGAGACCGTAGAGGCGCACCAGCAGAAGCTGGCGGACCTCGAGGCCGAGTTCGAGGCGGAGACCGAAGAGATCAAGCAGCGCTTCGACCCGCAGGAGGTCGAGCTGGAGACGGTGACCGTGCGGCCGAAAAAGAAGGACATCTCGGTGAATCTGGTGGGGCTGGGTTGGGCACCTTACTGGCAGCGCCCGGACGGCGAAGCCACTCCCGCCTGGGAGTAGGCGGCCCTCGGCGCGCCACACCTGACAACGATCGACAACCGAGGAGAGCGATGTCTTCACTACTGGAAATGTTGACCCAGCAGCTGGGCGGCGACTCGACGCGTGAGATCAGCCGCCAGCTCGGCACCGACGAGGGTGCGACGGGCAAGGCGATCTCTGCCGCGCTGCCGATGCTGATGGGCGCCCTGGCCCGGAACGCCTCGCGGCCCGAGGGCGCGCAGGCGCTGGCGGGCGCGCTAGCCCGCGACCACGACGGCTCCGTTCTGGACAACGTGGCCGGCTTCCTCAAGAGCCCGGACACCCAGGCGGGCGACGGGATCCTGCGCCACACGCTGGGCGCGAAGCGCGACGCGATCCAGCAACAGCTGGGGCGCGAGACCGGCCTCGATGCCGGCGCCGTCACCAAGCTGTTGCCGATCCTGGCGCCGCTGGTCATGGGCGCGTTGGGCCGTGAGTCGCGTCAGAAGAGCCTGGACGTTGGCGCCCTGACCAACATGCTGGCCGGCGAGCGCAAGATGGCGGACAGTTCCGCGTCGTTGGGCGGCCTGGCGTCGCTGCTGGACGCGGACAGCGACGGGCAGATCGCCGACGACGTGGCGAAGTTGGGGAAGGGGTTGCTCGGCAAGTTTCTGAAAGGCCGTTAATCCGGGCGGCCGCTGGCCGTGGCAACCGTCCAAGTTAGACTCTGGAGGAGCAGAAGATGGGTCTCATCGATTTCGTGAAAGGGGCCGGCGAGAAGATCGGGCTGGTCGAGGGGAAGGATCCGACGGAGACGGAAGAGTTCCAGGAGCGGCGTAAGGGCAACCTGCTCATGCAGCACGTCATGAAGCTGGGGCTCGAGGTTGAGGGCCTGAAGGTCGTCTACGACGACGGCGTGGCGACGATTCGCGGCAAGACGCCGTCGCAGGCCGAGCGCGAAAAGGTCGTGCTGGCGGTGGGCAATGTCGAGGGCGTGGAGAAGGTGGACGACCAGCTGCAGGTTGTGAAGCCGGAGCCCGAGGGCGTCTACCACACCGTGGTGCGGGGCGACACGCTGTCCAAGCTCGCCAAGAAGCACTACGGCGACGCGATGAAGTACCCGCTCATCTTCGAGGCGAACAAGCCGATGCTCAGCGACCCGGACAAGATCTACCCGGGCCAGGTGCTGCGCATTCCGCCGCTCAAGTAGCGGCGTCCGGCCGGCGGGGTCGTAGCGCGACTCCGACCCTGATGCTCTTAAACGCGAGTGGGGGATGGGCCGCCGGCCCGTCCCCCACTGCGCCGATTCGGCCCGCCGCCGATTACGAGGTAGCCTGCTGCAGGGCTCGGGCCCGCTCGCGCACCGCATCGAGCGCGGCGCCGTTGACCTCCGCTTCGAGGACCTCGGCGCCGATGAGCCCCTGGTGAAGGCCGTCGAGCGCTTCCAGCGCTTCCTGGGCCGCGGGAGCCAGCTTTGCGGCTCGCTCGTTCGCTGACCCCTCCCCCGAGCGGATGCCGGCCACCAGCCTTTCCATGATCTCCGCCAGCTCGGTCGCCGCCTCCACCGCTTGTTGGGCGAACTCGGGGTTCGAGCCCCGCAAGGCCGCCGCCGCGTTCGCCACCCCGTCCCGAAGCTGGCGGGTGCGGACCAGCTCGTAGTCGAGGGGAACGGTGTAGACTTCGCGCACCTTGGGCTTGCGGGGTGGGATGAACATCTCGAACAGCGAGTAACCCCGGGACTTGAGTCCGATCGTGTGCAGGGCGAATAGCAGGAACCAGGGCACCATCGGGAAGTGCGCCCACTGCACTCCCGGAGAGGTGTACAGGTCCGCGCCGATCAGCGCGGCGCCGAACGCCAGAAAGAGCAGCAGGTGCCGCTGATAGATTCGCCGCCGCTTTTCGGCCACCCCACCGACACCGGGCCGTGTGGCCACACGTGCCGACGGCAGCGCCGGCTGTTGCGATTCCTCAACCAAGTTCAGCCTCCCAGCATCCCACGAACCAGATAAGCGATACCGAAACCAGCGTAGTTGCCCAGGGCATATCCCAGCAGCCCCACGGCGATGCCCGGGAGCGCCATTGCCGGCCAGTCCCGGGCCACGGCCACCGCCATCGCCGTTGAGGGGCCGCCGACCGCGGCCTGTGAGACGACCGCCATCATGGGCAGCGAGCCCCGGAGAAGACGCCCGATCGAGTAGAGGAAAATACCATGAATGCCGACGACCACGAGGGTGTAGAGGAACACCGCGCCGCCCACCTGGGCGATGGCGGCCACCAGCGAGCGGATGCCGATGACGGCGAAGAACAGGTGCAGCCCCAGGTTGCCCAGCTGCTGCGCCCCGTGAATGTGGCGGATCCGCGGGACCTGGCCGAGGATGAGCGCGACGCTGGTCAGCCAGAGGATCTCGGGAACCAGGCCGATCTCGCGCGCCGCCAACCGGGCCAGCGCCAGCACGGCCATGCCGATGGCCGCCAGGGCGACCAGGTCGAACAGCGAGATCGGCGTCCGTCCCCAAAAGGGGTGCGGGTGGGCGGCCCTTTCCACCTCGGGCCTGCCGGCGGGGTCGGCCAGCGCCTCCTCCGGCGCCGCCAAGACCTCAGCGCCGGGGTTGCCGGCGCGCATCAGAAACACCGGCGCCGTCAGCGTGACGCCCAGCCAGATCGCCGTGGTCAGGGCGTCGGCGGCGGCCGCCGCGGCGAAGGTCGAGGCCGGAAGCTCCAGGCCACGTCCCACGGCGGCGAAGTTCAGGCTGCCGCCGGTATACGTGCCGGTGAAGGCGCCGGCGAGTTTCCAGGTGACCTCGCCCAGGCTGCCGGCGAACAGCAGGCCGCCAGCCAGCGCGCCGATCGCCGTCCCGACGCTCGCCACTAGGAACAGGCCGACCATGCGCGGGCCTACGTCCTTGAGGTCGGCGAGCCGCACGCCGAGGAGAAGATAGACGATGGCCAACGACGTCACGGGCCCCTCGATGCTGCCGTACACCGGCGAGTCGGCCGGAACCAGGCCGCTGTTGGAGAGGGCGGCGCCCAGGACGATGACCATCAGCGAGGCGCCGACCTTGGAGAGGACGGGGACGCGCCGGTCCAGCCAGAAGGCGAGGGCGGTCACCGCGGCGATCAGCGCCGCGAGGGTGAGGGGCTCGGTGATCATGCGCCGGGCAACGTCAAGGTGTCGGTTCCATCCAGTCGGCTTCCAGCAGACGGCGTCTGTTTCTGTTCGTGCGCCCTGCAGTCGCGCGGGCGGTCCGGCGAGGCGCGGGCGCGAGGTCCCTGCGCTTGCAGCGGTCTACGGCGCGGCCGCCGCCTTGAAGATCTGTTGACGAAACGGCGTATTGTGGGGGCACCGGTCGCGGTGGGCAAGCGGATGGGACGTGAGGTGGTGAGCCGACCGGGCCGGTACCGGGCGTGTCCGGTGGCCGGCGGCAATTCGATTCGAACTACAGGGCCGTACCAGCGCGCCGGCACGCCCCGGTCTTATCCCCGGGGGGTGTTTGCCAGCGAGGTGAAGCTGACTCGCGGCGCCGGGCGCTCGAGTCATCACTGGCGCGGCATCGATCGACTCTCTAGAATGCACGCTCCCGGAGATGGACACCGCATGTAGCTGATGCGCGATGGCGGCGAACCCCCAACGTCCCACGCCTCCCGGTCAGCGTCGGCGTCCCGGGGGGTACGACATCGCCGAGCGCAGTTCGCGTGGGTGAAGGGGCTTCTCTGGTTCCACTATTCCTGGTACGACGACGAGTTCTGTACGCCCTGGCGGGCGTGGCGGCCGCCGCCCTGCTCTTTCTGCTCGGTGGGCACTTGATGCTGGAAGCGATCGAACGACAACTCATCTATTTCCCGACGCGGGTGCCGCGGGACGCGCCCACCCCGTCGATCCTTGGCGCTTCGACCGTGGAGGAGGTGTGGCTGGACACGGACGATGGCGTGCGGGTTCACGGACTCTATGCCCGCGGCGGTGGTTCGCTAGGCGACCTCTTGTTCTTCCACGGAAACGCCGGGAACCTGTATGATCGGCTAGAGAATGTCGCGCTGCTGCTGGAGCTGGGGCTGAACGTCCTGATCATGGACTACCGAGGCTATGGCAAGAGCGAGGGGACGCCGTCGGAGGGCGCGCTCTACGCCGACGGCTTGTTGGCCTACCGCCACCTGATCGAGACGCGGGGAGTAGATCCGGCACGCCTGATCATCTTCGGGCGATCGCTGGGCTCGACGGTGGCCGTCGAGCTGGCGACGCGCGAATCGGCTGCGGCCGTGATCCTCGAGTCGGCGTTCACCTCGGCGGGCGACCTGGGCCGGGTGCACTACGGTTTCTTGCCGGCGATGCTCTTCCGTGCCCTGACCCACCAGTTCGATTCGCTGTCGAAGGTGCCGGGGCTGCGAGCGCCCGTCCTCTACATCCACGGCACGGCCGATAACATCGTCCCCATGCGGATGGGCCGCCGCCTGTACGAGGCCAGCCCCGAGCCGAAGGAGTGGTACGAGATCGAGGGGGCAGGCCACAACGATACGCTGTGGTACGGAGGTCGAGAGTATGCCCAACGTCTTTCTAAATTCGTGAGGCTACATGTGGCGCCGGGTTCCTGAGACAGCGGCGCTGTATCTTCTCCTGGCCGCGCTGGCCGCTTCAGGGCCCGTCCTTCAGTCGCGGCACGATTCCGTATCGACTGGGCCGGAAGCGCCGCGACTCATCGATGTGCTGGGTTACCGGATCGAGCTGGGGCTGGAACCGGAGGCGCGGTCTCTTAGCGCCCGCGCCGAGATCACCTTACGCGTGGTGGAGGCCGATGTGGCGACGGTGAGGCTGGACCTGGTGGGTTTGACCGTCGACTCGGTGACGGTGGACGGCGCCGCCGCTCAGTTCTCACAACATGAGACCGGCTTCGAGCTTCAGACCGGCCGGAGCGCCAGCCCTGGAGATACGCTTGTCATCGAAGTCTTCTATCACGGCACGCCGAGGGAGGGTCTGTACTTTCAGCCGGATGCCTACGGGCGGCCGACCGTCTTCGCCGACAACTGGCCGGACCGGGCTCGCCACTGGTTCCCGGCCGTCGATCATCCTCGTGACAAAGCGACGGTGGAGTTCCATGTATTAGCGCCCCAGGAATGGAAGGTGGTCAGCGTCGGCCGATTGAAGTCTGAGACGGAATTCGCCGACGGCCGGCGGCTCACCGTTTGGGCCACGGAGCGCCCGTTGCCCGTCTACACCATGGTCGTGGGCGCGGGTGTGCTGGTGGTGCGTGAGCTGGGCGCGCTGGGTTGCACGCCGCACGCAGACCGTTGCGTGCCAATCACTCAGTGGGTGTTCCCCGAAGACGAAGAACGGGCGCTTCGCTTGTTCCGGCGGGCGCCCCAGATGGTGGCTTTCTACGACAGTCTGATCGGTCCTTTTCCCTACGAGAAGCTGGCCCTCGTCCAGTCGTCTACCCGCTTCGGCGGTATGGAGAACTCGAGCGCGATCTTCTTCGCCGAGGGCGTGGTGCGGCGCGCCGCCAGCGATGTGATCGTGGCGCATGAGGTGGCGCATCAGTGGTTCGGCGACGCGGTGACCGAGGCGGACTGGGCACACTTGTGGCTCTCGGAAGGTTTCGCGACCTACTTCGCCTCGGTCTTCTATGAGTTCGTCGACGGCATCGCGGCCGCGGACGCGCTGCGGGCTACGGCGGAGCAGAGATATCTCGCCTCCGGCGACGTGGCTCGGCCGATCATCGAATTGCCGCCCGACGATCTTTTTCGGCTGCTCAACAGCAACCACTACCATAAGGGCGCCTGGGTCCTGCACATGCTCCGTCGCGTGGTCGGCGACGAGGCCTTCTTCGCCGGCATCCGCCGCTACTTTGCCACCCACGCGCATGGGACCGCGCTCAGCGCCGACCTGCGACGCGCCTTGGAAGAGGAATCGGAGAGCGAGCTCGGCTGGTTCTTCGAGCAGTGGCTCGAGCGACCGGGCTATCCGCAGGTGGAGGTGCGGATGAGTTGGGACGGGGAGGCCGGGGTGCTGGCGCTGGAACTCGTCCAAGCGCAGCCGTGGCGACCGTTCCGCTTTCCTCTCGATATCGAAGCGAAGGGGGAGGGGTACCGTCTGCAGAAGACCGTCTGGGTCGAGCGAGGGAAGGAAAGCGTCGCGTGGGAGTTGCCCGGCGAGCCGGTCCGTGTGGTCGTCGATCCGGATAATCAGCTACTGGGAACGACGAAGCTGGTTCGCTAACTCGCGCTGCACGAAGCGTCGACCGGATTTGTCGCTTCGGCGGTTTGGGCGCGAGCGATCGGTGTGAGGAAGGATACATGGAGCGCCGCGGCACCCTTTTTCTACTGAACTCCCGCCTCTGGATCACTGAGGCGAGTCTACAGCAGGGAGTTGTGGAGGATGCGACGATCCAGGGCGCCGTTACGGCGGTCACGCGAGTCGAGACCCGAAGCTAGCGGCCTGGGAACGCCGCGGAGATGAGATCGCATGAGCAAGAAGACTGACGAGTACAAGAAACAAGCCGCGGAACGCGGCGTGGAGCTGGTCGAGTCGGGCATGGTGGTCGGCCTGGGTCACGGGAGCACGGCTTTGTTCGCCGTCCGCCGACTGAGCGAGCGGCTGCGCGCCGGCGAGCTGGAGAAGATCGTGGGGGTGGCGTGCTCCGGTTTCATCGCCTCCGAGGCATCGCGGCTGGGTATCGCGCTCACGTCGCTGGACGAGCGCCCGGCCGTCGACCTGACCCTCGACGGCGCCGACGAGGTCGACCCGAAGCTCAACCTGATCAAGGGGGGCGGCGGCGCGCTGTTGCGTGAGAAGATCGTCGCCCAGTCGAGCCGGCGTGAGGTGATCTTGGTGGACGAGTCGAAGCTGTCGGCGGCGCTGGGGACGAATTGGGCGGTGCCGATCGAGGTGGCGGTTTTCGGCTGGCGTCCTGAGCTCGATTTTCTCGCGGCGCTAGGGGCGGAGGTCGCGGTTCGGAGAACGGACGACGGTTCGTACTTCGAGACCGATCAGGGAAACGTGATCCTCGATGCGCATTTCGGTCCGATCGCCGATCCGCGCACGCTCGCGGCCCAGCTTGACGAGCGCGCGGCGATCATGGGGCACGGCCTTTTCTTGGGGCTGGCCACCGACGTGATCGTCGCGGGTCCCGGCGGAGTACGTCACTTGGAAGCGTCGGCCCCGGCTTCCTGAGCCTCTCGTCTCTTTTCTTACCGGGCCGCTTTCGATGTGAGCGGCGCGCTGCCCGACATCGTGGGGAAAAAAGTGGTGGGCGACCCGGGTCCAGCGGTCGTCCACCACCTTTGATTTCGTGACAGTTCGAGTAACTAGCCGACTGAAAAGCTCATCGACTCGAGCACGGTGCCGTCTGGCGCTTCGACGTCCACGCGCCATTGGCCCGTCCAGCTGGGCTCGATCTTCTTCGAGCTCCAGGTGCGCCAGCTGCTGCTTCCCACGCGAAGCGGCACGCGCGCCATCTCCATGTCGCCGTGGTACCAGACATGCACGACCTCGACGTCGCTCTCCGCACCGACGACCCGGGTCCAACAGTAAACCGTACCCACATCCGCGGGTACCGTGGTGACGTTGTCCACCGGCTGGCGATCAGCGATCTGGGTGGCGATGGCCGATTCGGCCACGTCGAGCTGGGCCGCCATCTGTTCCTGCGCCGGGACGGTGGTGGCGACCGCGAGCACGAGCAGCGTCGCGAGAGTTGCCACGCGTCTTTTCATGGGGAGGTCCTCCATTGAATTGTGCGGGGGCGTACCGGAGCGCGAGCGGCGCCTCTACTTTGGCTCGTGGGGCGGCGGCCGTCAAGGTCCGGGCCGATCGGCCCGGTTATTCGCTGACTTTGGGATCGCGAAGGTCCCGCTTTATCCACTCGAATATCGTGCGACAGCGGCGGCAGTAGTATTGGGCGACGGATAGCACGCTACCGAACGGTGACTGCAGCACCGTGTCCCGGCCACGACAGAACGGGCACTCGACGGACTTGGGCAGCGGGTATCCTTCGTCTTGGCTTGGGTCCGGCATCGCCGCTTCAATCCATGAGGAAGGCGCGGTTCCGGTCGCCGCGCGCGCGAACGACCGCTTCGCTGTCGGGACCGTCGGCGTTGGAGCGGCGCCGGCGTGGATTCCAACCGCTGAAGTCGAGATCGGCTGACGGCACCTCGAGGCCGCTCCGTTCGATCAGCGGGACGATCCCGTCGAGGTAGCGGGCGCGCAGCTCGCCCCCTGTGGCGTCCCAGAGACCCTCTTCTTTCTGCTTGGCGCCGTGGTCGTCCGGGCCGAACCAGCAGAGAACGGCTGGCCAGCGCGCGGCGAGAGCGGACTGAACGT
>CAYGCC010000082.1:0-1521 GCA_964348165.1 uncultured Gemmatimonadota bacterium | reverse complement strand
AAGGTCAGTTGAGCAGTGGCACGAATGGGGCCAGCACGCAGGTATGGGCGAACGTAGCTGCCGGGCCGATGGCCAGTCAAGCGACAGAGGGGGGCGACGTGTCGCTCGTATCTTGCGTCCGCAGATTGCCGCCCGATCGGACAACTCGCATCTTGCAGCTGAGCCTCCTCGTCATGGCCCCCCGACAAAGACTCAATGTCTGCGCTGAACACCCGCGCGATCCTGATCAAGCGCCACGGCCCGCCCGAGGTGCTGGTCGAGCGCGAAGTGCCGCTGCGTGACCCCGGGCCGCAGGAGGTGTACCTCCGGGTCGAGGCCGCCGGCGTCAACTTCGCCGATCTGCTGATGCGGGCCGGGCTCTACCGCCCGCTGCCGCCGCGTCCCTTCAGCCCGGGCCTCGAGGTGGCGGGGGTGGTGGCGCGGGTCGGCCCCGATGTGGAAGGTTGGCGCGAAGGAGATCGAGCCGTCGCCATCCTCCGCCACGGCGGCTACGCCCGCGACATCGTGGTTCACACCGAGGAACTCTTTCGCTATCCCGAGGCGCTCACGTCGGTGCAGGCGGCGTCCATCCCGTTGGTCTACCTCACGGCCTGGCTCAGCCTGTTCGAGTCGGCCCGCGCGCGCCCGGGCGAGTCAGCGCTGGTCCTGGGTGCTGGGGGCGGCGTCGGTACCGCGGCGGTACAGCTGGCCGTGCGCCACGGGCTCAGCGTCATCGGGACCGCGGGCGACACGCGTAAGCGGGCCTTCGTCACCGGCGAGCTGGGCGCCGACGCCTGCCTGGACTCCCGGGGCGATTGGGAGCCGGGTATTCGCGATCTGGTCGGCGTGCGTGGCATCGACATCGCCCTCGACCCGGTGGGCGGCCGGGCCACAGCGTCGTGCCGCCGGCTGCTGGCGCCGCTGGGACGCCTGGTCTTCTACGGGCTGAGCGAGGCGATTCCCGGCCGCAAGCTGAGCCGGCTGCGGGCGCTATGGACCGTGCTGCGCACGCCCCGCTTTCACCCGCTCTGGCTGATCGAGCCGCCCATCGGGGTGTTCGGGGTGGCGCTGTTCAACCTGGAACACAAAGCCCCGATCCTGCGAACGGCTCTGAACGAGATTTTCGACGCCATCGTCGCGGGTGAATTGCGAACCGTGGTCGACCGAGTCTTCTCGCTCGACCGTGCCGGCGCGGTCGAGGCGCACGACTATTTGCACGCGCGGCGCAACCTCGGCAAAGTGGTGCTAGCCGATCCGGCGGCAGTGTCGTCGTCCGGGTGACTCTCATGCTCGAGCCTCCAGCAAGCGGTGCGGTGAACGACAACCGTCGGACCGATGCAAGGGACCGCCGAGTCCGGCCGCGATAACCCGCTGCGCGCCGCACTCGATTGGCTCGCCCGCAAGCCGTGGCGTGCGTCTCTCATCATCTTCGTCCTGTCGTTTTCGATCCAGAGCTTCTATCTGACGAAGGTCTCGGAGCGCTACATCCGACCGCACACGCGCTGGGAACTTCAAGCCGTCGCCGTATCGCTGGCCGAGACG
>CAYGCC010000081.1:0-1559 GCA_964348165.1 uncultured Gemmatimonadota bacterium | reverse complement strand
GGGCGAGCCAATCGAACGCGGGGATACGGGCCACGTTTCGCGAGCTTGCGGCCAAGCCCGGTGCCGTGGCGCGCGCCGATGGCGACGCCGCGGCGGCGCTGGCCCGGGCCAGCCGCAAGCTCGAGGCGACGTACGAGCTGCCCTATCTGGCCCACGCGACGATGGAGCCGATGAACTGCACCGCCGACGTGCGCGCCGACGGCTGTGATGTTTGGGCGCCGACCCAGTTCCAGACCGGCACTCAAGGACGGGCAGCGGAGATTACCGGCCTGGCGCCGGAGCAGGTGAAGGTGCACACGACGTATCTGGGCGGCGGCTTCGGCCGCCGCGCCGAGACCGACTTCGTCGACGAGGCGGTCGAGACCTCGAAAGCGGTGGGGGCGCCGGTGAAAGTCGTCTGGTCACGGGAGGACGACACTCAGCACGACTTCTACCGGCCGGCGTCGCACCATGTCTTACGCGCGGGGCTCGACGCCCGCGGCCAGCCGCTGGCCTGGACGCACCGGGCGGTGGTCCCATCGATCATGCTCCGCTGGTTCCCCGGTATGGTGCAGAACGGGCTGGACGGCGAAGCGGTGGAGGGCGCGGTGGGGTTGCCCTACGCCATCCCCAACGTCCATGTCGACTATCACCACGCCGAGGTGGGTGTACCGGTCGGCTTCTGGCGATCGGTCGGTCACACGCACAACGCCTACGTCATCGAGTGCTTCATGGACGAGCTGGCACGGGCAGCGGGCGCCGATCCGTTCGAGTACCGGCGAAATCTGTTGAGCGATGCGCCCCGGCACCTCCGCGTGCTGGAGCTGGCGGCGGAGAAGGGCGGCTGGGGTGGCCGGCTTTCGGCTGGCCGAGCCCGCGGCATCGCGCTGCACGAGTCGTTTGGCTCGTTCGTCGCCCAGGTGGCGGAGGTGTCGGTCACGGACGGGCGGCCGCAAGTCCACCGAGTCGTCGCCGCCGTCGACTGCGGTCCGACCGTGAACCCGAACATCATCGAAGCGCAGATCGAGAGCGCGATCTGTTACGGGCTCACCGCGGCGCTCTACGGCGCGATCGACATCAAGGATGGCCGGGCTCAAGAGAGCAACTTCCACGACTACCAGATGGTGCGAATCGACGAGATGCCCGACGTCGAGGTTCACATCGTGCCCAGCTCCGATAGCCAGGGCGGGATCGGCGAGGTGGGCACGCCGCCGATCACGCCAGCGGTGGTGAACGCGCTCTACGCGTTACGGGGTCAGCCGATTCGCCGGCTGCCCATTTCGGTGTGAGGTAGGCGGTAGGCGGTAGGCGGTAGACAGTTGCACTCGTTAGCCGACGAAACCGGTGGTCCAGAAGGATTATCTGCTCCGTCAGATAGAGAAGATGGGCGTCATCATGGCCGGCATCCGCGAGAAAGTCTTCGGCGGCGCGCCGGTTCAGGCGATGGCCGAGCTGCGTGTGGCCGCCGCGCGCAGTGGCGTGGATCTGGGTTTGCTGGAGATGCTGGCTCCCGAGGGTCTGTTGCCTTTTCTGGGTGAGGACAACCTGGAACGTATCATCCCGGCGGCCGAAGTGCTGCT
>CAYGCC010000080.1:0-5090 GCA_964348165.1 uncultured Gemmatimonadota bacterium | reverse complement strand
CGGGATTCTGCGGATGGACGACCACCCGGCCGATGTGTCGCGTCTCCACCAGCCCCAGGTGCGTCCACGTCTCCCCGCCGTCGCTGGAGCGGTAGACGCCGTTCCCCCACGACGTGCTTTGCCGGTTGTTCTGCTCGCCGGTGCCCGCCCAGATGACGTTGGGTTCGGAGGGCGCGATGCCGATGTCGCCAAAGGTGCTCACCGGCTGGTCGTCAAAGATCGGCGTCCAGGTCGTGCCTTTGTTGGCGGACTTCCAGAGGCCGCCCGAGGCCGTCGCCAGGTAGATGGTGGAGGGATCTTCGGGCAGCGCCTCGACGTCGTGGACGCGGCCGCCGGTGACGGCGGGCCCGATGGAGCGGAAGCGCAACTCACGCAGAAGCTCGAAGCTGACAGGCGCCGACTGGGCCAGGCCCACAGCGGGCGTTACCAGGAGTCGGCAGATGAAGAACAGGGCGAAGCACACCCCGGCGCCTCGTGAGGTCATCGTCGATCGCCTCCGGCGCGACTCTTCGTGGCCGCCGGGCGGTGTGTGCGGCGAGTGAGTGCGCCCTCGAGTGTTGTTGAGGTCGATGGGGTCGATCAGTTCGTGAACAGGTCGAAGATGTTACCCAGCATGCTGCTGTCCGCCTTGTAAATCTCGGTGTAGCGGCAGCGCTCGCACGTCACGGTCGTGAACTTCTTGTGCTGCACGTCGAATATCTTACTCCAGAAGCCGCCGGCCGCACGAATTTCGCCAAGCTCGCAACCGGTGTTCTTACACTTCGGACACTTGAAGTTGAAACGGCTGGGTTGATAGGCGCACATAAGGCAACTCGCTTCCGTCAGGTTTCGCGAAGTCCTTTCGCGAGCGCGGCGATATGCTCGGGTGTAGTGCCGCAGCACCCGCCGATGACCCGAGCCCCCATCTCGCGCCAGCGACGCGCCTCCCGCAGCAACACGTCGGGCGGGTACTCGTCGGTGAACATCCACTCGGGCGGATCGAAGCGACCGATGTGCGGATAGACCCCGCACGGACCCTCGCGCACAGCTAGCAGCTCTCGCAAGCCGGCGGTGGCGTCGTCCGGCGGAATGCAGTTGACCAGGATGACGTCCGGCTCCAGCGGCGCCAGTGCCTTCTCGGCGTCGGCCATCGTCTCGCCGGTGAACAGCCGGCCGCTCTCGTCGCAGACGAATCCGACCCAGCAGGGCAGCTCCGCCCCTCGCGCGGCCTCGAGGCCGACCTTCGCCTCGGTCACGCTGTTCACCGTCTCGAGCAGAATCAGGTCGGCGCCGGCCGCCGCCAGCACCTCCATGATCTCCCGGTACTCGCCTCGCATGTCGTCCTTGGAAGGGGCGAGGTCGGGTCGAAAACACCATTCGAGGGTCGTGACGGCGCCGGCGACGGCCGCGGGCCGACCCACCTCCTCTGCCGCCTGTCGCGCCAGGGCGACCGACTCGGCGAGCATCACGGCGGCGCGGCTCTCGAGATCCGGGGCGCCGACCTGCCGCATGTGGGCCTCGTCGCGGAAGTGGCTGATGAAGCTGCGGCGCGCCAGCTGGAACGAGTTGGTCGTCAGCACATCGGCGCCGGCGCGCACGTAGTCGGCGTGGAGCGCCCGAATCGCATCGGGCTCGTCCAGCAGACGGTGGTCGGACCACGAGAGGTTGCGTCGCAGGATCTCGGTGCCGATCGCCCCATCCAGGATCACCACCTGTCCGGCGTCGAGCCGCTCGCGGATGCCGTCGTACACTCCCATACCACCTCCCTCACGGCTCGAATGTGCTCGGGACCCGTGCCGCAGCAGCCGCCGATCACGCGGGCGCCCGCATCCCGCCAACTCCGGGCAAGCTCCGCGTAGCGCTGCGGGGACCAGGCTTCGGTTTCGGTGAACCGCGGATGGAACTCGAACTTCCAGGAGGGCGGGTCGAACTTCCCGATCTGCGCGAAGACGCCGACGGGTCCATCGGTCGCCTCGCAGAGCCGCGCCAGACCGCGGCTGCCGTCTTCAGGCGGAACACAGTTGACCAGGATCGCCTCGGCGCCCAGCGCCTCCATCGCCTCCACACCCGCCTCCAGCGGCTCGCCGCTCAGTATCTCCCCCTCGGGACCGAGCACGAAGCTCGCCCAAAACGGCAGATCCGTGGCGGTCGCGGCCTGCGCGGCGGCGCTCGCCTCGGCCAGGGTGTTCATCGATTCGAGAAGCAGCAGGTCGACACCGGAAGCGGCGAGTGAATCGGCCACCCCAGCGTGCTCCTCGGCGGCAACCGCCTCCTCAGGCGCCAGGTCCGGGCGGAAGCAGTGCTCCAGTGGTGACATAACGCCGGCGATCGCCACCTCACTTCCCGCGGCCGCGCGCGCCGCCTGGGCGACGTCCACGGCTTTCGACAGCAGCTCGCGGGCGCGAGTCTCGAGGCCGGGCGCGCCGATGTGACGCATGTGATTGCGATCGCGGAAGACGTTGTTGTAGATACGCTGGTTGAGCTGCAGGGTGTTGGTGCGGATGACATCGGCGCCGGCGGCGATGTACTCCTCGTGCAGCCGCTGCACCGCCTCGGTGTCCGTGCGGAGACCGTGCCCCCGCCAGCGAACTCCGCGGCGAACGAGCTCACTGCCGATGCCGCCATCCAGAACGACGGTCCGGCCTCCTGACAGAAGCTCACGAATGCGATCGTAGTGGGACAAGGGTCGGGCTCGCGGTTGAATGTCCAGTTCTGACCGGCCAAGTATCGCTGAAGATGGGATACCGGGGTGCGCGCGATCAAGAGGGGCAGCGGCGCGAGCCGCCCGCATCACCCCGCCACGAGGGACGGTCTTTCCGACCGGCCCTGGGGGAGATTAGTTTGGGGGCGGCCTCGACCTTTGAACAGCCTGGCTGTGGCGGAGGTAGCGGCCGACTCACCCTTCAGCCACCACTCGAGCGTCCGAAACCCCATGCTCCGACAGACGCCCGTACACCCGCGCACCGGCCCGCTCTGCCAGTCGCACAATTGGCGGCGCTGGGCCGGCTTCGTCGTCGCCTCGTCCTACGAGCTGACCCACGATCGCGAATATCACGCCATCCGTAGCTCGGCGGCGCTGATCGACGTCTCCCCACTTTACAAGTACGAGATCCGCGGCAGCGACGCCCTTCGCTTTCTCGATCGCCTGCTCACCCGGGACGTATCCAAGTGCGCCGTTGGCCAGGTGATGTACGGTCCGTGGTGCGACGAGCACGGCAAGGTCATCGACGACGGCACGCTTCAGCGATTGGGTGAGGACAGCTATCGACTGACGTCCGGCGAGCCGAACTTGCGCTGGCTGATGGACAACGCGGTGGGGCTGCGGGTGAGCATCGAGGACGCATCGGACACGGTGGCGGCGCTCTCCCTCCAGGGCCCCAACTCCCGAGCGATACTGCAGGCCGTCGCCGACGTGCAACTGGACGGGCTCAAATTCTTCCGACTCACCCAGGGCCGCATCGGCAAGACCCCGGTGACGATCACGCGAACCGGTTACACCGGCGATCTGGGCTACGAGGTGTGGATGGACGCGGCGCGTGCCGTCGACATCTGGGACACCTTGATGGAAGGGGGCGCCGCCTACGGGATCACGCCAGTGGGGATACTCGGGATGGACATCGCACGGATCGAGGCCGGCCTGCTGCTCATCGCCGTCGACTATATCCCGACAAACCGCGCGCTGATCGAAGCCCGCAAATCCTCGCCGTTCGAGCTGGGACTGGGTTGGACGGTCCGCCTGGAAAAAGGCGATTTCGTGGGCCGCCGGGCGTTGCTCGAGGAGTGGCGGCGCGGTCCCGCCTGGCAGCTCCGTGGCATCGAGGTGAACTGGACGTCGCTGGAGAGGATCCACGCCGCCTTCGGCCTCCCGCCCGAGCTGCCGAGGACGGCCTGGCGCGCCAGCGTGCCGATCTACGCCGGCCGAAGGCAGGTAGGCTACGCCACCTCCGGTTGCTGGTCACCGGCCATCAAGAAGTACATCGCGCTGGCGCACCTGCGCGCCGCCTACGCCAAGCCGGGCACAGCCGTCCAGTTTGAGGTGACCGTCGAGCACCAGCGCAAGCGAGCCGAGGCCCGCGTGGTGGAGCTTCCCTTCTTCGACCCGGAACGGAAGCGGAGGTGAGCGCGGTGACCGGGTCGAGGTACGACGCCGTCATCGTGGGCGGCGGCCACAACGGCCTGGTGGCGGCCGCCTATCTGGCCCGAGCCGGGCGCAGCGTCCTAGTGCTGGAGCGCCGCGAGCGGGTCGGCGGCGCAACCATCACCGAAGAGGTCTATCCCGGATTCAAATACTCGGTACTCTCTTACGTGGTCAGCTTGCTGAGGCCCGAGATCGTCCGCGAGCTCGATCTGCCGGGCCACGGTCTCGACATCCTGCCGCTGGAGAGCACGCTGACACCGTTGCCGAACGGCGACTACCTGGCGCGCTGGGCCGATCACGACCAGACGCGCCGTGAGCTTTACCGCCACTCGCCAAAAGATGCCGAGGCCTACGACGATTTCGGAAAGCTCATGCACGAGTTGGCGTTCGCGGTCAAGCCGGTCTTGGGGATGGTGCCGCCCGATCCCACATCGTTCAGACCCGGCGACCTGGCGGCGCTGCTCAAGCTGGGCAAGCACTTTCGCGATCTGGGGGCCGATAAGTTCTTCGCCCTCTACAAGCTGCTGACGATGAGCTCGGCCGATTTCCTCGACGAGTGGTTCGAGTGCGAGCCGCTCAAGGCGACGATGTCGGCCAGCGGCGTCATCGGAACGTTCCTGGGTCCGCGCTCGCCGGGAACCGCGTACGTGCTCCTCCACCACTATATGGGGGAGCTGGATGGCGTGTTTCGGGCCTGGGGGTTCGCCCGCGGCGGAACCGGGTCGGTCAGCGACTCTATCGCCTCGGCGGCGCGGCACCACGGCGCCCAGATACGCACCGGGGCGTCGGTGGCACAGCTGATCGTGAAGAACGGGCGGGCCGATGGCGTGGTCCTCGAAGACGGCGAAGAGATCCGCGCCCGCTCCGTCATCTCATCGGTTGACCCCAAGCGCACGTTCCTGCAACTGACCGACCCGGAACAGCTGCCGGGTGACTTCGTTCAGGCGATTCGCCGCTACCGGATCCGCGGGTC
>CAYGCC010000079.1:0-2105 GCA_964348165.1 uncultured Gemmatimonadota bacterium | reverse complement strand
GTCGGTCAATGGCTCGGCGTGCAGTCCCGGCGACGGTCAGATCCCAAGGCGCTTCTGTCACGCTGTCTTCGAGCGGAGCGTGATACGCAGTTCCTCGATTTCGTCCTTGGTGACAATGTCACCGCTGGCGATCGCTGCCCGACCTCGCTGGATCTCGCGCATGGCCGCAGGGTCGGAGAGGATCGCCAGGGTTTCTTCGATGGCCTCTAGATCGTCTGTGCTGAGTACGACAGCGACCGGGCGTCCGTTTCGGGTGACCGTGACTCGTTCCTGGGTGGTCACGATCTCGTCGACGACCTCTGACAGTTTGGCCTTTACTTCGGAGAGCGGAAGCGTTCTTGACATGACCAGAATTATAGTCTGGCCGTGCTTTCGGTCAATCCCCTCCGCCATTGAACACATGCGCTTCAACCGCACCGAGCACCAGATACGTTGCAGGAACGAGCACATCGCCGAACCACGCCGATCGGCACCTCGAGCGCTACCGGCCGGACTCGGTGGTGACCATGGACCGTGGTGGACCAACGTGGCCGATGCCCCAGGCAGCGAGACCGGACTGCTCAAAGGCCTCGACGTCGTCTGGAACCGGGGTTGACATGTGAGCGTGCTTCACGCCAGTCTTGGGGTCGACGGTGCGCTCGGGGCATTGACCGACCGAAGAGCCGGCATCAGAGGGTGAAAGCCGGTCGCGCTGGAAGATCCAAGCGGATCGAAGGTGACGTTCCCTCCTTGTCATCTCCGAGTGCGCCGTCGTCTTCGCTGCGCTACAACAAGACCGCCACGCGCCGCAGAACTGCCGGTTCTGCTGGGAAGGGAGTGCGCGATAACGCGCCGGGCGGTGGTGAACTGGGAGCGTCCGGCTGCGGTGGCGGCACCTTGCTTGCTCAGGTCAAGGCGGCGAGGACTCGGTTACTTCCGCACCGAGGAGGGCGAACAACGAGCCGTGCTCAGCGGCGCTTGTGGAACTTGTACACCTGGTTCACGCCGTCGTCGGACACGCAAATCCACCGGTCGGTGACGTCGACCCCGGACATGATGCCGAAGGGGAAGAACCCTTCCGGGTTGCGCGCTCACGGCGAGATGGATCGCCCGTCTCGAGTACGAGAACTGAGTGTTCCGACGGTTCCTGACCTTCAGACGAAGCGGCTCATTTCTCCGGCGAGGTGGACGAAGCCTGCCACCGTTGCGACCGCGACCAGCGTACGTCCCACCGCCGCCAGCCAGGGCAGCTCGGGACGGCGGCGGAGTTCGGTCACCAGTCGCACCAACCACAGTGCACCCAGCGCCACGACGATCGACCCGACGTGCCAGGGAAGGTTGCTGCAGCCGCAGGCGTCCTCATTGAAGTAGAGCGTCGCGAACGGCACGGCGAGCAGGGCACCACCGGCGAGGATCAGCCAGGCGAGGATGCAGCGCGGGCGTCCCGGATTCGACCAGCTCGCGGTGAGGCGCGGCTCCAGCCAGGCAGCGACGAGCCCCGCCGAACCGGCGAGCGCGATGAAGAGCGCGGCCTGCAGCAATGGCGGATCGAGGATGCGGAAGTCGATGTTGTCGCCGTCGATGCCGAACCGGGAGCCCAGCGCTGCGGCCACGACGAGCGCGGTGGCACGTCGCGCACCCGGCGCCGCCGGGAGCCACGGCGAGACGATCGACCACAGGATGGCGACGAGCATCCCCCCGCTGAGCCCGACGAAGAGAACCAGGGCGATCGTCCCGTCCAGCGTGAACCGGCCGACGATCTCGCCTGCCTCGGTGAGCCGCCCCCTGGCATACGGATCGAGCAGCGCAGAGATCCGCATGACGACCCGGCTCCCGATGCCGGCGACGAGAATCCCGGCGAGCGCCCCGGCCAGCGCTGTCGCAGCGAAGCGGGCGGCCACGGTGCCTGCCCGCTCTTGCGTGTCCGTCGTCATCCGCCCGCACCCAGTGCGATGATCCCGCCGAGCACGGCGAGCACGAGCGGAACCAGGATCAGCAACGCGGCGAGCCAGACACCGACCGTGATGCCCTTGTCGAGCCGATCGGCGATGGGATCCGTGCTCTCCCCGCCGTCGTCGATGCGGGCACGGCGCAGGTTGGCGCGGTGGACGAGGCCGACGATCGGC
>CAYGCC010000078.1:0-7164 GCA_964348165.1 uncultured Gemmatimonadota bacterium | reverse complement strand
ATGAGCCGACGCCGAGTGCGCCCTCCTCCATCGCGCTACGCACCAACGCGCGCATCTCATCCAGCTCTTCGGCCGTGGGCGCCCGGTCCTCGTAGCCGAGCACGTGAATGCGCACGGTGGTCGCGCCGACGAACGAGGCGACGTTGGTCGAGACTCCGCGCTCCACCAGGTGCTGCAGGTACTCGCCTAGAGTGGTCCAGGTCACGTCGTACTTGATGTCGGCCTGCCGCTCCACCAACTGGCGCTTCATCTCCTCGTTCAGCGGGCCCATCGACCAACCCTCGCCGAATACCTCGAGCGTGACGCCCTGCCGGATATCGCTCTGCGAGCGACCGTCCTGAATGAGCGTTTCGGTGGCCCAGCTCAACATGTTGATGAAGCCGGGGGCCACAGCGTGGCCGGTCGCGTCGATCTCAGTCAGGCCACGGACGCGGCCCAGGTCGCCCACGGCGACGATGGTGTCGCCGTTGATCGCCACGTCGCCGACGACGGGCGGGGCGCCGCTGCCGTCGTAGAGGGTGCCGCCGCGGATGACCAGGTCGTATTCCGCAGGGGCGCAGGCGAAAGCCAGCAGGGAGGCGAGAATCAGAGATCGGTTCAAATTCATATGAACCTCGCAGGCGCGCGGGTTTCCGAGTGACGAGGGTGCGTTGTACCAGTGATTAGGGCCTGAGCGGTGTGGTCGCGAAGACGGCCACACCTCTAACTATCGCCTCGGACACGCCGAAGCAAGTTCGGTAGACGGTTGTCGGTTGACGGTAGACGGTGACAAACGATCGTCTACCGTCTACCGATCGTACCGTCTACCGAGAGACCGTCTACCGTCTACTGCCTACCGCTTACCGAACTACTTGCCGATGCAGAAATCGGCGAAGACGCGCTCCAGCAAATCTTCGGGTGCGATGACGCCGATCAGCTCCTCCAGCGACTGGACCGCCGCCCGCAGATGAGTCGCGGCCACCTCGGGAGCGGTGTGTGACTCGCGGGCCTGTAGAAAAACGCTCATCTCGGAGCGCGCCTCGCGCAGGGCCCGCGCATGGCGTCGGCGGGTGACCAGCGGCATCGCCTCCGCCGCGGCCAGCGCGCCGGCGAAGACCGCCTGCAAAAGGCGATCGCGGAGCGCGCCCATGCCCAGGCCGGAAACCGCAGAGACGTGAACTTCCGCCGCGTCGGTCGGGCTCTGGCTCGCCGCTGGGCTCAGGTCGGTCTTTGTGCGGACGAGGATCAGCGCGTCGCTCTTTAGTCCGTCGACGAACTGGCGTTCCTCGTCGGTCAGAGGCCGGCCCGCTTCGGCGCAGAAGAGCACCACGTCCGCCCCGGCCAGATAGCGCCGGGCCACCTCGATCCCGACCCGCTCGACCCGGTCGGTCGAATCCCTTAGCCCGGCCGTGTCCACCAGCCGGAAGGGGTAGCCGCCCAGCGACACCATCGCTTCCACGGCGTCGCGGGTGGTGCCCGGCTCCTCGGTGACGATCACCCGCTCGAAGCCGCAGAGCGCGTTGAACAGGCTCGACTTGCCGGCGTTGGGGCGGCCGGCGATGACGGTCAGCGCGCCGTCGCGCAGCAGCTCGCCCTCGCCGGCGGTCTCGAGCAGACGATCGATGCGCCGCGTCACATCCGTGGCGGCCGCCTCGATCTCTTCCGGCCGCACGGGCCCCTCGTCTTCTTCGGGAAAATCGATGTCGTAGGCGAGCAACGCCTCACAGCGCAGGATCGATTCGCGCAGTTGTTCGATGCGGCGTGAGAGCCCGCGGTCGAGCTGATCGATGGCGGCCCGGTGCTGGGCGGCCGAGCGTCCCTCCACCAGGTCGAGGATGGCTTCGGCCTGCAAGAGGTCGAGCTTGCCGTTGAGGTACGCCCGGCGGGTGAACTCGCCGGGCTGGGCGGGCCGGGCGCCGGCGGCGTGCAGCGCGTCGAGGACGAGCTGCGGCCCCAACGACCCGCCGTGACAGCAGAGCTCGAGCATCTCCTCGCCGGTGTAGCTGCGCGGCGCCGCGTAGTGGGTGGCGAGCACGCGGTCCACCCGTGCGCCGGTCTCGGGATGTCGCAGCCAGCGGAGCGACGGGCGGCGCTCCGGCAGCTCGCCCTCGAGCGTGCGAGCGATAAGTCGCGGGACGTCGGGGCCGGAGGCTCGGATCACGGCGAGGGCGGCACGGCCCGGCGCCGTGGAGATGGCGGCGATCGTATCGATAGAGTGCGCGTTCATCTGCTGGCTGCCACTGTCGCGGCGGTGGCGGTCCGGGGTCAGCGATCCGCCGTTTCCGGCAGTTATCCCTTCGCCTTCGCCGGCTCCGGTTGCCCACCCGCGGCCCGACGTTCCTTCGCCAGATAGAGCTGCTGGGGCAGCGACGCCAGGTTCATCGTCGCGTAGTAGAGGTTCAGGCCGGAGGCGAAGTTCAGGAACAGGACGGTGAGCATGATCGGCATCACCCACATCATCATCCTCATCTGTGGGTTGCTCTGTGGCATCGAGCGCTGTCCCACCCATTGCAGGAAGAACAGCGACGCCCCCATCAGCACCGGGATGATGTACAGCGGGTCGGGACGTGACAGATCGGGCAGCCAGAGGAAAGGCACACCGCGGAACTCGATCGTGTCGCGGAACACGAAGAACAGCGCGATCAGGATCGGGAAGGGGAGGAGCATCGGGAGACAGCCGCCCAGCGGGTTGATCTTGTGCTCCCGGTACAGCTTCAGCATCTCCTGCTGCAGCTTCTGCGGCTCGTTCTTGTACTTGGTCTGAATCTCCTTCATCAACGGCTGCACCCGCATCGTCGCCATCTGCGAGCGCATGCTCTTCTGATAAAGCGGGAACAGGATGACGCGGATGCCGATGCCGAAAAGAATCAGGATCCAGCCGTAGTTGAGCTTCAACGCCCGGTGCATGCGGACCAGCAGCCAAACGATCCCCGCGGCCAGCGGCCGCAGAACCGGCTGCGCCCACTTGTAACCGTAAGGGGTCACCTGATCGAGGTCGCGCCCCACCGCGGACAGGCGCTCAAAGTCCTGCGGCCCTATATAGATAGTGTAGGCGAAGTCTCCAATCCGGCTGATCGGAAAGCTCGCCACGCCCCGGGCACGATACGGCTCGGGCAGCCCGTCGATCAGCAGGCCGCCGAAGCGACGTTCCTCACCCGCCTCCGGAGGTAAGACCATCGCCGCCACGAAGTACTTGGTCTGCACCGCCACCCAGTCGAAGGGTCCGTCGAGGGTGACCCGCTCGCCCGGCTCCACATCGGCGATCTTCTGGTTCTTCACCCCGTTCAGGCCCTTGGCCGTGAAGGCCAGGTTCGACTTGTAGTCCTGCTCGGGGTCCCACTCGTTGCTCACCAGGCCGGGGCCCAGGCCCATCAACCACCAGCCAGTCGCCGGCGCCCCGATCAGCCGCCCTTCGATCCCCAGGATGTAGCGCTCGGGTTGGAAGACGTAGCGGAGCTCGACGCTGAAGTTGGTGCCCGGGTACTGATAGGCGAGCTTGAGCAGCTGCGGCTCACCGTTGGGAACGAGGGTGAGGCCCGCGGCCGGTGTGATCTCGAAGTTCACGTTTCGCAAATCGAGGGTGTCGTCCCCAACCACCCACTGGTGTGCAAAGAAGTTTTCGGCTCCGGGGGGCACGAGCTGGACCGGCCCATTTCGACTGCCCGGCGCCAGGGACTCGAGCCCCAGCATCTCCGCCGAAACCAGGCGGCCGCCGCGCTGGGCGAAGCCGAGACGGTACAAAGGCCCCGTCACCCAGACCGTGTCCTCGGCGGCGACCGTGGGCGGCTGGGCGATGGGCAGGGGCACGGTGTCCTGTCGAGGCGCCGGCACTTCCGCGCGAAACGCCGCCGGTAGAGAATCGGGCCGGGCGGTCAGGGTCTCGGGCGCGGCGGTCACGCTCTCCGGCCGGACGGCCATGGTGTCGGGCAGGGCTTCGCCCTGGGGTGGTCGAGCCGGCGGAAAGATCAGGTTCACCAGATAGACCACGGCCAACATGAGAACGACGGCCAGGATCAGGCGCTTCTCCGTTCCCATGCTAAGGCACCGGGTCGTAACCGCCAGGGCGGAGGGGGTGGCAACGGAGCAGACGGCGCGCGGCCAGCCAGCTGCCTTTCAGCGCGCCGTGCCGGCGCAGCGCCTCGATGGCGTACTCGGAGCAGCTCGGTGTATAGCGGCAGGCCGGAGGCAGCCAGGGCGAAATCCCGACCTGATAGCCGCGCACCAGCATCACGAGGAGCCGTGACAGCATAACTCTATCGCCAACTTTTTGATCTCGTCCGTCAGCTCGGCGAAGTCGGCGTCGTAGGCCTCGGGTCGCGCCTGGATCAAGATGTCGAGCTTCGCTTCGCCATCCCAGCAGCACGGCAGCAGCTCCAGCCGCGCCGCCTCGCGCAGGCGCCGCTTAAGCCGATTGCGCTCGACAATCTTATGCCCATGCCGTGGAATCACCAGCGCCACACGGGGACGCAAAACAGGGGAAGCGGCGACAAGGACGTCCAGATGGTCCGTCCGCTTACGCTTCCCCCGACGATACAACGCCCGAATCTCCGACCGCCGCCGTATCCGGGCGTCGCGGGGAAACCGGTACCGGCGTCCTGCTGGGCGTTTTACTTCTTGGGAGTCGTCGCCGCCAGGCGGTTGCGGCCCTTGCGACGGCGCCGCGCCAGGATCTTGCGTCCCGATTTGGTCCTCTGGCGTGCCCGGAAGCCGTGCTTGCGCAGGCGCCTCCGGTTCCGAGGGCGGTAAGTCGGTTTCATGGGGTCGGCCCCTAGATCTCCTTGACAAGCAAAGACTTCCCAGCGGAAACAGGAAGGCCGAATATAACGCTTCGCCGCCCCGCCAATCAACCCGGGGTGTCTCGGTAGGCGGTAGCCGGTGGACGGTAGATCGGTAGGCGGTCCAGTGCCACCGTGTACCGTCTACGGCCCACCGTGTACCGGAGTCCCGTCAGAGGCCCGACACGGCTCCGAGCAACGAGCGAAGCCCCAAGAGCACCGCCACGAGCACCATGGCGGCCCCCAGGGCATTGCTGACCGGGCCGTTCGCGCGCGACCCGAGCAGGCCGCGGTCGTTGGCCAGGTAGAGAAGGAAGACCGCGATCACCGGAAGCAACAGCCCGTTTGCCGCCTGGGCGAACAGGATGGCGGGGATGGGGCGAAGCGCCAGCGCCGAGAGCACCACGCCCACGAGCATCACCGGCACCCAAACGCTCCGCGCCGCCGGCGACCTGAGGTCGCTCCCCCAGCCCAGCACACCGCAGGTGGCGTAGGCGGCGGCCAACGGCGCCGTCACCGCCGAGGAGAGCCCGGCGGCCAGCAACCCGCAGGCGAAGAAGCCACGGGCCCAGCGGCCCAGTAGAGGCTCCAGTGCCCCCGCCATGTCGGCGGCGGAAGTCACCTGAGCCACCGCCGGCGAGGCCGCCGCCGTCACCAGCACCGCGATGGAGACGACACCGCCGAGGGAAACTGACACGACGGTGTCGGCGCGCGCCGCGGCCAGGTGTGCTTCGCCCTTCCAGCGCTCGCGCACCGCCGCGGCATGGAGAAACAGGTTGTACGGCACCACGGTCGTGCCCACGAGACCCAACGCAGTCAGCAGCGCACCGCGATCGCCCAGACTGCGCGGCACCAGGCCGCCCAACAGACCACCCAGCGCCGGCTTCAAGGCGATGGCGGTGGCCAAGAACACCACCCCCATCGTCGCCACCATCACCACCAGCGCCCGCTCCACCCAGCGATAACGCCCCGACCAGAGCAGCGCGAAAGCCAACGCCCCCAGCAGCGGGCCCCAGACCCGCGAACTACCGCCCAGCAGCTCCTCCAAGCCCAGGGCGCCACCCAGCAAGTTGCCCGTCTGGTAAGCGGCGTTGCCGATGAGGATGGCGCCGATCACCAGCCCCGCCGAAAGCACTCGCCCTACGCCGCCGTCGAAACGCCGCCGCATCGCTTCACCCAGCCCCAGCTCACCCACCACGCCCAGACGCGCCGACATCTCCTGCAGCACCAGCGTGGCGGCGACGGCAAAGCACAACGCCCAAATCAGCGTGTAGCCCTGGCGCGCGCCGGCCACGGTCGCTGTAGTCACGGTGCCCGGGCCGATGAACGCGGCGGCGACGACGACGCCCGGTCCGAGACGCAGATCACGCAGACGCATCGGTTCGCTGGCAGCGGGAAACGGTTATTTGCCGCATGACACGCATGTCGTGTACGTGGCTGCTTGACATCTCCCGACGACGGTCTCTAAGATGGCGCGCGGCTCACCTGCGGCCGTTACTCAAATACAACTTGTCACCAACAATTCTTCCCAACGCGCTCGATTAATGGAGCTGACCGCGCAGGAAGCCTGGGCGAAAATCCTCGAGAGCGCCAGAGCCAAGCTTCCTGGACACAGCTTCCATACTTGGCTCGCGCCGACCCGAGCCATCGCCCTATCCGAGGACGCACTCGTTGTCGCCGCGCCCAGCCACTTCGCCGCCGAGTGGATCGAGGACCACTACAGCGAACTGCTGTGCTCCCTCACACGTCGTCTTCTAGGCGACAACTTCAAGCTCGAGATCGAAGCGCGCGCCGGTGGGCACAGCACCAAACAGCTCGACGTCTTTTCGGTGGCGGGCCTGGAGGAGTTGTCCGAGGATCCGCCGCCCGAGCCACCGCCCGCGGCGGCTCCCACACGGGCCGTGATCGGCGACCTCAACCCCCAGCTCACACTCGACCGGTTCGTCGTCGGTCGAAGCAACGAGTTCGCCTTCGCTCTCTGCCAGGCCGTCGGCGACGCTCCCGGCCGTCATTACAACCCGCTGTTCATTCACGGGGGGGTCGGCCTAGGCAAGACTCACTTGCTCCACGCCATCGGCAATTACGTCCTCCAGAAGTTCCCCAGCCTACGGATCGCCTATGTGCCGAGCGAACAGTTCACCAACGAACTGATCCGCGCGATCCGCAACCGCCGCACCGCACAGTTCCAGGCACGCTACCGGACTTTGGACGTTCTGCTCGTGGATGACGCACACTTCTTGGCCGGCAAGCACACCACCCAAGAGAAATCCTTGCACTCCTCCAACACCCTGCACGACGCACGCAAGCAGCTCGTCCTCGTCAGCGACCGCTCGCCTCATCAGATAGCGGGGCTCGAGGAGCGCCGGGTCTCGCGATTCGCCTGGGGCGTCGTCTCGGAGGTCGCCCGCCC
>CAYGCC010000077.1:0-3816 GCA_964348165.1 uncultured Gemmatimonadota bacterium | reverse complement strand
GAGACCGTCGAGGGGATGCAGTTCGACCGCGGCTACCTCTCGCCCTACTTCGTCACCGATCCGGAGAAGATGGAAGCGGCCCTGGAGGACGCCTACATCCTGATCCACGACAAGAAGATCTCCACGATGAAAGACCTGCTGCCGGTCCTGGAGAAGGTCGCTCAGACCGGCAAGGCGTTGCTGATCATCGCCGAGGATGTCGAGGGCGAGGCACTGGCCACGCTGGTGGTCAACAAGCTGCGCGGCACCCTCAAGGTCTGCGCCGTGAAGGCGCCCGGCTTCGGCGATCGCCGTAAGCAGATGCTCCAGGATATCGCCATCGTCAGCGACGGCAAGGTGATCAGCGAAGAGGTCGGCTTCAAGCTGGAGAACACCGTGATCGGCGATCTCGGACAGGCGAAGCGGATCGTCATCGACAAGGACACGACGACGATCATCGACGGTGCTGGCTCCGAGGACTCGATTCAGGGCCGCATCCAGGAGATCAAGACCGCGATCGACAAGTCGACCTCCGACTACGACAGCGAGAAGCTGCAGGAGCGGCTGGCCAAGTTGGCTGGCGGCGTGGCCGTGATCAACGTGGGCGCTCCGACCGAGACGGAGATGAAGGAGAAGAAGGCCCGTGTCGAGGATGCCCTGCACGCTACTCGTGCCGCCGTGGAAGAAGGCATCGTGCCGGGCGGTGGCGTGGCCCTGCTCTGGTGCCAGAAGGTGGTGGCCAAGGTGAAGGCCGAGAACCACGACGAGCAGATGGGCTTCGATATCGTCCGTCGGGCGCTCGAAGAGCCTTGCCGGCAGATCGCTCTCAACGCCGGTCAGGAAGGCTCGATCGTCGTGGAGCGGATCCGCGAAAAGAACGAACTCAACTGGGGCTTCAACGCCCAGACCGAGGTGTACGAGGATCTGGTCAAGTCCGGTGTGATCGACCCGACCAAGGTCACGCGCACCGCTCTCCAGAACGCCGCATCGATCGCCAGCTTGCTGCTTACCACAGAGGCGGTCGTTGTCGAGAAGAAGGAGAAGGAAGAGAGACTTCCGACTCCCGGACCCGACATGGGCGGCATGTACTAGTCGCCCGAGCTAACGCAGTCGAGGGGGCCCGGCGCTGTGTCGGGCCCTCTTTCATTAGGCCTTGGTCGACCGGGCGCGGGCGGTCCGAGCCTCCCGTTCTGCCCTCGGACGCCGTTTCGGACGCCCCCGCCGTGCGGATTGCCTCAACCCACAGCCTTGGAGTAACTTATGGCTCCCCCCGCCGCATCCTGCCTGAGTCTTTCTCGGAAGAGCCTCGAGCGATGGCGGTTTGCGTCAACTGCACCACTCTGCTGCCGGATGGCAGCCATTTCTGCTCCCACTGTGGCACACCCGTGCCAGGCTGGGGAGAGCCGAGCACTCCGCTCACGCCTCAGGTGCAGGAGATCTTCGACCGTCTGCGCGAAGCGACGGCGGGTCGCTACGAGATCCTCAGCGAGCTGGGACGCGGCGGCATGGCCATCGTGTTCTTGGGCTCCCAGAAGTCCCTCGATCGCCGGATCGCTATCAAAGTCCTGCTCCCCTTTCTCGCCTTCGACAACGAGTTGGTAGAACGTTTCCTCAGAGAAGCCCGCACGCAGGGCAAGCTCGACCACCCGAGCATCATCAAGGTCTATGAGGTCTACAACGAAGGTGGCCTGACTTTCTTCACGATGCCGTACGTCGGCGGGAGCAGCCTGCGCATGTTACTGGAGCGTCACGCCCGTCCGCCGTTGGCGACCGTGCATCGCTATCTGTGTCAGGCCGCCGACGCCCTCGCCTACGCGCACCGCCGCGGCGTCATCCATCGCGACGTCAAGCCGGACAACATGGTCATCGACGCCGAGCGCGACTGCGCCATCCTCACCGATTTCGGCATCGCCAAAGCGCTCGGGGCGGCCACCACGCTGACCACGCCCGGCGACCTGCTGGGCACGCCGCAGTACATGGCCCCCGAGCAGGGGGAGGGTAAAGCGGACCTGGACGGCCGGGCGGATCAGTACTCGTTGGGCCTCATCGGCTGGGAGATGCTGGCGGGCGAACGGCCCTTCGAGGCCGACAGCCTGGCCGAGCTGATGTACAAGCACCGCTTCGAGGAGCCGGCGAGCCTCGATGAAGTGCGCCCCGACACCCCGGCGCCGCTGCGGGCGGCGATCATGCGGTCGATACGTAAAGACCGGGAAGATCGCTTTCCGACCATGGAACAGTTTTTGGCGACGCTGGAGAGCTGCGGCGACCTCAGCGCGGCGGCGGAGGACCGCACCGAGCCGATGCCGGTCGTGATCGGCGAGGAACCGACCGTTGGAGTGGCGACGCCGCCAACTCGCGAGAGCGCGGCAGAGCGTCCCGAGCCCGGAGAGGTCATCCTTCCGCGGACGGCGGGCATTGGGTCGAAACCGGCCGTCTCCGGGGAAGGCGTCGCAGCCCAAGCCGCCAAGGGCGCCGGCAGGGCGGCACGTCCCCGGGGCAAGCGAAAGCTGCTGGGGTTCGCCGGCCTCGCCGTCGCCGTGACGGCGATCGCTGGGTTCGTGGTCTTCGGTCCGAGCGATCTTCCGTTCTTGGGTGAGACGAGTCAGCCGGCGGCTTCGCAGGGTCTCGTTTCACCACCCGCCAGCGCGGCGGCCGAGGGCGCTGGTGAGGAAGGGACCTCTGGCGAGGAAGCGCCGGCCTCGACGCCCGAGGTGGAGGGCGCCGCTGACCCGCAGCTGGCTGTGGGGACGCCGCAGGGTGAGGCGGAGGCCTCTGGGGAGCGCAGCACTCCCGTCGAGACCGACCCGGCGGACGCCGCAGCTCGCGCGCGCGCCAGGCAAGCCGGCGACCGGGCGGCGGCGGCGGAGCGTGCGGTGCGCTCGGCCGGCGTGGGCGGCCTGTTCGCGGCCGAGCTCAGCGAGTTGGAGCGTCGGCTACGCTCGGCCGAGAACGAGCTGGCCGGAGGAGCCCACGATCGGGCGTACAGCCTCTTCTCTCAGCTCGAGCGCGACTACGGCGAGCTGGCCGGCGCGGCCGCCGCCCAGCAGCGCGAGAACGCGCTGGCCGCGCTGAGCGAGCGTTTCTACCCGGAGCGGCTGGCCGAACTTGACCGGCGGCTCGAGGCCGCCGGCGCGGATCTCAGCGCGTCGCGGCTCGACGCCGCCCGCAGCGAGCATCTGGCTTTGGCCAGCGCTTATCAAACCCTGGCCAGCGAGTCGAATCAGGCGGCCCGCCCCGATGCGGTGAGCGCGGGCCGACGAGTCGCCGACCAGCGCGCCGAGGCAGTGCGGCGCGGGGCGCCCACGCAGGCGTCGGAGCGTTTCCAGGCGGCGGAGGCGCTGCGAGACCAGGCTCAGCAGAGCCTGAGTGGTGGGCAGAACAGCGCGGCGCTGCGCCAGTTCGAGCAGGCGGAAAGGGACTTCGCTCGGCTCGTCGCGGAGCTTCCCAGTCTGCCACCGGTGGCGGAAGAAGAAGCCGGACCGCGGCCGGCGACGGCGGAGGAACAGATTGGGGGGCTGATCGAGCGATTCCGTGACCTGTTCCAGCAGGAGGAGATGGGCCGTATCCGAGCCGAGTTATTCCGAGGGAATATGCCCCGGCAGGACGCGCGCATCCTGAACTTCATCTTCCAGAGTGCGGATGAGATCAACGTCACTCGCACCCAGACTCGCAGTTTGTCGGTAAGCGGCGCGTCGGCGAGCGCCGAGGTGAAGTTCCAGATGCGCTTCCGGCAGGCGCGCACCCGTGAGTCACGCCAACAGGATATCGACTTTCGAATGAAGTTTGCCCAGGGCCCCGGCGGTTGGCGCCTCGAGGCCCTGGGCGCCCGCCGCTAGC
>CAYGCC010000076.1:0-2664 GCA_964348165.1 uncultured Gemmatimonadota bacterium | reverse complement strand
GCGGCAGTTTCCCACGGTCAGAAACGAGCGCTGGCACCATGGTAACGTGGTCTTGATCGGCGACGCCGCCCATACCGCCCACTTCTCCGTGGGCTCGGGTACCAAGATGGCGATGGAGGACGCGATCGCGCTCAGCGAGGAGCTGGTGCGGCAGCGCGACATCGCCAGCGCGCTGGCCGCTTACGAGGCGGCCCGCCGTCCCACCGTGGAAAGCCTGCAGCGCGCCGCTCAGGCGAGCCTCCAGTGGTTCGAGGATACAGAGCGCTACATGTGCATGGAGCCGATCCAATTCGCGTTCAACATCCTAACCCGCAGCCTGCGCATCACCCACGACAACCTCAAGGTGCGCGACCCGAAGCTCATCGAATCCGTGGATCGCTGGTTCGCCGCCAAAGCCGCGGAGCAAAGCGGCGAGTCGGTGTCGGTAGCGCCACCGCCGCCCCCGCTGTTCACGCCCTTCAAGCTGCGCGACTTGCTCCTGGCAAATCGGGTCGTCGTCTCGCCCATGTGCCAGTACTGCGCCGAGGATGGGATGCCGAACGATTGGCACCTGGTGCACCTGGGCAGCAGGGCCATCGGCGGCGCCGGGCTGGTGTTCACCGAGATGACCGACGTGAGCCGCGAGGGGCGGATCTCACCGGGCTGCGCCGGCATGTACAAGCCCGAGCATGTGACTGCCTGGAAACGAATCGTCGACTTCGTGCACCAGAACAGCTACGCGAAGATCGGGATGCAACTAGGGCATGCGGGCCGCAAAGGCTCGAGCCGCCTAGCCTGGGAGGGGATGGACGAACCGCTCAAGGAGGGGAATTGGCCGATCATCTCCGCCTCGCCGATCCCCTATTTCGTGCACAGTCAGGTTCCCAGGGAAATGAATCGGGCCGACATGGACCGGGTGCGCGACGATTTCGTGCGCGCCGCCGAGATGTCGGAGGCAGCGGGCTTCGACCTCGTCGAGATCCACTTCGCCCACGGCTATCTCCTTTCGAGCTTCATTTCGCCGCTTACGAACAGGCGCGGCGATCAGTACGGAGGCTCATTGGAGAACCGCATGCGCTTTCCGCTGGAAGTGTTCGACGCGGTGCGCGCCGTTTGGCCCGAGCACAAACCGATGTCGGTGCGCATCTCGGCGGTGGACTGGGCGCCGGGCGGCATGGAGCCTGCCGACGCCGTCGAGGTGGCCAAGCTGCTCAAGACGCACGACTGCGACATCATCGACGTCTCCGCGGGCCAAACGGTCGCGGACGCCCGCCCCGTCTACGGCCGCCAGTTCCAGACGCCGTTTGCCGACCGCATCCGCCACGAGGTGGGCATCGCGACGATGGCGGTGGGCAACATCTCATCTTACATGGACGTGAACACGATCCTGGCTGCGGGCCGTGCCGACCTTTGCGTCATGGCGCGTGCGCATCTGTGGAACCCGTACTGGACGCGCCACGCTGCTTTCGAGCTGGAGTACGACCTGCCGTGGCCCGACCCGTACTCGACGCTCGACACCTACAAACCGCGCTTCAAGTAGACTGCCTGCAGTGGCGAAGCGAGAAGGGCCACCAGGCGCGTGCAGGTCGCGGCTGCGGCTGCAGGGCTCTGCAAAAGCTCCGCGACTTCCGCAGACTCCAGTGCCGGGTGCCGCCGCCTCCTCCCGATACAACCAACCGCCAGCCAGCGCCGCCGCGATTGTCTCGATCAGGCCCCACACGACAGCGATCAACACCAGACTCCCCGGGAACATGTCGTTGATTAGGGTACTCCCGAAGCCCATGAACCAAACGAAGAACCAAACCGCCAATCCAGCGATGACGGCGGTCTTAGGGCCGGGACCGAATCGTGGGCGGATCGCGGCGTAGATCCAGACGATCGCGATGCCCAGTATGAGCGACCAGATCACGTAGAGGGCCACGGCGATCCCACTCGGCGGCGCGAGATTCAGCGCCTCCATCGCCGCCGCCCACTGATCGCCGAGGAAGAGCTCGTTGACCACAAACTCGCCGATACTGAGAATCACACCGGCGAGCAAGCCGCCTAGAATCACCCGGGTGAGGTTGATTCTCGACATTAGATCACCTCCGGAGAAAAGGTCCGCTGGGCGCCTGTAGATTGTCGATCGTGAGGAACTTGGGCGTCTAGAATATGCCGTCCATAGCGCGCGATGACAACGGCCGAGCCCATGTGACGGGAACATCTGGCACGCCAGCCTCGTGGGGCACTATCGATTCATCCTTAAACGGGGCGGCAACGTGATCAAGCTGGGCTGCTGACCCTGACGGCCGGCCAGTGGACGAAGCTGGCGGCCACAGAACATCAGAGATTCAATGAGAACGGCGCCGCGACCCTGGGACCTCGGGGCCTAGCGAGCTTGCAAGAACGGGCTCATAATCTTCTCGCATCGCCATCCATAGCACGTAGCTCACGTTCGGCGCGGGCGGCTCGAGAAGGAGAGTGGCGTGGTGGCTAAGAAATTCGAGGACTCAGCGTCGTGCACGGTGATCGTGCGATTCCAAGTGGGCCCGAGTGACCAACAACAACTCGTCGAGCTTTGTCTGCAGAACCTTTCCGTGTTTCAGGCGCAGCCCGGCTTCGTCTCCGTCACCCTACTGCGCAGCAGCGATGGCTCGGCCGTCGTCAATTACCTGCTCTGGCGGAGCGAAGCCGATCACCTGGCCT
>CAYGCC010000075.1:0-27317 GCA_964348165.1 uncultured Gemmatimonadota bacterium | reverse complement strand
CGAACCGTCGAACAGGGTCAGGTACAGATCGGTCTGCGTCTCGTTGAAGGCCATGTAGCCGGAATCGGCGTAGATCGTCCGGTCCACCGACGGCCTGCCCAGATCGAAAATCACCAGGTCGCGCAACATGCTGCGCACACGGTCGATCCGCGCCGCCTGCAAGAACAACTGACTGGGAGCCACCTCGTTGACCACGCGCTCGCGCAGCTCGAACGTCGGTTGCTTTCTTCCGATGTCCGAAAGCAACTGGCGCAGCGCGTGGTTCGATTCGGGAAGCACCTTGTCGTTGAACCACATCATCCCCCCGGCAACGACGCTCGAGGCCAAGAGGACGGGTATCATCAGGCGGACGAGACTCACACCGCCCGCCTTGAACGCGGTGATCTCGTTATCGCCGGCCAGGCGGCTAAAGGTATAGAGAACGGCCACCAGCACCGCCATCGGCATCGTCATGGCGATGATGAAGGGGACCGAGAGGCCGAACACCTCGCCGATCACGTACCACGGCAAGCCTTTGCCCACCAGGTCACCGAAGCGTTTGGCCAGCTGGTTCAGTAGCATGAGCCCCGTCAGCACGCCAAGCGCGGCGACGAACGGGGCGATGTGCTCGCCAAGTACGTATCGTGTCAGTATTTTCATCACGCGCGACAACTCAACGGACTCCGGCTTTACCATACCCTCGGCATGGCCGAAAGGTGCACCTGAGGCTACCGGTCCTCTTTAGCGCTGCCGTCATTGTGGCCCTGGGAGGGGCGCCCCGGCAAGCGCGCGGCGAACCCGAATTCACCGCGCCGGGGTGGGCCGAAACACTCGGCATCGTGCGAGATCATGCGGGGCTCGCTTTGCGGCCCGCGGGGCGCGCCCTGCTCCCCTTGCCCCCGTCCGTCCGCAGATTTCCGGTGACCCAAGATACAACACGGGCCCGGGCCGCCCAGGACAGCGGCCAGGCCCAATCCGCCCGGGGCGCGGCTCCAGCGCCCGCCGCCGCCGACCCGCGACGGCGCGGATACGACGGCGGCAACGCACCCGACACACTGGCGACCCCACCGGAACCGCCCCTCCGCCTCGGGCTCAAGCCGGCCCCGCTCCCCTTCGCCATCGATCTGGGCCCCGGACTTCCGGATCCAGGCCAGCAGCGACCCGAGCTGCGGCTCCGTGTACGCAGCTGGGCGCAGCTTTGGGCCGAAGCGTTGGGTGAACGGTCGGTCTCGCAGCTGCGAGATCTGTGGCTGCAGAGCCGCCCGGTGGCCGTCCGCCCGCGCGCGAGGCCGGAGGTACAGGAGCCCGATGAGCCAGGCGCTCCGTCGCCGGAAGCGGCGGCGGGCCCGCCGCGGGAGGCGGCCGCCAGCCCAGAAGACACGACGCGGCTGCCAGAGGCGCGACCGCCCACCGAGGGGCAAGAGGGTATCCTGCCCGATGTGTTTGGCCGATACGCGGACCTTGGCGCGGCGGTTCAGGGGCGTGTGGAGTTGGGCGGCGGGTGGAACCGCTTCCGACCCTGCAATCTGACGGTACAGCTCAACTGCGATCCGTCGCTCATCCCGACACTGAAGCCGGACATCCAGTTCGGGGCCCGCTTGGGCGGCACGATCTCGGAGCGGGTCCACGTGAACGTGGACTACGATAATCGCCGCGAGTTCGATGCGGCGAACAACATCAACGTCTTTTATCAGGGTCTGGACGATGAAATCGTGCAGCGTCTGGAGGTCGGGGATGTAACGTTTCCGCTGCCCCAGAACCGCTTCCTGACGCAGGGGATTCCGGCGGGCAACTTCGGCTTCCGGTCCACCGGCCAGATGGGGCCCATCGACTTTCAAACGGTGTGGGCGCAGCAGAAAGGTGATCTGGGCACGCGCGAGCTGCAGGTGGGAGGCGGGGGCCAGGGCTTCGAGCAGAGCGCCATGACCATCCTGGACGACGCCGACTACGAGCGCGGACGCTTCTTCTTTCTATTCGACCCGGAGCGGCTCGCCGGCTACCCGCACATCGACATCCAGCGGTTGATCGCCTCCGACGCGCCCTCGGAAGTTCGGCCGGGGTCGACGGTGAAGGTCTACCGCTACGAGGTTCTGGGGACGGGGATCGGAGCGCAGGTTCCCGAAGGCTTCATCAAGGCGGTGGCCGTGGCGGTCGACACGATCCAGACGCAGATCGGTGTCGACTCGGTCATCGCAGACACGCTGACGGGGCTGTTCCGGCCACTGGTGGACGGCGAGGACTACGCGCTTCACCAAAGCGGCCTCTGGCTTCAGCTGCGTAACACGCTGCCGGACCAGGAAGCGCTGGCGCTGACCTACATCGCCGCCGACGGCAGGGAGATCGGCACCTTCGCCGCCGAATCGGTGTCCGACGCCCATTCCGCCGACCCGGACAACGTCGCGCCGCCTTTCCTGGAACTGATCAAGGGGGTGAACCACCGCCCGCGGACCGCGACGTGGCCGCGCGAGATGCATCACGTGTATCGCGTCTCTGCCAGCCCGGGCGTGGTGGAAGCGAGCGTGGAGGTGATCATCTCCCAGGGCGATCCCGAGGTGGGGAACACGTTTCGCGACGCGCCGAACGGGACGCAACTCGAGTTCCTGAAGATCTTCGGGTTGGATGACGATCCCACCGACAACCGCATCGACGTCTCGCAGATCTACGAGGCGACGCCCGTCGCGGTTGCCGTCGCAGCTGGACCGACGGGGACGTATATCATCCCGCCCACCTTGGAGCCGTTCCGCACGCCGCCGCCGTTGCGAAACGTGAGCGGCCTGTCTGGCCAGCCGTTTCCACTGGTTGGAGGAGATCGAAACGTTGCGATCTACGATGAGCCCAACGACCAGGTGCGCCGGGGCTCGAATCTCTATCTGCTGACGATCCGCTACCGGCAGCGGTTCGAGGGGTTCCTCTCCACCATCTCACTCGGCGTTGGCGGCGTCCGTGAGGGGAGCGACCGGGTGACGATCGATGGGGTCGATCTGGTGCGTGGCGAGGACTACACCATCGATTACGACATCGGCCAGGTCGAGCTGCGCGAGCCCGAACGTTGGTTCGGCAACAACCTGAACGCCCGCGTGCGGGTCTCCTACGAGCAAAAGCCGCTCTTCCAGCTGGCTCCCACGACGGTGTTCGGGTTCCAGGCCCGCTACGGACTGGGCACGACGGGCGAGCTCAACTTCATCGGGCTCTCACAGACCGAAAAGACCCTGCAGACGCGGCCCGAGCTTGGGTTGGAGCCGAGCGCGGTGCAGCTGGGTGGCGTGTCCGGACGCTTCAACTTTAAGCCCGACTGGCTCACCAGTCTGGTGAACGCGCTGCCGGGGGTGGAGACCGAGGCGCCATCTGCGATTTCGCTCGATGGCGAGCTAGCGCTCTCGATGCCGACCACGAACACGCGCGGCGTCACTTACGTGGAGGACTTCGAGGGTGGTCCAGGCTTCACCCTCCCTATGGTGGCGCGGGCCTGGCGCCTGGGCGCGGCGCCGTCCTCGGCGGCGGGAGCCGAGACCGTCGCGCCGGCGGAGTTCTCGGTGGGCAACGCCGCGGAGCTCGTATGGCAGGATCAGTACGTCGTACAGACGGCGGAGGGTCAACAGGTCGTGGGTGGCCTGTTCCCCGGTCAGATCGATGAAGAGCTGCTGATTCAGGGCCAGGCGCGGCCCGAGCCGGTGTTGACCATCAGCGCTCGTCTGCCGGCCAACCGGCAGATCGGGCCGAACCCCAACCCGTTGCCCGGCCCAGCCTGGGGTTCGATCACGGGCGTAATCTCGACCAACGGACAGGACTTCACCACGATCGAGTTCCTGGAGTTTTACGTCGCCGTCAACGACAACCTGGCCGACTCGACGAGCTTGATCTTGGACCTGGGGACGCTGAGCGAGGACGCCTTTGCCATCGACGCCCAGGGCCAAACGGTGGGACTGAGCCAGCTGGATCGGGAGGTGGATCCGCCGCGGGTTTGGAGTAACGCCGAGGATATCGGGCTCTGGGATATCGGCTGTGAGGCTCAGCCTGGCCTCACCGCTTACCCACTCGGCAGCGTCAACGCGAACTGCACACGAAACAACGGCCTCGAAGATACCGAAGACCTCAACCAGAACAGCATCCTCGACACCGACGAGCGGTTCTTCCGCTACACCGTGCGGATCGGCGACCGGGCCAGCCCCTACTTCGTCCGCGATGCTCGCCAGCTCAACGGGGCGCGTTTCCGGCTCTTCCGCATACCCATTCGGCGACCCGACCACCGGGAGCGGGTCAGCGATGCTGAGTTTCAGAACATCCGCCACCTGCGCATGACGCTGGTGACCAAGTCGAGCAACACGCTGCTGCTGGCGCGCGCGCGCTTCATCGGCTCGCGCTGGCTCAAGCGAGGCCGGGCCGGTGTCGTCGCTGGCCTGTCCGATACGACCGCCGCTGCTTCGCCCGGCGCCCTGGTCGAGGTCGGCCCGATCAGCACCCTCGACTCGCGTTATGTGCCGCCGCCCGGCGTCAGCGACCAGATCGCCAACCAGTCCGACCAATTCACCATCGGCGGTACGGCTTTCAACGAGCAGTCGCTGAGCGTCCAGTTCAGCGAGCTCGGTCCCGATGAGCGGGCGGAGGTTTATCTGCAGTACGCCCAAACCCCTCGTGACTTCCTCGCCTACCGCAGTCTGCGACTCTGGGCGCTGGGCAGCGAAGGCGATTGGGGTACCGGGGACGAGCCGCTGCGCTTCTTGGTCAAATTGGGAGAGAACGCCCGGAACTTTTATCTGTTTCGGACTCGGCTGGCGACGGTGCCGCCGGGCACGGGGGGCGCCGACCTGCGCGAAGCTTGGCTGCCGGAGATCCAGATCGATTTCGAGCGCTTCATCGGCCTGCGCACGGCCGCCGAGGAGATCATGCTCCGGCAGGGAGGTCTGCCGCCGGACAGCGTGCTCGAGCTGTGGGATGTAGATGTGTTCGAGAACGGGGACTCGAGCTACGCGGTGGTGATCAGCCAGCGTTCCCGCGCGCCCAACCTGGCGGCGGTCCGCCAGCTCTCCCTCGGTGTCTATAACGGGGGACCGACACCGGGCCAGTCGGGAGAGGTATGGGTGGACGACATACGACTGGGCTCGCCCATCGACAACACCGGCTTCGTCGGGCGCGTGAACCTGGACGTGAGGGCCTCAGATCTGTTGAGCCTCAGCCTCTCGTACGGCGGCGAGAACCCCTACTTCCGCCAGCTGGCCCAGGAGCCGAGCTTCCGTTCGAGCCGCAGTTTTCAGCTGGGCGCCAACATGCAATTCGGCGAGCTGTTGCCGGATGGCTGGGGCGTGAACCTGCCCATCACTCTGAACTACACGAACTCGTCATCCAATCCGCTGTTGCTGCCGCGCACGGATGTTCAGGTCGAGCGTTTGCCGGGCCTCCGCACCCCGGACAATCGCAACCTGCGGCTGGGGGTGAGCCTGAGCAAGCGGGCGCAAACGCGGACGCCGACGATCGGATTCCTTGTGGACCGGTCATCGCTGCGATTCTCTTATGACCGCAGAAACTCGCAGACCTCGCGCTCTACCTCTTTGGCTCAAACCTACTCTCTCGCCTACAACTACAGCTCCGAAGTCGGGGACATCTCGATTCCCCTGTTTCCCGGCTTCCTCCAGAGATTGCTGTTCTTCTTGCCCGAGAGGCTGCGTCTGACCCCGCGCTCCATCCAGCTCGGGTCCGCCTACGTTGATACCGAGGCCGAGACCCGGCGCTTTTCCGAGATCATCGGGCTGCCACGCGACTCGGCCGTGACTCCGATCCGCACGCTGGACGAGCGGATCCAGGCCAACACCACGATCAACTTCGAGCCGGTCGAAGCGCTTACCGGTCGGATGAGCCTGACGCACGGGCGTGAGCGCGTGCCGGCCGCGGCGCTGGTCGATGGCGCCGCCGCCCGCCGTCTGATCAACGTACGACGCACCTACGTGTTCGGTCTGGACTTGGGTTGGGAGACGGCGCGGAGCCTAGACTTCAACTGGACGTATCGCCCGACCGTCGCGGCCTGGCTCACCCCGCAGGCGACGCTGGACACCCGCTTCCGAATGGGGCAGGGCGCCTCGTTTATCACCGTCCAGGACGGCGATACGGTGTTGACCCGCAACTTCGAGAACTCGCGCACCCTCCGGCTCTCGACCGGCTTCAATCTGCCGACGCTGCTCCGCTCCGGCTTCGGACAAAATCGGACCGGCGCGTTCGGCGCCTTCCTCGGTTTCGTGGACTGGCTGGACATCGTCACCGCGAGCTGGACCGGGTCCCTCGGCTCCCGATACCAGCGGCGGAAAGCGGACCCGCGTCTAGGCTATCATTTTGGGCTCGGCGGCTTCGACTCCTTTCGTTTCCAGGCCGGTGACACGGCGAGTCGCGTGACCGACACCGAGGTCCTCACTCTATCGTCGGGCCTCCGACTGCCGATTCGCGCGAACCTGAACTTCGACTATAGCCAGAACGATGCGTTCTCTTGGACACCGATCACGCGGACCAAGACCCGCAACACCACCTGGCCGAACATCGGCTTCTCCTGGAACCGCATCCCGCTGCCGGCTTTCATTCAGCGCTGGGTTCGAAACCTCGGGTTCCGCACCGGCTATACGGTCGTGACCCGGCGCAACCAGACGCTGGATACGAATCAGACCCGTGAGTCCGAGTCACGCACTATTCCGGTCACCGTCAGCCTGGCGCTGGCGACCAACTGGTCGATAAGCTACAGCTTCGCGCTGAGCGAGGAGGAGCGTCGCGATCCGACGGGCCTGACGCTGGGAGATGGCCAACGGCAGTCGATCGAGGTCCGCGGTCAGATCCGGCCGCTGAGTCGACAGGGGACCTGGAGCAATCCGGTCCGGATTTCCCTGGGCCTGTCGCAAGACGAGTCGCAGCAGTGCCGCCGGCTGGGAGCCGCCGTCACGGAACCGGGCGGCACGGGTGAGGGGACCGCGGCCAGGTGTGAACCGTTCACCGATCGCCGGATTCGCAACATCGACCTGACCGTGAGCACCGATGTGCGGCCGTTCAGCCTGGGCCTTCAGGGGTCCTGGCGCGACAACCAAAGCCGGCTCGGGCAACGGCCCGGCTCGACCCAGCTGGAGATCTCGCTGTTCGGCCAATTCTTGTTCGAAACGGGAGAGATACGTTGAGGCGATACGAGGTGGGTGGGTTGGCCGTATGCGCCAGCCTGCTGCTGGTGGCCGCGCGTTGCGGTGGCGTGGGCGGCGAGGCGGCGGAGGGCGAGTCCGCCTCCGCCGGCGCCCCCTATCCGCGCTTCGATGGCAGCGCGGCTTACGAGCTGGTGCAGCGCCAGGTGGACTTCGGTCCCCGCGTGGCCGGTACACAGGGACACCGGGCGATGGCGGCCTGGATTGAAGAGTACCTGCGGGAACGAGCCGATACTCTGATCGTCCAGCGCTTCACGCACGTAAGCGTCGACGGCGACTCGCTCCCCATGCGCAACTTTTTGGCGCGCTTTAGGCCCACGGCGTCCCGCCCGCTTCTGCTGCTCGCCCACTGGGACACCCGGCCGATGGCCGATGCCGCCTACGATCAGGCCGACCGGGCGAAGCCTGTGCCTGGGGCGAACGACGGCGCGTCGGGTACGGCCATCCTCCTCGAGCTGGCCAATCTGTTGGCGCAGGCGCCGCCGCCTCGCGCGGTCGATATTCTGCTGGTGGACGGGGAAGACTACGGCGACTTCGCGGTGGGTGAGGACGTTTTCGTCGGGTCGCGTTATTTCGCTGCCAACCTTCCCGACGGCTACCGGGCAGAGTACGGGGTCCTTCTCGACATGGTGGGCGACCGTGACCTCGACATCTATGTCGAGGGAAACTCGAATCGCCTCGCCCCCGAGGTGGTGGACCGGGTGTGGAACATCGCCCGGCGGTTGGGATTCGGCGACATCTTCCATCGCGAGACTCGCCACACCGTCAACGACGACCACATCCCGCTCAACGATGCCGGGATCCCCACGATCGATGTCATCGATTTCGACTACGACTACTGGCACACCCCCGAAGACACCCCCGACAAAGTGACGGCCTCGAGCCTGGGGGCCGTGGGCACTGTGATGGCCCGTCTGATCTACCGCGGCAACTAGCCCCCGGCGGACGCGTCGAGCAGGGTGCGCCCTCGACCTCCCGGCCGAGCCGACCACACTCCAGCGTTGACGATCCGTTGAGGGGCGGTGGGGATCTTAGCCCGAGGCCGGCCAGACACGAAGCGGGCGGTGGAGAGCTTCACGGACGGGAGCCGTGTCACTGACCGAGGGCGAGACCAGAGCGTTGCTGGCGAGTTCGGCTTTGGTGCTGCTGGCCGCCGTCAGCCGCATGCTCCTGCAAACATCGGCGGCGGAGCTGGGTGGCAGCGGTCTCGAGCAAGTGGGCCGGCTGGACTCGGCGCTGGCGGTGGCCGAGTCGGCGCACGTGGAGGGGCGGCTTCGCAACAAACCGCTGGCGCCGGGGGAGCGAATCGACCTTAACCTGGTGGGCGAGGTCGAACTCGACCGCTTGCCTGGGGTGGGTCGAGCCCTGGCCCGGGCCATCGTGGAGCGGCGGCGCGAGGCGGGTCCCTTCCGCAGCTTGGCAGATCTGGAACGCGTGCCCGGGCTGGGGAGTAAGAGCGTTGAACGTCTGGCGCCGTACGTTATACTGCCGGGCGTATCGGAAAACCGGGAGACGCCCGGCGGGAGAGGGCGGACGGTGCGAACCGCGCCGCCGGAGCGGCGGGCCAGGCTAAACCTCAACGACGCCTCGCTCGAAGAGCTCGAGAGCCTGCCGGGGATCGGCCCGGCGCGTGCGCGGGCGATCCTGCGCTGGCGGGAGGAGCGGGGCTTTTTCCGCGAGCTGGAGGAGTTGCTGGAGGTACCGGGGATCGGGCCAGCGACGATTGAGCGGCTGCGGCCGTTGGCCGGCGTGGGACCTTGACAGGTGCCGTAACTTCTAGCAGCTTTATCACTTGCTGTACTCCTCCCTCCGCCGCCGGGTCCGAATGTGGGCACCGAAACCCCAGTCTCATGGCGACCACCCGAACTAAGTCAACCAGTCTGATCGGCGATCTGCTAGTCCGTGAGGGGCTGATCACGGAAGAGCAGCTCAAGCGGGCGCTGAGCGAACAGCGCAGCGACGGCTCGCGCATCGGATACACGTTGGTCTCGATGGGCTTCGTCTCCGAGACCGACCTGACGCGCGTCCTGGCCCGCAAATACCGGGTCAAGGCGGTCGATCTCTCGCGGATCGAGAAGATCGACCAACGCGTCATCAACGTGGTCAAACCCGAGATCGCCACCCGCCATCTCGTCCTTCCGCTACGCCGGGTGGGGCGAACCCTCACGGTGGCGATGGCAAATCCCACCAACCTGGACGCCATCGACGAGCTGCGCTTCTCGACCGGGTATGACATCGAGCCAGTCGTGGCTGGGGAGTACTCGCTGCGTAGGGCCGTCGAGAAGTACTACGAGGCGATCGAGGACGGTCTGCAGGATCTGCTGCGGGAGTTCGATGACGAGGACATCGAGGTCGTCGACGAGCATGCAGCCGAGGACGAGATGTCGGTCACGGCACTGCAGGCACAGGTCGAGGAGGCGCCCGTCGTCAAGCTGATCAACGGGATCTTGACCAGCGCCGTGCAAAAGGGCGCCAGCGACATTCATATCGAGCCGTACGAGAGGGAGATCCGCGTACGCTTTCGGATCGACGGCGCGCTGCGGGAAATCATGCGGCCGCCGGCGCGGATGAAGGCCGCACTCACCAGTCGCGTCAAGATCCTCGCCGATCTGAACATCGCGGAGCGGCGGGTGCCCCAGGACGGACGAATCAAGATGCGCATGGGGAAGCGCGTCATCGACTTCCGTGTCTCGACACTGCCCGGCCTCTTTGGCGAGAAGATCGTCCTCAGAATCCTGGACAAGTCGAACCTTCGTCTCGACCTCGAGAAGTTCGGGATGGAGCCGAAAGCGGAGCAGGAGTTTCTCACGGCGATCAGCAACCCCTACGGGATGGTGCTGGTCACCGGGCCGACCGGCTCTGGTAAGACGACGACGCTGTACGCGGCGCTGATGCGCTTGAACCAGGAAGAGGTCAACATCATGACTGCGGAGGATCCGGTGGAGTACAACCTCCGTGGTATCAATCAGACCCATATCCGACCGGAGATCGGGCTGACTTTCGCCGCGGCGCTGCGCGCCTTCCTGCGCCAGGATCCGAACATCATACTGGTCGGTGAGATCCGAGACGTGGAAACGGCCGGCATCGCGATCAAGGCGGCGCTGACCGGCCACCTGGTGTTGTCGACCCTGCACACGAACGATGCCGCGTCCACGATCACCCGAATGATCGACATCGGCGTCGAACCGTTCAACGTCGCCTCGGCGGTCAATCTGGTGACGGCTCAGCGACTCGTGCGAAGAATCTGCAGCAACTGCAAGACCGAGGTCACCTACGACGAGGACATGCTGCAGGTGGCTCAGGTTCCGGAGGAGAAATACTCGCAGATGACCTTCTACAAGGGCGAAGGTTGCGAGCTGTGTGACGGGACGGGGTATCGAGGTCGTCAGGGCCTTTACGAGGTGATGCCGGTCACGCCGGCCATCCGGCGGATGATCGTGCAGGGCGATAGCGCGGACCAGATCAAGAATCAGGCGGTCGCCGATGATATGCTGACGCTGCGCGACGACGGTCTTGTTAAGGTGGCGCGTGGCGTCACGACCTTAGACGAAGTACTGAAGGAGACGGCGGCATAGGCTCTGGCGGTCCGCACGGCGCCGCCGTCCGATAGGCCCTGACAGGCCGCACGGCTGATCGGTTCCTCCCCTGCCGTGGGAAGTCCAGCTTTAGAGTCATCGGCGCCCCCGCGCTGCGCATCTGGCAGGTCGGGAAGAGCGCCGGATTTGCGCACACCAACCGGCCGCCTTGCTTCGAGGCGCCCAGACAGACATGGCCCTATGGCGACGTTAACTGTTAGAGCGCTGCTTGAGGAGATGATCGAGCGGGGAGCATCCGACCTGCATTTGACGGCGGGAGAGCGCCCGAAGTTCAGGATCGATGGCGATCTGATCAATTCGAACCACGACCAGGTGCTCATGCCCAAGGACACGCTCCAGCTCAGCTACTCGATACTGACCGAGACGCAGAAGAAACGGTTCGAGCAAGAGGACGAGCTCGACTTCTCCTTCGGTATCCAGAACCTGGCACGCTTCCGCGGTAACGCATACCGGCAGCGCGGCTGCGTGGCGATGGCCGTCCGGCTCATCCCATTCGACATTCGCGGCTTCGAGGAGCTTGGCCTTCCGCCGATACTCCGCCGGCTGGCCGAGCGGCCACGCGGTCTGGTCCTGGTCACCGGCCCGACCGGGTCGGGCAAATCGACGACGTTGGCGTCGATGGTGGACCACATCAACAAGACGCGGAAGGGCCATATCATCACGATCGAGGAGCCGATCGAGTTCATCCACCGGCACCAGAGCTGCATGATCAATCAGCGCGAGGTAGGCACCGACACCCAGAGCTTCGCCAACGCACTCAAGTACTCGCTACGCCAAGACCCCGATGTCTTGCTGATCGGCGAGATGCGGGACTTGGAGACGATCGCGATGACGCTCACCGCTGCGGAGACCGGCCACCTCTGCCTGGCCACTCTGCACACTCACTCGGCGGCGGAGAGCATCAACCGCATCATCGACGTCTTCCCGTCGCACCAGCAATCGCAGGTCCGCGCCCAGCTCTCGTTCGTGCTGGAAGGCGTCGTGACGCAGACGCTGCTGCCGCGGGCGCGGGGGCGCGGGCGCGCCGTGGCCTGCGAGATTCTAATCGCCACACCGGCGATCCGAGCGGTGATCCGGGATGCCAAGGTGCAGCAGATCTACGGTCTCATGCAGGCCGGTAAGAAACATGGCATGCAGACACTCAACGATGCGCTCTACCAGCTCGTGCTTACGAACGACATCAAACTGGAGGAGGCGTTGAAGCGATCCTCCGATCCGAACGAGCTCTTGCGCTTGGCGGGCGAGCCCGTCCCGGCCTGAGAAAGTTGATAGTACGCGGGAACTGAGAGATGCCGATCTACATCTACAGCGCTAAGACGGTCGCCGGGGAGATTCAAAGCGGCAACGTCGATCTTCCCAATCGCGAAGCTGTTATCGGGTATCTGCGGCGGCAGCGGCTGATCCCGGTGACGGTGCGGGAAAAGCCGAAGGATGTCACGATCCCGATGGGCCGCCGCATCCGGATGAAGGAGATCGTCCATTTCACCCGGCAGTTCGCCACAATGGTGAATTCGGGTCTGCCGCTGGTCCAGTGCCTCGACATCCTCTCCCAGCAAACGGAGAACAAGTTCCTCTCGAAGTCGGTCCGCGAGGTGCAGGCGGATGTGGAATCGGGCGCGACCCTTGCCGATGCCCTCCGCAACCACCCCAAGGTGTTCACCGATCTTTACGTCAACATGGTCGCGGCTGGTGAGGCGGGCGGTATTCTCGACACCGTCCTGCTGCGCCTCTCGGTGTTTCTAGAGAAGAACGAGGCGCTCGTCCGTAAGGTCAAAGGCGCGATGATCTACCCGGGGGTGATCCTCTCCGTGGCGGTCGTCGCCGTGACCGTGCTGCTGGTGTTCGTTATTCCCACGTTCGAGAGCATGTTCTCCAGCGTCGACCTGGCGCTGCCCGCGCCGACGCGATTCGTGATCTGGTTGTCCGACATGATCCAAAACTACTGGTGGCTGATTCTAGGTGTGATCGCGGCGACCATTTGGAGCGTGCGGATGTACTACAAGACGGCAGCGGGACGACTGGCTCTCGACAAACTGCTGCTGAGGGTGCCGGTCCTCGGCGACCTGCTGCGCAAGACGGCGGTCGCCCGCTTCACCCGCACGCTGGGCACCCTGCTCGCCTCTGGCGTCTCGATCCTCGATGGGTTGGAGATCACGGCGCGTACCGCGGGCAACCGGGTGATCCACGACGCCGTCATGCGCAGCCGCTCATCGATCGCGGGCGGCGAGACGATTGCCGAACCGCTCAAGCAGTCGGGAGTCTTCCCGCCGATGGTGACTCAGATGATCAACGTCGGGGAGCAGACCGGTACGATTGACGAGATGCTCGACAAGATCGCCGACTTCTACGACGACGAGGTCGACACGGCGGTCGAGGCCCTGCTCTCGGCGATGGAGCCGATACTCATCGTCTTCCTGGGTGTCGTGGTCGGCGGCATGATCGTCGCCATGTATCTGCCCATCTTCGACATGATCAACGTGGTCGGCCAGTAAGAGGCGTTCCTCTCAGGCGGCCGACGCCCCGCACCATCGACCCCGGCTCGCTCATCGCGGGCCGGGGTTTCTTGTTTGCGCATGATGGCTGTGGCCTGTGTCAGTCGGCGCGCCGCGCGTGAGCCAGGAGCCCAATTCCGCGGCGACTCTCGAGGAACCGACGCTGAATCAGGCGGAAGGGAAGGGAGGCCAGCCACGTCGCCCAGCCCAGGGCGGCGGGAGGCTGGAGAGCGCGGCCGCTGGCCGCGGTTCGCTCAGCGAGGGAGGCACCGGGGGCCTGCCGACGCGCCACCCGGTGCCGCAGCCACTCCAGCCCGTTGCCGAGTGGGAAGCCGTAGGTCCAGACCAGCGGCTCGCCGTAACCGGTCTCGTTCAGCAGCCCCGAGAGCTGCTCGGGCTCGTAGCGCCGGTAGTGACCCGCCCGCTCGTCCCAGGGGCCGAACCGTTCAGCGAAGGCGGGAACGCTGATAATCAGCGACCCCCCGGGATTGAGGTGTCCCCGCCAGCCCCTGAGGGCGGCGCGGTCGTCTTCGATGTGTTCCAGCACCTCGAAGACGCAGATCAGGTCGAAGGTCGCATCTGCCTGCAGAATCGACGGATCGCCGTGAAGCACCGTGCCGCCGAAGCGCTCCACCCGCGCCTTGGCCCGCTGCCACGACGTGGCGTCTTGCTCCATACCGACGTAGCGATACAGTTCGGCCAGCCGTGCGCCCAGCGCACCCTCACCCACACCGATCTCCAGCACCGTGTGCACGGTGTCGAGGCGATCGAGCAGCCGCCGGACCAGGTCGTAGCGCAGCCAGGCCGTCAGCGTCATTGGCGGGTAGCTCATGGCGTCGGCTCGTCCGCGCGTCGCTTTGCTGCGCCAGTCGGCGGCCTGTGTGAAGGCCACCGTGCCAGAGTCTCCTCGTACAGGGCGATGTGTCGGCGCGCGCACTCATCGCTGGTGAGACCTTCCGTCACGATGATCGCCCGGGCGCGACGCCCCATCTCGCGCCGCAGATCCTCGTCTTCGCACAGCGCCTCCAGACGGTCCGCCAGCCCTTCGGCATCGCCCGCCGGAAAGAGGAAACCGGTCACCCCGTTCTGCACTAGCTCGCGTGGCCCGGGTATGTCGCTGACCACGGCGGGAAGCCCTTGGGCCATCGCCTCCAAGATGACGATTCCTCGCCCTTCGCGGATCGAGGGGAGCACGAGGACGTGGCTGGCCGCCAGCCAGTGCCGGACCGATTCGGGGGGTAGCGCGCCGGCGAAAATGACGTCCCGGCAATCGCGGCTTCGCGCTTGCTCACGCAAGTTCTTCTCGCTGGGGCCCGAGCCGATCAAGGCGCAGGCCACCGAGCGACCCCGGAGCTCGAGCTCGTGGTGGGCGGAGAGCAGTGTCTCCACCGATTTGGACGGCACCAGCCGGCCGACGAACACGACGCGCAATCCCGCGTGTCTCTTGAACTTGAGGTAATCGTCGCTGTCATGTATTGTGCCGCGAAGCTCACCGGTCCCCTGATCGACACCCATTGGAATGATGTGCACGCGCTCGCTCGGGACGCCGATCTGGCCCAGACCCTGGGCGATCCCATGACTCACGGCCACACAAGCACTGGCCGGTGCGCAGACCCGCCGGCAAAGCCAGCGGACTGGCCGGATGCGCTGGGCGAGAGCCAGGTCGGTGCCGTGGCTGGTCACGATAAACGGGACACGCGCCCTCCCGGCTGCGATGGCGCCGGCGATACCGGCGGGGTACATCCAGTGCGCGTGGACGAGGTTGGCGTCACGAGCCAAGCGGACGGCGTGGCGGGAGAGGGCGGCGATCAGCGTGGGGATCTGCGGGGCGAGCCAGGGGCGACTGCGCAGGTTGGGGACGATGCCCCCGAAGCCGGAGGCCAGCGTGCTCCAGCGGCGAATCCAGTAGTCGGCGCGGCGCACGTCGACACCATCGAGCGCCTGACGCGCCGTCGCCGCGGGTGCGGCCGGTGCCAGCACCGTCACGTCAGCGCCCCCGCGAACCAGGGCGCGGGCGAGTTGGTGGATGAAATAGCCACGTGGATCGTCGGCGCCGGAGGGGTAGGCTGAAGAGATGAAGAGCACTTTCACGGATCAGGTCCGGCGTCGTCACGCTCGGGTGAGACAGGTCGGCGCGTGGAGCTGAAGTCGAAGCTCGGTTTCGCTCTGAAGATCGCCTTTTGGGCTGTTCTTGTTTACTTTTGCCTCGCCTTCCTGGTCCCGAAGTGGCGGTCGCTCGAGCTTACCACGCGTCTCACCTCGCTGCCCGCCGACTGGCTGCTGGCGGCGGCTCTGGTCCTCTTGTCTCACTACCTGTACCTGTTCCTTCTCTGGGGGGTGCTGCTTCGCCGTCTCGGCGCGCGACCGCCGATGCTGCAGCTCTATCGGGCCTATGCGTTGTCGCTCCTGGCCAAGTACATGCCTGGCAAAGTCGTGGCCCACGGCGTCCGGGCCCGACTGACGCTTCAGATGGGCCTGGCCGGGCCCGCGGTCTCCTCCTCGCTGATCTGGGAGGCGCTGTTCGTTCTGGGCAGCGCGGCGCTTTTTGGACTGCTCGGCTTCTTCGGCCCGACTCTGGCGCCCCTCCACGAGGCGGCGCGCTGGCTGATCCTGATTTTCGGACTCTGTGGCGCCGGGCTCCTCGCCCTCGGGGCGAGCGGGATAGTCGGCCAGCGTTGGACCCGCTGGGTCGGCCTTCCCCAATTGATCGGACAGCCGCTCTGGCTGGTTGCGCTCTTTCTGCTCTACGGCGCTAGCTGGCTGACCTACGGGCTCAGCCATTGGCTGCTGGCCAACGCCATCACGCCGCTTCCGCCAAGCGCGTTTCTCCCCCTGGCAGTGGCGCTCGCCGTCTCCTGGGGTGTGGGCTTCGTCAGCATCATCGCGCCTGCCGGTCTCGGAATCCGTGAGGGCGTCCTCTATCTCTTCGTTGCCGGTTCGCTTCCCGAGGGGCAGGCCATCCTCTTCGTGACCCTGAGCCGCCTGCTGGGGTTCGGCGTGGAGCTGGTGCTCACGGTGTCATGGAGCGCGCTCTCGCTGACGGGCCTGACTCCGGGACGGACCGCGATCGGCTCGGACCGCTGACGCCTCCCCCTCGTCGGCCGCCGACGAGTCTTCATCCCGCAAGCTCTGTTCGACCTTCTGCAGCCGCCAGTCCAAGCCCTCGAGGAGTTGCCGGTTGACGGATATCAAATCGGCTATGATCCCCACCACGCCGAGAAAGAAGCCGGTCCCCATCAGCAGCGCTGAAAGGATGAGCGACTGGATCTTTCCCTGACCGCCCTCCGTGAAGTAGAAGTACACGAATCTCACACTGATCAACAACCCCACCATGAAGATCACCAGACCGTTCGCCGCGAAGAAACGGAACGGCCGGTAGGTGACGAAGATCCGAAACATCGTCAGAACCTGGCGCCCCATATAGCTGCCCAGGCTCTTGACCAGGCGCGACGGACGAAGATCCTCGTTCGTGCGGATCGGCACCGAAACGATGGCCATCCCCTTCTGCCCTGCCTGTATGATCGTCTCGATCGTGTATGAGTATTCGTTGAAGACATGAATCTTCATCGCGGCTTCGCGGCTGAAGGCGCGAAAGCCGCTGGGGGCATCGTAAACATCGGTCTGGCTTATCACCCGGGTCAGCCAGCTGCCCAACCGCTGAAGCGCCCGTTTGGTCGGCGAAAAGTGCCGGATCGCGGTGATCGGCCGGGCGCCGACCACGATTTCCGCCTCACCGTCGACGATAGGCCGGATCAGCTTCGGGATGTCGTCGGCGCTGTACTGATTGTCGGCGTCCGTATTCACGATCACATCCGCCCCGGCATTCAGCGCAGCTTCGAGGCCGGCCACAAAGGCGCTGGCAAGGCCACGATGCCGAGCCAGACGAACGACGTGGTCAACGCCGTGCGCTCGCGCCACCTCGGCGGTGCGGTCGCTGCTCCCGTCATCGATCACCAGCCATTCGACGAGGTCGACACCCGGGACCTGCCGGGGCAGCGCCGACAGCGTCACCGGCAGCGCGGTCTCCTCGTTATAGCAGGGGATTTGGATGATCAGTTTCATGCCTGCTCGCTCGTCGGCAGCGGGTTGCCGCGACAGCACGAGCGCCGCAGCGCGCCCGCCGACAGGATACTGGCCGGGGTGGGAGGGATCGCTGCAAAGATGCGTCAGGGCGTCGGCGGACTCAATGGCGGGCTTGAGATCGCTGGGGGCCGCCCGGGTCTTGCATTTTGCAAGACCCGGGGCTATCCTTGTGCCGGCTTCTCCCGCCTACTGATCAACGCTCTCTTGTCTGAGCGCCGATCATCTTCCCCCTTTTTCGTTCAACTCGTAGACGGGTCGACATCACTACAGACTCGGGGCGATGGGCCATGCCGGCAGCTGAAAGTCGGCCAGTGACACAAGGGAGCGCGGTGGCGACAGGCGACGGCGGAACCGCTCCGGTGCCGGGAGAGCCGGGCGGGAAAGGCGAGGGGGCCGGGGTGCCGGGTCAGGCTGGGGGCGCTTTCAATCGGGCCGACATCCTGCGCTGGGTCTACATGACGCGCATCGGGCTGGCCGGCGGACTGTTCGCCGGAGCGGCACTGGCCTGGGCGGAAGCCTCGGCGGCCTCGCCGGGGCAGACGCTGGCGGCCTCGCTGGCGCTGATTCTGACGCTGACGCTGACGCCGCTGTCGTACTGGTTCACGCATGTGAGGCAACGACGGGTGGGGTCGAGTTTCGTTTACGCCCAGGCGCTGCTCGACGTGCTGTTGCTGACGCTGGTCGTGCACTTGACGGGCGGTCGCGAGAGTGTGGTGGCGCCCTTCTACATCCTGCTGATCAGCGGTTACACGCTCATGCTGCCGTTGCGTGGTGGATTCATCGTGGCGGCGATGGCGTGCATCGGTTACATCGCCGACGTGGCCTGGGGCCAGGCCACTGACGTCGACACTGTGGTGGCGCTGCAGCTGACGATCTTCGTCGCCGTGGCGCTGGTGGTGGGGTTGATCAGCACAAAGCTTCGCCAGACGGGGGCGGAGCTCACATCGGTCGAGCGTGCGCTTCATCAGCTGCGGCTCGATACGGGCGATATCCTCCGCAACATCTCGACGGCCGTCATCACGGTCGATGGGAACGGCTCACTCGCCTACGCGAACCCGGCGGCCGAGCGCCTGCTTCATATCGAGGCGGACGCTTGGCTGGACCGTCCGGTGCTGGAAGAGCTGGGACGAGTATCGGCCGGCCTGGCACGCGCCATCGAGCGTACGCGCCGCTATTTGATGCCGGTGGCCAGCGCGGAGATCGAGGTCTTCATCAACGGGGAGAGCGTGCCCGTCGGTATCAGCACCACGGTGCTGGAGCGCGAAGAGGGGCCGCCCTCGGTCACCGCGATCATGCGCGACATCTCAGACCGCAAGCGCTGGGAGAAGCTCCGCCAGCGGACGGAGCGGTTGGAGGCCGTCGCCGAGCTGTCCGCATCGCTCGCGCATGAGATCAAGAACCCGCTAGCCTCGATCAGCAGCTCCGTTCAGCAGCTGGGCCTCAAGCAGCACGCCGACGAGGACGATCGTCTGCTCTCCGGGCTCATACTCAAGGAATCGGATCGTCTCTCACGCCTGCTCAGTGACTTCATCGACTTCGCACGCGTGCAGATGGGACAGGCCCAGGTGCTCGACCTGCGCGAGATCGTCACCCACGCGCTGAGCGTGATCCGCCAGCATCCGGCCTATCGCCGCGAGATCGAGCTGGAGGTACGGCTGCATCCGCAGCCGGTGCTCTTCGAAGGAGACGAGGACCTGATGCACCGTGTGGTGACGAACCTGGTGCTCAACGCGGTGCAGTCGGCTCCTGTCGGTCGGAAGTCGAAGGTCGAGATCGAGGTATCGAACGGAAACGCGGAGAACACGCCCGAGGAGATCGGCCTGGTGAATCCGGTCATCTTCAAGGTCAGCGATGACGGACCGGGCATACCCGAAGATGATCTGGATCGCATCTTCGATCCTTTCTTCAGCAAACGACCAGGGGGGAGCGGGCTGGGCCTGGCGATCGTGCACCGGGCCGTGCGTGAGCATCGCGGGGCCATCCTGGTCGAATCAGCACGAGAACACGGAACCCAGTTTACCGTCTGCCTGCCCCGCACGACGACGAAGAGGTCCAACGCCTAGGAGAAGTAAGCGTGCAGAACACCAAGCCGAGAATCTTGATTGTAGACGACGAAGAGAGCCTGGTCGAGACGCTGACCGTGCTGCTCAAGCGCGAGGGCTTCGAGGTCATATCCGCACTCTCGGGCAACGAGGCGATTGGCAAGCTGGAAGAGAATCCCGATGTTGTGCTCGCCGATATCCGCATGCCGAAAGTGAGCGGAATCGATGTGTTGACCGAGACCCGCGACCGGCGCCCCGAGGTGCCGGTCGTGCTGATGACGGCGCAGGCGTCTTTACAGTCGGCGATTCAAGCGGTGAATCAGGGCGCCTTCTATTACGTGCAGAAGCCGTTCACCAACGACGAGCTTCTAGTGATCTTGCGCAAGGCCGTCGATTTCGGCCGCGTCACGTCGGAGAACCGGACGCTGAAGCGCGAGATTCGCAGACGCGACCGCTCCGACGTGACCAAGCCGATCGGCAAGTGCCGGAGCTTTCTCGAGGCGCTCAAGGTCGCCGAGACTGTCGCGCCGACGGAATCCACGGTCCTGGTTCAGGGCGAAAGCGGTACGGGCAAAGAGGTGCTGGCCCGCTACATCCACGAGCTGTCGGACCGCTCGGAGAACTCGTTTCTGAGCATCAACTGCGGCGCCTTGACGGAGAGCCTGCTAGAGTCTGAGCTCTTCGGTCATGTGAAAGGGAGCTTCACCGGGGCGATCAAAGACAAGCAGGGGCTCTTCGTCGCCGCGAACGGCGGCACGCTTTTTCTGGATGAAGTCGGGGAGATGGTACCGGCCACTCAGGTCAGACTGCTGCATGTGCTCCAACAGCACGAGGTCATTCCGGTCGGGGCAACGGAGCCGGTCAAGGTGGACGTCCGCATCATCGCCGCCACCAACGCGGATCTCGAAGAAAGGATCCGACAGGGGGCCTTCCGCAGCGACCTCTTTTACCGGCTCAACGTCATCGCCATTCACCTTCCACCACTGCGCGATCGTCGGGATGACATCCCGCTCTTGGCCGAGAACTTCCTGACGCGTTTCGCCAAGCGACGAGAAGCCCAGCTGAAAAGTCTCAATGAGGGCGCGTTGCAGGCGCTGCTCGAATACGAATGGCCAGGGAACGTGCGCGAGCTAGAGAACGCGTTGGAGCGGGCGGTGGCGATGTCGCCCAACGAGACCATCGGCCGCGAGGTTCTGCCGGTTCGGGTGATCGAGCGTCGGCCCGCGCCGCTCGTGAGCGGCCAACCGCCGGCCAACCCGCCGCTCGAGATTATCGAGCGCGCCTACATCGAGTGGGTGCTCAGGTCGGAAGGCGGCAACAAGACTCGCGCCGCCGAGGTGCTGGGGATCGACCCCTCGACGCTCTACCGCAAGCTCGCCCGCTTCGAGTCGGAGAGCTGTTGATCCGACGCGTCTCGGCGCCTCTAGTTCGGCGCAGAGCCGGAGGGCTGAACCGGCGTGCCCCGAGTCGGAGCCTCGGAGACCGGTCCGCTCGGGTTCAGCATCAGAATCGTGAAGCCGCGACCGCGGTGGACCACGGACAGACAGCGGGCGGCGAAGGAGCTGAGATCTTCGAGTCCGAGCAGGCGCGGATCCATCCCACGCCGTGCGTAATAACGCACGGCGGCGTCACTCACGAGGACATGGCTGATGTCGCTGGATACCAGACAGTCTTCGTGACGCTTCGTGTATGGCGCCAGAAGCGCCCAGTTGGTCAAAAGGTTGTCCTGGATGACGGCGGGCTCGAAGTAGTAACCCCGCGCCTCGAACAGCAGAAGCACCTTACCCCCGTCGGGCACCACCCGGTTCGCCGCCTCGGTCATCTGGCTGTAGAAGAAGAAGCCGGTCCGCAAGTAGCTGGCCTCGGACGTTAGGCCGGCGAGGTGCCCCAAGACGTCGCTTCTCCGTAGCCAGATTTGCATGGTTTTCCCGGACGGATAGAGCGTCAACACGGCGAGCGATACGAGAAGCAGACGGGCGGCGCCGGGCGAAAGGAAGCGCTGCGAGATTCGCGTCGCGACAGAGGCCGAAGCGATGGTCAGCGGTGGAAAGACGGGGATCAGATACCGAAGGTTCGTCTCCGGAAAGGGGATCAGGATCAGCAACAGGTAGAAGACGGCCGGCGCGATCAGCCACTGCAGAAACCGGTTGCGCAGGTAAAGCAGCGCGAACGGCGTTAGAAGCAGCAACATGTTCATGTGATAATGCACGCCTTCCTGTTCCACAGTGAGGCGGCCGGGAGCGAGGAAGAGATCGACCAGGTTGAAGGGCATGCGGGCCTTCGAGATCGCGGCGAAGACTGCTGGGTTTACGGCGTCGGGGATTCCGGCGGCGCCATAGATGGCGGCGAGCCACGGCTCGAGCACGCGGTCGCTGAGGTAGGGGTAGAAGGGCGCATCGAGAAGAAGCCAATTCTTGCCCAGCCACGGCGCCACGGCCACCAGCCCAACCACAGCAAACAGTGCGAGCTTCGGCGCAGCCCCTGCCAGCGAGCGCTCCCGGTCCCAGGCAACCCAGAGAACGAGCGGTGCCAGGGCGACAGCGTATGCCAGGGCCACGAACTTGATTCCGACCGCACAGCCGAAAAACAGAGCGGCGAGGAAGAAGAGCGTTCGCCGCTCGCGGTTCGAGAGTGCGAGCATCAGGCTGTACTGAGCCAGGAAGATGTAAAGGGCGAGCGTGACATCGATGCGGGGTGTGATCGCGACCAGCAAGATGCTCGTGGCCGCCCACAGGGTCAGCAGGCTCAGGCTGGCGGTCACACCGTCGAAGTAGCGCTCGGCCAGAGAAAAGACGGCCACGCCCAGCAGCAGCGCGAAGAGAGCGCTGAGGATCGCAGGTCCCGTGGGACTGTGCAGCGCCAGCAGCGGCAGGGAGAGCATGTGAACGAGACCCACGAAGGCGACATGAATGTTGTCCTCGAGCAGGAGGATGCGGTCAGCCTCGAGAAACTGGCGTGGCACCTCCAGATGGTACATCAGGCTGTCCCAATCTGTCGGCGGAGCCACGGCCTGGATGACGAGGATCACCGAGACCACGATCATCACGGCCAGACAGGCGACGGCGAAGGCCGGATGGCCGGCGCGCTGCCAGATGAAGCGCACGCTGTCTCCGGCGAGCCGGGGGATGGTCGCTACGTCGCGCCGGGCCACGACCGCGCAGGCCAGCAACACGAGGACGAGTATCGGTGTCTGCAGCGCGCCCAGGAGGCCGCAGGCGAGAAAGATCACGGCGACGATGGCCGACCCCAGCGCCGTCGCAAAGACAAGCTCCTCCGGCGGCCGATCGAAGGCTGCGGCGAGACGTCGCAGCATGAGTCGACCCACGGCGGCACAGACGATCAGCAGCGCCAGGGCCAGCGCCAAATCGAAGACGTGATCGGCGACGAGCAGCGGCCCCGCGTACGTCCGGGGCTCGAACTGCAGGGCGATGTGCGCCGCCGCGGCGCCTCCGATCAGGAGTGTCGCCAGAACCGCGAGGAGAACCCGCGAACGATGACGGCGACCACGCCCGGGTTCAGCACGCCCAACCACAGGCGGATCCTCTGATGAGTGGTTGTGGCCCCAACCGCCTTCCGAGCCGGGGTTGGCGTCGTGGCCGCTGTCGTGGGCCGAGCGATCGTGCACGATATAGGTATCCGAGAAACGTACAGGTCATGGGCGGGGAGGGTAGGAAACGGAAACTAGACGTCCCCGCGCTCTTTTCAATCCCCGCGGTGGGCCGGGGCAGGCCGGGCAAGGCCGGGCGACGCGAGAACAGGCGGCTACCGCCGGAGAAAGTGTGTTCGCGCTCCGGCGCCTGCTTCTACCAGGCATCGCTCGGGCGGGCTTCGCGGAGATGGCGTTGATGACTGTCTCAACCTTGCGCGCGCTAGCCCTGCTCATCGCGCTTCTGGCCTTCCTGCCCTGGGCGCTCTGGCTGGGGACCGGTCGGCCAGAGGAGATGGCGGCCTTGCTTCGGACGATGGCCTTCTGGGGCGTCTGGCTGGCGGTGGGGCTCCCGATCTCGGTGGCGCTGGCGGGGCTGCGGGGCGAGCGAATCGACGCTTTCTTCGAGCGGGCGCGCGGGCACGTCTCGCGGTTGTCGGGACGCGTCTACGTGCTGATCCTCTGTACCGCATCCGTCCTTATCTACGCGCTCTTTTCCAGAGTGCTTTTCGCTCACAGCCCCCATCTGGTCGACACGATCGCTCAGCTCTTCCAGGCGCGCATCTTCGCCGCCGGCGCGCTGACGGCCCCAGTGCCGACCGAGCTGGAGTTTTTCGGTGCCAGCCATCTGGTGCAGCATGCGGGGCGCTGGTTCTCACAATACCCGCCCGGCCATCCGGGGCTGCTCACTCTCGGCCTGCTTGTGGGAGCGCCCTGGGTGGTTAACCCGGTGCTCGCCGCCGGGACTTTGGCGCTGGTCTACGACATCGGGCGCCGGCTGCTCGGTGAGGGGAGCGGCAGGCTGGCGGCCCTGCTCTTCCTCGTTTCGCCTTTCGTGCTGCTGATGAGCGCGAGCTACATGAACCACGTGAGCACGGTCTTCTTCCTCGCGGGGGCCCTGTACGCGGCGCTGCGTGCAGAGGAGCGGGAAGGCGGCGCGACCTGGCCGCTGCTCACCGGTGTGGCCCTGGGGCTGGCCGCGACGGTTCGACCGTTGGAGGCGGGGGCTTGGGCCGTGGCGCTGGGCCTTTGGCTGTGGGCCCGGCTCGGCTGGCCGCGTGCCCTGCTTGCTGGCGGCGCCTGCCTCATCAGTCTGCTACCGCTTCTGGCTTACAACGCGCACACGACCGGGCATCCGCTGCGCTTCGGGTATACGCTGCTCTGGGGGCCCGGCCACGGCCTTGGTTTTCACACCGACCCCTGGGGTGAGCCGTTCACGCCAATCGTGTCATTCGCCAACACGGCGCTCGACTTCGCGCGGCTGAACGTCTCGCTATTCGAGTGGCCGTATCCGTCGCTCGCCTTCGTACTGATCGCGCTGACGCTGGTCGGTCTCGATGGCCGGTCGAGGCGAAGCCTGGCGTTTCTGGCGGGTCTGCTGTTGGCGGCGCCCGCCGCCTACTTCTTTTACTGGCACCGAGACAACTACCTCGGTCCCCGGTTCCTCTACGCCTCGCTGGTGCCGGTCATCCTCCTCACCGCGTTAGGGATCGGCGAGCTGGACCGGCGGCTGGGCCGTTGGCGTCCGGCTTACCGGCTGCTGTTGGTGGCGGGTTTCAGCTACAGCCTCGCCGTCAGCTTGCCGGACGCGGCGGGGATCGTTTCGGGAACGGAGCCCGAGATGAAGCGGCACCCGGAAGCGCAGCTCGATAGCCTGGGTGTGCGTAAGGCGGTCGTCTTCGTGAAGGTCGGCTGGGGCAGCCGCCTGGTGGCCCGTATGTGGGGGTGGGGGATCTCGGCCTCGGAAGCGGAACGCAGTTATCGGGTGATCGACGGTTGCCGGATTCAGCTGGCGCTGGATGACGCCGATTCGCTGGCGTCGGAAGGGATGGACACCGCGGCGGTGCGGCAGCGGCTGCGGGCTCGATTCGCGAATCTCAGAAATTCAAAGCTGCCGGTGGCCCGGGGTCTGCTACCGGACGCCAGCGTGCGCGTGGACACCTCGCAGACCTTCCCGGCGGTCTGTTACCCGCAGGTACGTCAGGATCAGACTGGCTTCACGGTCTATGGGCCATTGATCTGGCGAAACGATCCCTGGTTGCAGGAGGGCGTTGTGTACGCCCGGAGTTTCGAGGCGGGGCGCAACGCCCGGCTTCTGGCCAGGTACCCGGGCCGCGCCTCGTTTCTCTACGCGCCACTCTCACCGGAGCGTGCGGCGCCGCCGGTGCTTCGTCGCCTCGGCGAGGTTGGGGGTCAGCGGTCGAACGGCGAAGGTCACGATAGATGAGAAACTTGTCGGAAACGACGCTTCGCTGGATCGTGGCCGTCGGGGTGGGCGTCGCCGTGGCGGCGCTCGGTCTCTGGGCGCAGAACACGGCGCTGGTGGGCGTGAACTACGATGATGGGATTTACGCTCTGCTGTCGAAGGCCTTGGCGGACGGAGCCGGCTACCGCCTGACCTTTCTGCCGGTGGAGCTGCCCGCCGTCAAGTATCCGCCGGTCTATCCCGTCAGCCTGGTGCCGTTCTGGCTCCTGGCCAGCAGCCAGGAAGCAGCGCTCACTGGCATGAAGATGGCCAACGGGGTCTACATCGGCTTCGCTGCCACGTTGTGCTTTCTGCTACTCGCCGACCGGCGGGTGTTGCCGTTGTCTCTCGCGGCGCTGGTCACGCTGCTCGGCTTCGCCTCCGGTTCGATGATGCTGGTGACGGCGGGCCTCCTCTCCGAGCCGCTGTACCTCGTGCTGCTTTTCGCCGCTCTCTGGATGGCGGATGGAGCGCCGTCGCGCGCGTCAGCCGCCCGGTGGGCGGGGGTCGGGGCACTCGCCGGTCTGGTCCTGCTCACGCGGATGGTCGGCTTGGCGGCCGTCGCGGCGGTGCTGGTCGGAGTCTGGCGTCGTGGCGGGTGGCGGGGCGCTCGGGTCGCCGCGGTGGGTGCCGGCTTGCTGATCGTGCCCTGGGTCCTGTTCACGGCCGTGGGCGCGGGCCGGGTGCCAGAGGCGCTGGTTCCGCGCTATGGCTCGTACACCCAGCTGTACTTATCCAATTTGGCCGGATCGCCGGCGGCCGCCTTCGACATCCTGGCGGCCAACCTCGGTGCCATCCTGCAGACGCTGGGAGGCAGTCTCGTGCCACAAGGGGGGGCTGTGGTCGAGTCGCTGATCGGCGCGGCGCTGCTGGGTGCGGCGCTGTTGGGCACAAAGCGAGTCGTGGCGATCGCTCCGGCCACGGCTGTCTACCCCTGGTTCTATCTTGGACTCATCTCGGTCTGGTCGTTCCCACCTTTCCGCTTCCTGTTCATACTGTTGCCGCTCCTGCTCGCTCTGGCGGCGGCCAGCATCGTGCCGCTCATTGAGCAGGTCGCCGCCTCGCTCAGGCGAAGCGGCAGACACGTCGGGTCTCGGCCGCGCGCCGCCTGGATGCTTACCGGGCTGGCAGCGGCCATCGCACTCAACCTGGGCTATGTGGGGGCGCGGGCTCTGACGCGACGGGTGTGGGATGGAGCGGAGTTCGACAAGTCGGCGTCCGGGATGGAGGTCATCGAGTGGACGCTGAACCACACGGATAGCGCCGCGGTGATCGCGTACGAATTCGATCCCATGATCGCACTCTACACGGGGCGGCGCACCGTGCCCAACAACTACGAACCGGTACATCTGTGGTACCGCCGTGAACCACCGCCGGTCGAACCGCTGGCGGAACTGCTGAAGACGATGGGCGTCGATTTCCTCGCCGTCCGACAGAACGTACCGCTGGCGGCGCGTCCCATCGAGGCTCTGATCGAGCGCTACCCAAAGGCGCTGCGGCTGGTTTTCGTCACGGCACGCGGGGCGTTCATCTTCGCGACGGATCTTTCAGCTCTGAGCGGTGGTGTGCGTCCGCCACAGGAAGAAGTGGCGCCGACGGTAGGGAACCGCCCGGAGGGCCGGTGAGGTTGGACGGCCGCAGACGCGAGTTCGCCGTGGCCGCGGGCGTGGCGCTGCTGGCGGGCCTGGTCTATGCGAACTCGTTGGCGAACGGATTCGCCTACGACGACGTCTGGATCATCGAGGCGCGTGACCTGGTGCACGGCCTTGGAAGGCTGCCCGAGCTGTTGACGGCGGAGTACTGGCCGGGTCGCTTTCAAAGCGGACTGTACCGCCCCGTTACGCTCTTCTCCCTGGGGCTCGACTGGGAGATCTGGGGCGGACGTCCCTTCGGCTTCCACCTGACCAACCTGGTCCTGCACGTTGCCGTCTCGGCCGTGGTCGCTCTGCTCTTGCTCAGGTGGTTTCCCTGGTGGGCCGCCGGGGCGGGTGGGGCGATGTTCGCGGTGCACCCGGTGCATACCGAGGCCGTGGCCAACGTCGTCGGGCGCGCCGAGCTGCTCGCCGCCCTC
>CAYGCC010000074.1:0-69355 GCA_964348165.1 uncultured Gemmatimonadota bacterium | reverse complement strand
CGTACATAATCACCCAGCCATCGACGAGTTCATCATCTTTCACCGCCGGCGTGGACCGCGAGCGGTCGCGGAGTTTCTGCGGACACGGCGCGAGCTGCGCGCTCAATCGTTCGATCTCGTGATCGACCTTCAGGTCTATTTCAAGGCGGGTTTACTCACCAGCTTCATTCGGTCGCCGGTGAAACTGGGCTTCGACCGGGCCCGGGCGCGCGACCTCAATTGGCTGTTTACGACGCACCGCATCCCGTCTCGTGCCAATCAGCACGTGCAAGATCAGTATTTCGAGTTCCTCGAATACCTGGGCATCGAGCCGGAACCTCTCGAGTGGGGGATCGTGATCACGGCCGAGGAACGTGAGCAACAGCGACGCTTCTTTGACGCGATCGATCGGCCGGTGTGTGCCGTCGTCGTGGGTAGCAGCAAGCCCGACAAGGATTGGCCACCTGAACGCTACGGCCGCTTGCTCGAGATCATCGAGGGCGACTACGGTTTCCAGACTGTGCTCATCGGCGGCCCAGCGCCGCGGGAACGGGCGGCGGCTGCCGAAGTCGTGCGCCGAAGCCGGGCGCGTCCGCTGAACGAGCTGGGTGACGATCTGCGAAAGCTCATCTATCTCGTGGATGGCGCGGCTCTGCTGGTCAGCCCCGACACCGGCCCGCTGCACATCGCCCGGGCGCTGGGGACGCCGGTGGTGGGGCTATACGGCTACACGAACCCGAAGCGTTCGGGACCCTACCGGATGTATCAAGAGCTGGTGGTCGACGGCTACGCGCGCCAACCCGGCGAGGACTATCCGATCAGCATGGAATACCGGCGCGATGGGATGAGTCGGATCACGGTGGAGATGGTGGCGGAAAAGCTCGAGCTGGCGCTCAGCAACTACATCAAGCGCACGTCTGTCTGAACGACTCGGCCGACTCCCGGTTCTAGGTTTGACTTAGTCACGTCCAACCCGAGCATGCCCAGATTCCTGAGACGACTTGTGTATCGGCGCCGCCTGATCCGGATGGCGAAGAGCCGATACCGCCACTTGCTCGAGACCGTGTACCGACGACGCTGCCGCACACTGCTCGAGATCGGCACCTACGATGGCGTTCATGCGCGACAGATGATCGAAACCGCGGGCATCTTCCATCCCATCGAGCAGGTCGCGTATTTCGGGTTCGACCTGTTTGAGCGATTGACGGATCACGATTTGGACTGGGAGTTTTCGAAGAAGCCCCCGCCAGCCGCCGAGGTGACACGAAGGTTGGAGGAGACAGGTGCCCAGGTTCGACTGTTCATCGGCTACACGTCCGAGACGCTGCCGGCGTTCGTGCAGGAGATCACGGGCACGGGCACCACCGTTGATTTTGTCTTCATCGACGGGGGCCATTCGATCGAAACGATCGCAGCCGATTGGGAGCAGATCAGAAAGGTGATGACCGCCGACACCGTGGTGCTCTTCGACGACTACTACACCAACACGGAACCGCAAGTCCAAGCTGTTGGCTGCCAGCATCTGATCAACTCATTGAACCGCCAGCAGTATGACGTGGAGATTTTGGAGCCAGAGGATCACTTCGAGAAAGACTGGGGCACTCTGAAGGTGCGAATGGCTCGAGTCACCTTGCGCTCCGGCTAGACGCTCAACCTGGCTGTGTGACCCTCCTGCACGGAGTCTCAGAGTGGCTTAACCGCCCGCGTGGCTGGTACGACGGTCACGTCTATTCGATGGATTGTTTAGCTCTTCCGCGTCTTCCTGGCTCGTACCCAGTACGTGGCTGGGAAGTTTTTCGCCCGGGTGTCGATTGGCTCCACATGTTGAATCTCATATGAAATTCTCAGCATATGCCTGATCCCGTATTCAGTGAATCTCCAGTAGTCGTTCGGAGCCATATGAATCGCCTGCCGAAACGGTAGGCCCAGCAATAACGTCCCGCCAACTTTGAGAATTCGAGTGATCTCGTTGAGCCCATCCGTTACGTCGTCTACATGTTCCAGGACGCCGCTGCAGAATATGCAATCATACGATTCGTCCTTTATCTGCGGCATCGAGCGAACATCGAGTGTGAGGTCACAGCCGAAATCGTGAGAGAAGTCGGATGTCGTATAAGAAGATGCTTTGACAAAATAATCGCTGTAGTGGTTGCCCTCTCCATCCGCGTCCGTCCCGCTGCCGATCGACAACACGTCACCTTCGATCGTGCGGCAATGCTGCCGAAGCCATCTGTTGCTGTGTCTTCTCGCTCGGGAAACTTTGCCAGGGCCCCCGAGGATGCCCGGCCGCAACAGGGACGTGCGAATCTTTCTCAGAACACTTAGAAAAAGCATGTCTGATCGCCCTTCTCGACAGCGGGTGAAGCTTATTCGCGAGCGACAAGTCGTCGCGTATTGACAGCTACGTCTGAAACCAGGCCGCCGCCCGCGGCGCCTCTTCCTGGCCCGCCGTGGTGGCTCGTCGGACGAGCTATGTGCGCGTCCCCTACCATAGCCGGTGGGTTGGTAGCTGTCGACCGTTCAGCGGATGGGGCGGCGAGGCGGCTTCGCCCGGCGGCACTTAATCATCTATCGGCGACCGAGGCTCAAGGCTTACGGGGAATCTGGGAGCCTCGTACATTGCCTCTTCCGGCACGGCTAACTGCGCGCCCGACATCAGGCTGCTGAGCGATGCATCGGATCCTCATCCTCACCCATGAATTCCCGCCCTTTCACGGGGGAATCGCCACGGTAGCCCACGGCCTGGCGAGCGGAGCAGCGGCGATCGGTCACGAGGCGCGCGTTCTGGCTCCGGCTTATCACGGGAACACCGCTGAATGGGATGCGGCGCAGCCGTACGAGGTCTCTCGTTTTCCCGGCGCAACGTGCAGCGTACTGAGTCTAGATAAGCTCGCGAAGTTCACGGCGCGCTGCCGTCGCGAGATCCGGCTGCGCAAGCCCGACATCGTCCACGCCGTCGACCCGCCCGCCCAGATGGCTCTGACGGCGCTCTCCAGGATGCGCTTGGTGAGAACGTACTTCTTCACCGTATACGGGACCGAGCTGTTGCGTTACCACAATGACTTGAGCCCGCGACTCTGGATGTTCCGGGCGTTTCGGCGCGTCGCCTGCACCTCGGCAATCAGCCGCAGCGTGCGCGAGATCTTGATCAACACCTTCAAGGTGCGAGAGGACACGGTTTTCGTGTCCTACCCGGGAGTGGGGCCACGCTGGTTCGAGACCCCGAGCACGGACCGGGCGCAGGTGCGGGCGCGGTGGGAGGTTTCACCTGACGAGACGGTCGTGCTCACCGTGGCCCGACGCGTCCCCGATAAAGGTCATCAGCGGGTCATAGAGGGCCTGTCGCTGCTGCCCGCTTCGCTGCGCCGGCGGCTAGTCTACGTGGTTGTCGGCGGCGGTCCCGAGGACTACGCACGGGACCTGAGGGCCAAGGCGGAGTCTGGATCGGTGCGGCTCCTCATGCTCGGGGCCCTCGGCGACGACGAGCTGGTAGAGGCGTGCGACGCCGCCGACCTGTTCATCCAGTTGAGCCAGGAAACGCCCAGCCGCTTGGAAGGTCTGGGCCTGGTTTATCTGGAGGCCGCGACCCGCGGCGTGCCATCGATCGCCTGCGATACTGGAGGTGTGGCGGAGGCGGTGCGCCACGGAGACACGGGAATCGTCTTGCCCTATTATCCGACGGCGGAGCAGGTGGCTGAGGCGCTGATCAGCCTGGCCGGGGAGGACGGAGTGCGGGCCGAGATGGGCAGGCGCGCACGAGAGTTCGCCGCCACCTTCACCTGGCGACGGAGCGCCGAGGAGGTCTATACGCGGTTTGCCCAGGCGCTGCTAATCGATCGCTAGTCCTCGCGATCGGCGGAGCGGTACGCCGCGACCGTTTCCCCGAGAACCTTCTCATACCGTTCGACCATAAGCTCGCGGCTGAACTCCTTGACCGCGCGCTGCCGCGCCGCGGCGCCCAGGCGCGACCGGCCCTCCGGATCCGTCGCCAACCAACGGATCGCATCGGCGACGGCGCTGACCTCTCCCGCTGGGACCAGCAGACCCTGGATGCCGTCATCCACCTGCTCCCGATGACTCGTGGCGTCGCTGAGGATCAGGGGAAGCCCACACGCCATCGACTCGGTAACCGAATTAGAGAAGCCTTCGGCCTCGGACAGGTGAGCGGCGGCGTCGGCAGCGCTCAACACCTCGGGTATATCGTGACGGACGCCGGCGAAGATGACCGGGGCGCGGAGCTCGGTTGCCAGACGGCGAACCTGTGGTAGGGTAGGGCCGCCGCCGGTGATCAGAGCGTGCACGCGGAGGCCGGCTGGCAGTGACGCCACGGCCCGGACCAGCGTCTTTACGTTCTTGCGCGGCTGGATCATCCCGTGGAAGCTGACGACGAAGGCATCTTCCGGGATGCCGAGCTCAGTGCGCATGCGCGTTCGCGAGCTGGGGAGAGGTCGATAGCGGCGAGTGTCTTTGCCGTTGTGGATGACCTCGATTCTCAGCCGCTGCAACCAGGGTAACTCTGCGAGCAGGCGTTCACGCATCGTGTGGGAGTTGACGATCATCGCCTGGATGGCTCGACCCCAGACGCGGCGGTAGATCGGACCGTCTCGGAGGACGCTGGGGGCGCCATGGCGGTGCACGATGGGGAAGCCACCAGCCAGCCGGCGCGCCGCCACGCTCAGCTTCAGGTCCTTTCGCTTGTCGGCGGGCACGAGGTCGTGTCGCGCCCGCCGATTCAGGTTGGCCAGCTGCAGCACGCGGTAGGGGTTCAATTCTGCGCGTATTCCGATCGGTCTTAGGGTCAACCGTTCGTCACCCTCGAGCTGTTCGCGAATCGCGCTGTCGGGGTGGCAGACGAGGACGACGTCGTGCCCCTTATCGGCCAGCCCGAGGCCGACCTCCGCCGCTACGAGGACCTGGTGGTGGACGGCTAGGCCCGTTACCCCGGCGAAGACTATCCCATCAGCATGGAATACCGGCTCGATGAGATGGCTCGGATCTCGGTCGAGAATGGTGCGGGAGAAGTTCGAGCTCGCGGCTTTGAAGTACGTGTCACCGGCGCGCCGGTGATCGCGGCGAGGCGGGCTCCGGTGCTTTCGCCCCCCGGGCGAACTCCGCGAAGAAGGCCTCGTAGCGTTCGATCATCGTATCACGGCTGAACTCTTCGGCTGCCCGCTTGCGAGCGGCCCGCCCCATACGCATCCGCAGTTCCGGAGCGCGCGCCAACTTCAGGATCGCCTCGGCGATCGGCTCGGCCTGCCCCGGTGGCACGAGAAATCCGTGCACGCCATCGTCGATCTGCACGGCGTGACTGGTCGCGGCACTGGCGATCACCGGGAGACCGCTCGCCATCGCCTCGAGCACCGAGTTCGGCATGCCCTCGGCGGTGGAAAGGTGGACGGCGGCGTCAGCGGCGCTGAGTAGCCGGGCAACGTCAGTGCGGAAACCGGTGAAGGTGGCGGGTGCCTCCAGCTTCGCCGCCAACGCGCGCACCTCGTCGATCATCGGCCCGTCACCGATGATGCAGGCGTGGACGGGTGTGCTCGCCCTAGCCCGCGCGACTCCCCGAATCAGCAAGTCGACGTTCTTCCGCTTCTCCACCCGGCCGTGATAGCTGACCAGGAAGACGTCTCGTGGGACGCCGAGCTCCTGCCGGATATCTTCGCGCAACTCGGGTCTCGGCTGGTAGCGGGTGGTGTCGACGCCGTTCGGGATGACGCGGATCGGCTTGCCCGCCAGCCACGGAGTCTTCTCCAGTAGCAGCGCGCGCATCGCCTGCGAGGGTACCGCCAGCGCGCGCACGCCGCGCAGCCAGAACAGCCGGTAAACGGCCGTGCTGCGCAGTTGATGTGGCGCCTTGTGCGCCTGCACGAGCGGGATCCCGCCGGCCAGCCAGGCGGCCGCCGCGCCGAGCTTCACATCCTTCGTTCGGTAAGCGATGAGAATATGCGGGTTTTCGCCTCGAAACAGACGCGCCAACCGGATGACGCGCAGAGGGTCGAGCTCGCCGCGGATCCGTATCGGCACGATGTTCAGTCTACGGTCTTCGTCCAGCCGCCGGCGCAACTCGCTTCCCGGGTGGCAGACGAAGGTCACCTGGTGGCCGCGGTCGGCCAGGCCGGTGCAGAGCTCGAGCGACCAGTTCTCGGCTCCACCCCAATCTCGGGCTGAGTTCAGATAGACCAGCCGCACATGCACTCTCGCTCGACGGGCGCGCCGTCTCGGCTCGAACCGCCGCGCGACCTCTCGCAGTCCGCGGACTCGCCAGCGGTGAATCTTACCGGCCGGCCGGCGGCACCCATAATGTGATGGCCGTGTTGAGCGGCACAGCTCGATAATCGTGCATCCGGGCGTAATCGAGCAACGGCTGCTCGAGATCTTCCGGTTCCACACCCAGCAGGATAGCCGCCGGCGGCTGACCGCGCAGGAACTCGTCCAGGTCGGCCGGCGCGATGGCGCGGTGCGTAGAAGTACTGAGTGAACGAAGGGGTCGGCGCCAGGGCGCCGGGGAGAGAGAACCCGGCGACGGCGAGCATGGGGGACGCATCGTGATTCCAGGCGCGACCGTAGGTGTAACTGAACAGTGGATTGCCCACTAGGAGGACGACGCACCCCAGGCCGACGCCGACTCTCCATGCGCGATCGGCGTCAGTGAACAGCTTGGCTGCGTACCCGCCGATCAGGGCCAGCATGATCAGGCTGCAGACGACGGAGAAAAGCCGGGCGGACAGGAGCAGGTGTTCGGTCACAAGGAAAAGCAGCGAGTAGGGGGCGATCGGGTGAAGGACATGGAAATAGGTGTAGTCCAGATGGGGAACAGGCCCTGCTTGGCGAGGAGGTAGTCGCTGGCGACGAACCGTGAGGCGGCCGACCGGTGTCCAGGGCTTTGTGTGGGCCAGCCGTCGCTGGAGCAAGCGTCCAGACCGCAGGGCCATGTTGTCCCGGCCGTCTGGAGTTACGAGTTCAGGCGAGGTACGTCTCCACCGTCTCTCGCAGCACGCTGTCGTAGCGCTTGACCATCCGATCGCGACTGAACTCGCTCACGGCCCGTTCGCGCGCGGCTTTCCCCATTCGCCCGCGACCGTCCGCATCGTTGACCAACCAGCGGATGGCTTCGGAAACCTCCTGCCAGCGATCGGGCGGGATTAGCACACCCTCCACCCCATCCTCGACCTGCTCCGTGTGGCTCGAGGTGTCGCTGATCAGCATCGGCAGGCCGCACGCCATCGCCTCGATCGCCCGATCCGAGAATCCCGCCTCTGTAGAGAGCACGGCCGCCGCGTCCGCGGCGCTCAGCACTGCGGCGATCTCCTGGCGCGTGTCAGTGAAGATGACCGGCGCGCGCAACTCCGCCGACAGGCGCCGCAACTCAGCCCGAGCGGGACCACTCCCCACGATGAGCGCGTGCACTCTCAGCTCGACAGGTAACGCAGCTACCGCCCTGATCAGCAGCTCGCCTTTCACCGTAGGCTCGAGCGTTCCGTGCAAGCTCACGATGAAAGCATCCTCGGGGATGCCCAGCTCCGTCCGTACCCGCGCTCTCTGCCCGGACCTGGGCCGGAAACGAGAGATGTCCTTGCCGTTGTGGATGACGTGAGTGGCTACGGTCTGAAGCCTGGGCACACGCTCCAGCAGGCGGCGGCGGCCTGTGTCGGAGTTCACCACCAGCGCCTGCAGCCCACGCACCCACGTGCGGCGGTACGGCCCGTCGTCCTCCGGCTGGCTCGCCGCTGCGTGACGGTGCACGATGGGAAATCGGCCCAGCAGCCGGCGCGCCGCGAAGCTGAGCTTCAGGTCCCGCGGCCGTGTGGCGAGCACGAGATCGGGCGTGGTGCGCCGGTTGAGGGCCGCGAGCTGAAGGACGCGGTAGAGATTGAGCTGGGAGCGGATCCCGATCGACCGGAGAGTCACACGTCCATCGCCGTCAAGTTGCTCGTGGATGGCTCCCCGGGGGTGGCAGACCACGGTGACGTCGTGCCCGACCTCTCCCAGGCCGAGAGCGACGTCGACACCTGAGGCGACGCCGCTTTCCCAACCGCGTGCTGAATCGAGGATGATGATTCGCATACAGGATCGATTACACTTGCCGCGCCATGGACACGGCGCGCGGTGTGCTCTCGTGGCCGGCTGTATCGCCGCCGACGATTTGGCGGTAGACGTGCTCAATCTGCTCGGCCATTCGATCGACGCTGTAACGCTCGGCGAGCGCCGCACGGATCGCCTCGGCGTCGCGGCGCGCTGCCGCGCGATCCTTCAGCAACCAGATCAAGTCGTCGGCGAGACGCAAGGCACTGACTCGCGCCGGCAGGTGGCCGTGATCGGCGAAGCAGACGGCGCGCGCGCCCTCCAGATTGTCGGGCGTGACGATGCCGAAGTAGCCGGTGGAGCCGAAGGCGATGGTCGGCGTGCCGCAGGAGAGCGCCTCGATCGCCGTGCTGGCGGCGGCGATCACGACGTCGGCGGCGTTCATCACCTCGGGTATATCAGCGCCGTGCCCCACGACTGTGGCGACGCGCCGTCCCAGGGAGTCGTTCACGCGCTCCACGGTCTTGAGGAGACGGTCCAGCTGCGGCCCATCTCCGACGAAGACGAGGTGAGCCGCGGGGACATCCTCAAGCAACAGCGGCAGTGCCTCGAGCAGCGCTCGCGCCGGCCGCGCCTTGCGATGGCTGAAGCGGCTCACGTTGACTACCAACCGTGCGTCCTCCGGTAGCTGCCACTCAGCGCGGATTCGGGCGCCGTCGAGGCCGGGACGAAAGCGGTCGGTGTCGACGCCGAGGAAGCTGACGCGTACCCGGTCGGCCGGGGGGCCGAACGGTCCTACTACGCCGTCACGGCCGGCCTCGCTGACCGTCAGGACGGTATCGCCCCAATCGCGGAACAGGGCGCGCTTGTACCAGGGCCGCAGCCCATGCACCGTCAGCAGGTGCGGCACGCCCAGTGCCCGGGCGAGGGGCGCGGCGAAGCGGGCGGCGCCGTAGTTGTGCGTGTGGACGAGATCGACGCTGCCCGGCTTGACCCGGTCGGTAACCTGGCGGCGGCCCGTCTCATCGAAGGGGACGCTCAGCAGCTCGGCGCCCGCCTTCCGGGCCTCCTCACCGAAACCGCCGCCCTTCTCGTTCAGCAGGATGACACGGTGACCGCGCCGGATGAGACCCATCGCCAGTCGGCTCACATGGGTTTCGACTTCACCCACGCCGAGCTTCCCGGTCGCCTCCAGTACGGTTAGCGTTTCCGGCATGACAGGCACGCTCCCTTCAACCGATGCCAGTATTGTGCTTCTGCGGTAACCAGGAAGAATGATAGCCGCCTGTCTCGCGGTTCAGAAGGGCCCAGGCGGCGCCCAGCTCTGAGCGCCGGTGGCACAATCTTTCAGTAAGCGGACCCCTCGAGCCCATCCCTGCGTCCGAGGGCGTGCACCGCGATCAACTGTTGCGGAAAATCTGAGGCCGGCCTTACTTGTTCCTCAGCACAGGAATCGACACACGACGGTGGTTTGAGGGTGCGGTGGACGATTTCAACTCAAACTCCGCAAAGAGATGAACCGTCGCATCGCGGTGATCCTGAGCACCTACAATCAGCCGGAGCACTTGGAAAGAGTGCTCTGGGGATATGCGCGCCAGTCACGCCGGGACTTCGAGTTGATCGTGGCCGACGATGGCTCCGGGCCGCAAACCCTAGCCGTGATTGACCGCGTAAAGGCGGAAACCGGTTTCGAATTGACGCACGTTTGGCACGACGACATCGGCTTCCGTAAAACGGAAATCCTGAACCGTGCCATACTCGCCACAGACGCCGATTACTTGATCTTTTCCGATGGGGATTGCGTACCGGGAGACGACTTCGTCGCAGCACATGCCCGGCTTGCCCAGCCGGGCCGGTTTCTCTCGGGAGGGGCGCTGCGGTTGCCCGCAGGGCTCACTGACATAATTACGGTGGACGACGTCAGCAGCGGACGAGTCATGGACCGGCGCTGGCTCCTGCGGAATGGCTGGAGGCCTGGGCGTCGTCGGCTTCGCCTCCTTCGGTCGCAGCGCCTCGCCTACTTGCTCGACTGCCTCACGCCGACCGCACCCACATGGAATGGGATGAACGCCTCGACGTGGCGGCGACATCTCGTCGAGGTAAACGGGTTCGACATGGACCTCGGGTATGGGGGCGAGGACCGGGCGCTGGGAGAGCGGCTCGAGAACCTGGGGGTGCGTGGCAAGAGCATTCGTTTCCGGGCGCCCCTCCTGCACCTGGAGCACGCTCGGCCATATCGCGATGCAGAGGTGGAGGAGCGGAACCGACAGGTCCGGCGGCGGATCCGGAGGAATCGCGAGGTGCGAGCACGCCTCGGCCTGGCGGAACTGCCAGCGAGAGGCGGAACGAGGACATGACGGCATTCATGGCCGGATCGATCGACTTGCAGCAGAGCCCGGCCAGGTTTGATGCCGGCCACGCTACCTCGATCCTGCGAGTAAGATGAACTACTCCGACCCGCGCGCGCCACACGGCGCGGCGCTACGGGATTATTATGGCGGCCTAACCGATGCGAAGCTGACGCTGCACAGCAGCCTGGGCGAACACGAAGAGATTCCGGTGAGCGTATTCTTCAGGGGGCCCGAGGACTATTTCCCGTTCGAGCGTGTGGCGCTGGCGCGCTGTCATGGCCGTGTGCTCGATGTCGGTGCGGGCACCGGGGTGCACAGCCTCTATCTGCAAGCACGGGGTTTGGAGGTCTGCGCGATCGACGTGCTCCCGGAGGCGATTGAGATCATGAAGGCGCGTGGTGTGCGCGATGTCCGGCTCGTCGACGTCCGCGAGTTTGAAGGCGTCCGCTTCGATACGATTCTGATGATGATGAATGGGATCGGGATACTCGAAACGCTGCGGGGTCTCGATCGCTTCATGCGCGATGTTCCGCGCCTGCTGAACCCCGGCGGTCAGATACTGCTCGACTCGGGGCCGGCGAACGTCGTTGGCGACCCCGGGGATGCCGCCGAGGTCGTCGACTACGAAAGCGAGGGCTATTGGGGTGAGGCCTGGATCAAGCTGGAATACCGGGGGGAGGAGGCGCCTCCCTTCCGCGAGCTCTACGTGGACGCCCAGACGATGACCCAGCGCGCCGAGGCCGCGGGTTGGAGGTGCGAGGTCCTTCACCGGGATGAGTTCGGTGCCTACGTCGCGCGGCTGACGCGACGTGCTCCCGCCGGTTGAGTGGCTGACCGATGTCAAAGCTACGCACGTACGTCACGTTCAAGAGCGCCGCCTTCAACACTTCTCAGCCGCGGGAGTACTTTATCAATCCGTCCTGCTTCGGCGATGACGTGGCGGAGTGGCTGATGGGCGGGCTGCGACGACGGGGCATCTCTACAGACGACGCCCCGCGGCAAGAAGATTTCGGCTGGTACTTCTCCTTTCATATCGATGGGGTAGACCACGATTTTGTCCTGGGCTATCGGACCGGAGATGGCGACGAAGCAGGTTTCTGGATCGGCTGGCTGGAGCGGAAGGTCGGACTCGTCGCTTCTTTGCTCGGCGGCCGCCGGCGGGGGATCAAGACCGCCGCCGCCGAAACGATACACGCGGAGTTGGCCGGCTCGAGTCAAATCAGCCACGTTCGCTGGCACTACGAGGACGACTTTCGCGCCGGTCGAGAAGGTTTGGGCGCCGCCAGCCCGCGGCCCGGATGAGCAATTGGAAGGCGTTCGAGCGACGGGCGCCCATACTGAGCGTGGCGATCTTGATGCTCACGAGTGGGGCGGGCTTTGGGCAGGTCGTGCATGAGCGCTACCAACCGCTCGACGGTCATCTCCCCATCGGGCCCGAGCCTCAGCGGGCCGTGCCGCTGACGGAAAAGGGCCACACGCTCGTGCTCCCCGACGGCAACGGCCCACCGCTCGCCGTCTTCGTTTTTCTCGACCCCCGGCGCTTCGACGGCTGGGGGGCACCGACTCCCGGCAGCTTCGACCACACGGCCCTGAGCCAGGGCGTCGGCGTGCTGCACCTGACGACCGGAAACCCGCTGGACTTCTTTTTCGATCCGGGCACGCTGCGGGATGTGGCGGAACGGCTGCAGAGCGTGCTCGAGTCGCACGGACTGCGTGACACACCGCTCTGTTTCGCCGGGCTCTCGCTCGGAGGTACGCGGGCGCTCAAGCTGGCCATCTTTTTGCGCCAGCATGAGGATGCGTACTGGGCGGCGCCGACAGCGGTGGCGCTGGTCGATGCGCCGTTGGACATGGTCCGCCTGTGGGAGACCGAACGTCGGGCCGCCCGCAACGCCTTCCACCCGGCCGCCGCTGACGAGGGGCGCTGGGTCACCTACCTGCTCGAGAGCCACCTCGGCGGTACGCCGCACGAGCAGTTCGAGCGCTATGTGGAGTACTCCCCTTACACTCACTCCGCGCCCAACGGTGGGAACGCCATCTTTCTTCGCGATGTCGCGTTGCGGGCGTACCACGAACCGGATGTGAACTGGTGGATCGAGAAACGGCGTAAGAGCTACTACGACATGAACTCGATCGACCTGGCGGCGCTGGTCACCGAGCTCGAGCTGCAGGGCAGCGACAGGGTCGAGCTGGTGACGACGCACGGGGCGCGGGAAGGTTATGACGAGGGGTCTTCACCTCACAGCTGGACAATCGTCGACGACGCGGAGTTGGTGGAGTGGTGTCTCGCGCAAAGCGGCGGCTGACATCAAATCGCTCAAGCGGGAAGGTCGGATTAGTACTTGAGCCCAGCCAGCTGGATCCCGCGTACGAAGTAGCGCTGTGTGAACAAGAAGAGGACGAGGATCGGGACCACGGCCGTGACGGCCGCCGCCATCTGGAATGGCCAGTTGGTGAAGTAAATGCCGTGGAAGGCGGCGATCCCCACCTCGACCGGGCGCATACCCATCGAGCGGGTGACGATGAGCGGCCAGAGAAAGCTCTTCCAGGTCTCGACGAAGGAGAACAGCGCCACGGTGGCCAGCGCCGGCTTCGCCAGCGGTAGCGCCACCCGATAAAAGACCTGCCACTCGCTCGCCCCATCAACACGAGCGGCGTCCTCCAGCTCTCGGGGGATGGAAAGAAAATACTGGCGCATCAAAAAGATCCCCCACACGCCCACGAGTTCGGTGACGATGAGCCCGGCGTAGGTGTCCACCCAACCCGCCGCCTGCACCAGCAAGAAGCGCGGGATAAGCAGCACGATCACCGGTACCATCAGGTTGGCCAGGAAGAGAATGAACACTCGCTCGCGGCCGGGGAAGCGAAGACGCGCGAAGGCATAGCCGGCGGTCGAAGCGGTAACGAGATGCCCGGCCACGATGAAGGTCGACATGATCGCCGAGTTTAGGAAGAAGCGCGCGAACGGCGCCGCGGTCAGCGCGTTCGGATAGTTACTCCACACCGGATCCGCCGGCAGCAGGCGCGGAGGATACCCATAGACCTCGAACTCGGTCATTAGCGAGGTGGAGACCATCCAGAGGAAGGGCACGAGCATCGTCAGCCCCAGAAGGATGGCGAATCCGTGGACGAGCCCCCGCCCGATCTTAGCCTCCATCGCCTGGATGCTCACAAGCGTGGAGTCGGGCTGAGCGCCGCCGCGGGCTCGGCCGCTCGGTCCGCGGATGTGAGGGGCGTCTCCGCGTGAAGTATCCATCATCACTAAGGGGTCACCCTGCGGCCCAGCAGCCTGAACTGGAGCAGCGTGATCGCGAAGATGGCCGCGAACAGCACCCAGCTCATCGCCGAGGCGTAGCCCATACGCAAGAACTGCCAGGCGTTCTGATAGATGTGATAGACGATGACGTCGGTGGCTCGGAGCGGCCCGCCCTCAGTCATGACATAGACGAAGGTGAAGACCTGAAAGGAGCCGATGATCGAGGTAACCAGCACGAAGAACGTCGTCGGCTTGAGCAACGGTAGGGTGATGCGCCAGAAACGACGCCAGCGGCCGGCGCCGTCGATCATCGCCGCTTCGTACAGCTCGTTCGGTATCGCCTGAAGGCCCGCCAGGAAGATGACCATCTGGAAGCCGATGTGGATCCAGACGGCCATGATCATTAGCGCGGGCAAGGCAGTGGCCGGGTTGCTGAGCCAGGGGTACGGTCCCAGCCCCACCAGCCCCAGCGCCCAGTTGATAAATCCGAACTCGGGGTCGTACATCCACTGCCAGACGATGGAGATCGCTACGAAGCTCGTGATGTACGGCATGAAGAACACGGCACGCAGCAGCGCCACGCCCCGGAACGAGCGGTTGAGCAAAAGGGCGACGGCCAGCGACAGCATCATCGTCGCCGGCACGTAGAGCGAGTAAAGCAGGGTGTTCTTTGCCGCGTTCCAGAAGGTTCCATCTCCGGCCAGCTGGACGTAATGGCGGAGCCCGACGAAGGGCTTGACCGGCTCCACCAGATTCCAACCATGAACGCTCAAGTAAAACGCGAAGAGCAGCGGCGCCGCCGAGAAGACCAGTAGTAACGCGAGTGAGGGCCCGATGAAGGTCCATCCGGTCACCGCTTCCCGCAGCTCCAGAGCGCTGCCGGCGGCGCTGGCGTGGCTTGCGAAGATCAGGGCGCCGACGGCGAGTAGGCCATAGAGGCCCGCGAGCCAGAAGAGGACGGCTTTACGAGAGTCCTCGAGCGGTGGTGCCAGCAAGAAGAGGCGCCACTCATCGGAAAGGTCCAGCCGGCGGTAGGCGCGGCGATCGTCGCCCAAGCGCAAGCGGCCCGCCGGCGATCCCAGTCCGATAAGCGCTGCAGTCGGCGTCTCCCGAGTGGCGGCGGCGATGGAGTCGCCGCGCATCACGACCACATCGAACCCGCTCAGGCGCGAGAGCGCGTTGGCCGAGAGAGTGGCGGCTGAGGGTAACAGCCCCGCCGTTGGGCCCAGAGCCCCCCGCACCAGGCGGGCGCTCATCTCGAGCGCCGCGTCGGTTGCCCGGCTTGAAGCCCCGTTGTCCACGGCGACGAGCCAGGCCGCCGCCAGCGCCGCCGGAACCAGAGCGCGGGTCAGCCCCCGGCGAAGCGAGCGTGCGCCTGCGGGTCGGGTCGCCTCGGACCCGGCGCGCCAGAGGATGCCGGCCGTCGCCAGGGCCGCCAAAACCAGGGCCAGCGCCGGAAGCAGGGGAAACCCAGGCGTGGCCGGGGCGTTCGCGCCTGGACGTACCAGCGCCGTGCCGATGACATCCCAGTCGTCGAAGTCTTTGATGGGTGCGGCGGCCGCGCGCTCTCCTTGCAGCCGCGCGCTGATCGGCCGATCGAAGCTTGCCAGCGAGTCACGCAGGGAAGGCGGGAGATTTTCCGGCCAGTCGATCCAGGCGGGCGGGACACGCGTATCTTCATAGTAAAGCGCCAGCTCGTAACCGCTGGCGGCTCGAAAGCGTTCCGTGAGAGCGGGCTCCAAGGCGAGCAACACGACCGTCGTGCGCTCGCCGTCGAAAAGGTAAGCGAGCCAGCGCACCCGCCCTTCCAGGCTGACCAGCTCCGCCACAGTGGCGCCTTGTCGCGCGGTCGCCAGTAACGCTTCGCTGCGCTCAGTCTCCGGGGTGAGCGGTACGATCGGCGAGTCGACCGGGAAGGAGCCGACGAACACCTCGCGGTCGAGCGCGGTGTTGCGCTCATAAAAGGTGTACCGCTCGATCGACAGGTCGGAGGCCGCGTCGGCGAGTGAGGCCGCCGATTCCGCGAGGCGTCGACGGAGACGCGCGCGCTCCCAGCGGATGTACTCGGCAGCGCGGGCAGCGGCGTGCCGGTCCAACTCCGGCTGCAGGTCAGCGCGGCTGCGATGGGCGACGGCGATCCCGACGACAGCGAGAACCAGAGCTGGCATCAGGACCAGCAAGTAGTAGGCTGGTCGCAAGCGGCTCATTCGTTTCCGTCACTCATCGTCGGCGCGCGGTTCACAGTCTTGAAACGTAGGTTCAATCGTTGGCGGGCGCGGCGAGTATTTCATCGATCCGTCGCGCCACGTCGGTCGTGACCTCGTGGATCGGTTCCTTGGCGAAGATGACACGATCGAAGATGTCGGGGAGGAAGACCTCGACGTGCGCCCACTTTTCCACGCTCGATCCCCACGACATGCGCCCGTAGCGCGCGGCGGCCAGGAAATCCTCCTCCAGGCCCAGCTCGTCGGCGGCCGCCGCTTCTTCGTGGATGGCGCGAAGCGACGGAATGGCGAGCCCGTAGCTCGCGCGCTGACTTTGCGCTTCGGGCGACGACAGGTGCGCCGCGAGCTCGACCGCGAGCCGTTTGTGCCGGGTGTTGTGGGGCACCGCCCAACCGGCGGCGTAAAGCACGGTGACCGGCTCGCGATCGGCGTAGCGCGGAAGGGGACGCACCGCCACCCTGACCTTTCCCTCGGCGATGTAGCGGCGAATGCTGGGGAGCCACCAGTGACCGCTGGTCACCATCCCGATGCGACCTGTCAGGAAGAGGTTGCGCTCCATCCCCTGCTCCTGCCGCTGCACGTCTACGGCTGGGACCACACGGTGCACCTTGACCAGGTCAGTGAGAAACTTGATGGCGCGCTCGGTTTCGGGGCTGTCCAGATAGCCGCTGGCGCGGCGACCGTCAGGGCTCAACACGTCGCCGCCGGCCGCCCAGACCCAAGGTTGCCAGAGGTAAAAGACCCGGCGTAGCAACGTTCCGAAGGTTTCGGGCCGGCCGTCGCCGTCGCTGTCGAGGGTCAGGCTCTGGGCGATGGTCAAGAAATCGTCCCAGGTCCAGTCGGGCTCGGGGAGCGCCACGTCGGCGGCCTCGAACAGCTCGACGTTGCAATAGACGACGATGGGGTTGAAGTCCTTCGGGAACGCGTATAGGCCGCCGCCCCGTTTGAAGATCTCGAGTACTTGAGGATAGTAAGCTGAGGTGTCGACGCCGATGCGCTCGAGATAGGGCGCGACGTTGACTAGCAGATCTCGAGCGATGAAGGGCGCGGCGCCGAAGGAGCCGTTGTCAAGCAACGCCACGTCGGGGGGCGTACCGGCCACGATGGAGGTCAGCAGCCGCTCACGGTAGTTGGCGGAGATCGACTCGTACTCGATGTGGATCTCTGGGTGGCGCTGTTGAAACTGGTCGAGAATGCGCTGCTCGATCTGGCGTTCCTCGGGCCCTGCCCATGCCATGACCCGAATGACCGTGCGCTCGCCGCCTCGGCAGGCCGTGGCTGCGAGCAGCACGAGTGCGGCGATCAAACGGTGTAAGGGGCGTGTTCGCATCAGGGCCCGATCCGCACGCCGGAGGCGCCACTGAATAGATGCACCTTCTTCGGTGGGATCTCGAGGCCGACGCGCTCCTCCACCGCCACCTGCACATCAGCCGGCGCTCGGGCGACGGCCAGCTCCCCGTCGGCCGTGGTCAAGTGCACGAAGACTTCACTGCCGATGGGCTCGACCACGCGTACGGTCGCACGCAGGACACCGTCGCTGCCGAGCTGCAAGTCTTCCGGCCGAACACCCAAAGTCGCTGGACCGCTGGAGAATTCGCCGCTCGGCGGCAGTTCTAGTCTGAAGCTGGCCCCCCGAAACTCCCAGCCGCCCTGGACGCTTCCCAGGGTGCCCGGAAAAAAGTTCATCGCGGGCGATCCGATGAAGCCCGCGATGAAAAGGTTGGCGGGTCGGCGATAAACCTCCAGCGGCGTGGCGCACTGCTGGAGGCGGCCCTCGTTCATGACCGCGATGCGCTGTCCCATGGTCATCGCCTCGACCTGATCGTGCGTCACGTAGATGATCGTGGCGTTCAGGCGGCGGTGAAGCTGGGAAAGCTCCGCACGCATGCCGACGCGCAGGCTGGCGTCGAGGTTAGAGAGCGGTTCATCGAATAGAAACGCGCTGGGCTGGCGCACGATAGAGCGGCCTAAGGCGGTGCGTTGCCGCTGACCTCCGGAAAGCTGACCGGGTCTGCGGTGCAGCAGTTCGCGTATGCCGAGGATATCCGCTGCCGCCTCGACCCGCTCGCGGATCTGCTCCTTGCCGACTCCACGCACCTCGAGGCCGAAGGCCATGTTCTGGTACACGGTCATGTGTGGGTAGAGGGCGTAGCTCTGGAAGACCATCGAGATATCGCGGTCACGCGCGGGGACATCGGTGACGTTGCGGTCGTCGATGTAGATCGATCCGCGCGTGGGGTGCTCGAGCCCGGCGATCAATCGCAAGGCCGTCGTCTTCCCCGAGCCCGACGGCCCCACCAGCACCATGAACTCGCCGTCCGCGATCTCGAGACTCAGCTCGGCGACGGCGACGGTCTCTTCGAACTCTTTGGTGAGATCACGCAGGCTGACGTGGGCCATGAAGAAAGAATAAGACGGCCCGTCGATGCCCGGCAATTGGACAGGGCTGGACCACGGCAAGCTCGCTAGTTCAAGGCGCGCGGACGCAGCGATGGCTGTGTCGCGGGTTGCCCCATGACTTCGGCTGAACGTTGAAGGCGCCGCTGTAACTCACGAAGTAGGCGCGGTCGGCATCGAACTCGTCGGCTGACCAGTAGTAGATCGGTTCCCGGTCCGGGGCCCAGAGGGGCGTCTCCTTGTCCGGTGTGCGGTCGCACGAGGCGCGGCCGCGGGGCGCTGCAAGGATCGATGTGGCGCGTACGCAGTTCGCGTTCTCGTTGTGCCGCATCAGCGAACCGATGAGCTCGTCGGTCGTGGGCAGGCGCCAGATGTTCTGAGCCTCGCTCAGCAGCGTCAGACCGTCGGCGCTCAGATAACGGCATAGCCCGGTCGCCGCCATCTCGGCGGCGTCGGCATGGCCTTCCTCATAGCCGGGCTTGTCCTCAAGCCCGATCGGCGGCACGCCGTAAAGCGCGATCCGATCCCAGGATGGATAGCCGCCCCACGGCTGTTTCCAGTTCCAGCCCGGGCCCTCGGGAGCCCAGACCAGAGTCACGCGATTTCCGGCGATCAGCCGAGTACCACGCTCGCCGTCGTCGTGTCGTGACAACAGGACGGGTAGCCAGTACACGGACCAACCGAGGAAAATGAGGAGCGGCAACCCGACGGCTGCTACGAAGCGAGCGTTGCGGCGCAGCCAGCCGCCGGTCCGGGTCCAGCCTTCCCTGCGTGACAACCGCCGGTGCCGCCCCTCGAAGAGGAAGAGCACGCCGATCACCACGAGCATCCCACTCAGGGGAAAGAGTACCAGCAGTTGGCCGATATCGAGGCCCGAACGAAGGCGTGGACCCAACCACCAGGCGGTGAAGGCGCCGCCGATGATGATGATCAGCCAGCCACCGACGCGAGGCCAGGTCAACGCGATCAGGGTGAGGAGCAGGCAGACCCCGGCCGGGATCAGGTAGGCCAGCCGAATGTACCACGCTCCCCACCACCCCTCGTAATACAGCTCGCCGACGCTCCAGAACGTCCAGAGGAGCGTGACGACGATGATCAGAGCTGTGGCCACATACCCAGGAAGGGCGCGGCGAAGCCGTCGGTTGTCGAAGAGGCGCGAGAAGCTCGAGTACAACACGGCGGCTAGACGATGAGCGCGACTCCGGCAGGGGGGCTAGACAATGAACGCGGCGAGGATCGTATAGAGCACCCCGCCCAGCCCAGCGGCGGTGAGCGCGAGAGGGATCTGCGTATAAACATGGTCCATCAGGTCCGAGCCGGTGGCGAGCGACGAAAGGATCGTCGTGTCCGAGATCGGCGAGCACTGGTCGCCGAAGACGCTGCCGCCGAGCACCGCGCCGAAACAGAGCTTGAGGTAGGTGGGGTCGGGGTTGATCGCCCAGGCGAGCGGCATAGCGACGGGGAAGACCACCGCATAGGTGCCCCACGATGTGCCAGTGGAGAAGGCGATGACCATGCAGAGGGCGAGAAAGAGCGCGGGTACGATTACCGGGCTGAGTATACCGGCGGTGACCTCGATGATGTAGGCCGCGGTGCCCACGGCACTGGCCACCTCTTTGAGCGTGACGGCCAGCGCCAGGATGATGGCGCCGATCGTCACCCCCTTGCACCCATCGATGATGGCGCTGATCGCCGTTCGCAGATCCATCCCCTTGACCAGCGCGATAGCCACGCCGGCCAGTACGGCGAGGATGAACGCTTCGGCGATGTAGAGGGGCGGGCTTTCAGAACCTTGTATGAAGAAAGCGTAGCTGTACGGAATCACTGCAACGCCTAGCAATACTCCGATCGGCCCGAAGAAGTCGAGCTTCCCGGTCGGGTAGCCCTCCACGACCTTGACCACCGTCAGCTCTTCGGAAGTGAGCGGCTCGGCGCCGGGTCGGTCGAGGGCGCCGTTCTCCCGTGCTCGGCGCATGGCGTCGGACATCTTGCGGCCGACGACGAGCGGGACATCGCCCCAGAGCTTTCCGGGGATGAAAGGCATACGCTCGATCGAGAACAGGAGGGTAAAGAGGATCGCAAACATCGCGTAAAAGTTGAACGGTAGCGCACGGAAGAAGAACTGGATGCCGTCGGCCTGCGTCGCCAGAACCGGTACGGTGCCGGCGACGAGTCCGGCGACGTAGATCGGCCAGACGTTGAAAGGGATGAGGGTGGCGGCGGGCGACGCCGTCGAGTCGACGATGTACGACAGCTCCTCGTGAGAGACCCGATGCCGGTCGGACACCGGGCGCACCGTCGTTCCCGTGAGCACGGTGCTGATGGTCCCGCCCTGGTGAAAGATGATCCCCATCAGCCAGGCGAAGAACTTCGCCGAGCGCGGACCGACCACCATCAAACGCCCCGCCCACTCAGCAAAGGCGCGAGCGCCTCCGGTCCGCGTCCACAGACCGATGAGACCGCCCAGAGCCCACAGGTAGACGAGCAAGATCAGCCCGTACTCGGGACTGCCGATCGATGGGATGAGGAAGTGCTGTACGATGTTGATCTTGCCGCTGATCACGCCACCGAGCGCGACACCGATGAACAGCGAGCTCACGACCTCGCGTGTCGCAAAGGCGAGGATGATGGCGACGGCTGGGGGCAGCACCGACCAAAAGCCGTAGTGGCCGCCTTGCTGGGGGAAGCGTCCGGCTAGAGCGACGGCCGCGACCAGCACGACACCGAAGATGAGCAGTGTGACGCGGCGTGAGTTCAAGCTCTTACCTCCGTTACGCGGTGGCCCGGTGCTTTCGAAGGGCTCGTGTCTTTGTACACGCGAGTTTGAAATTACCAAGACTCAAGCGAACCTACGGCTCTCTCGGAATCCAAATCCTTACCGGCCCGAAACCCTCGTGCAGCAGGCGGTACTCACCCGACCCCGCTGGAATCTCGAACGCCAGGTGAAACGTGAGCTTCGGGGCCGCCCCCGCTTCCGGTGGCGATACGGTGATCGGACTGGGGCTGCCCAGGATCAGCGTCTCGCGACCGAAGATCTCGGTGACGGTGCCGGCGAACGAGCGAGAGGTGTTATCGGGGGCGAGCAGGCTCAGATCCTCCGCCAGGTTCAGTACGAGCGATTCCAACCTGCCCTCATGCACCGCCGCTTCGCTGGGCTCGAACTCGATGACCACCTCGAGGTAGCGTCCCTCGGCCGGCTCGACGGCCATGTACGGGCCCCGCGGCTGCGCGCGGGTCACACGCAGCTGCCAGCCGCCTGGCCCCGGCACGGGTTCATCCAGCATATAGAAATCGACGAGGTTGGCGCCGCCGAACTTCAGGTACTGGTCGAACCAGCGAAGCTGTCGGAAGAAGAGGTCGCGGCGTGTCTGAGGTCCGGATCCAGCGCCGGCCTGCCCCGGCAGCTCGACCAGGGCGACCGGGAGCCTCTGGTCTCTGAGGGCGCTGTAAAGGAGACGCGGGTGCGAGACGAGCGTCGGCGACGCGCCTTCGATGATCAGGAGCGGTGTGAGAACCGCGCGACTCGCGTCGACCAGGGGGCGCTCCTCTTTCAACGCCTCGACGTACTGAGCCCCGATTCGGGCATGCCGTTCGATCGTACCCTCGGCGGTGGACGCCGGCTCGATGCCCATGCCCGATAGCACCACGGCGGCTTGAAAGCGCGAGGTTTGGGTCACGGCCCAGCTGGTCAAGTGGGCGGCGTACTCGCTGTCCGCGCCGCCATAGATGGCGATGCGGGTCGAGTCGGCGACGCCCATCTCGATGACTCGATCCAACCCCGCCAGTAGATCGACCAGGTCGCCGCCCGCCAGGGCCGTGCGACTGGCCGTCGCATAGCTCTCGCCGTATCCGCTGCCACCGCGCACGTTAGCCGCGAGCACGGCGTAGCCCTGGGCGGCGAAGAGCTGATAGGAGCCCGCCTGGTTCAGCACATCCCGTGCGCGACCCCACGGTCCACCGCTCGGGTTCAGCAAGAGCGGGTAGCGGCGACCCTCGACGTAGCCGGCGGGATAGACGAGCAGCCCCTCGTTGCTCAGGCCGTCGGGCGCCGTCCAGCGCAGCAGCTCCTGCCGAGCCAATCGCCAGCGGCGCGCTCGCTCGTTGACCGTGGTGAGCCGCTTCACCTCCGTCACTTCGATTCGCCAAAGCTCATCGGCTTCTTCCGCCGATTCGCGGATCGCGTAGATCGCTGACCCGCCGCTCGTGGCGTCGAACGCGCCGATGTTGTACGCGCCTCCACTCAATTGCTCGACGGCACCGCTCGCCCGCATCGCGAACAGATGCGTGTGGGCCCCAACCGCGGCGCTGAAGAGGACGTCACCGCCCGCCGGCCAGCGGAAGTCGATGACGGTCAGGTCGAAAGACTCGGTGAGCGCCTGCGGCGTTCCGCCCGTAGCGGGAACGCTGAACAACTCGGTCTGTGAGTGTGCGAGTGTCGGATCTTGCGGGGCGAGGAACAGGATCATGCCGCCATCCGGCGACCAAAGCGGCGCGAGCTCCGAGCCAGCGCGGCTGGTGAGGGTTCGAGTGCGGCCGCTGCCGACGTCGAGGATACGCAGGTCGTAGTTGAGATAGTCCGTGTCGAGTCCGGTGGCGTTGCTGCTGAATACGATCGCTTCGCCGTCCGGGCTGACAGCCAGCTCACGAATGCCGGCGTCGCCGCCCCAAACCCGCTCGCTTTCGCCCTGGGCCGCCTCGATGCGCCACACCTCGCGGGCGCCGCCGGAGGCGTTCCCGATCAGCGTGTAGATCAGGCCGCCGGGAGCCCAGCCGTAGTCGATGACCGCGGCGGGTAGCTCGGCAGTGGCGCGCGGCTCGTTACTCGTGCGCGAAAGCAGCCAGAGCCGCGGAACGACGCCGTCGCCGGACACAGCGTTCGGTCCGGCGGACACGAAGGCCAGCCAGGCGCCATCGGGCGACCAGCGCGGGTCGCGCACGTCAGCGAAGCCCTCGGCCGCCGGCCGCGCCCCCTGGTCAGGTTCCCAGATATGGAGGGTTCCGCGATAGAGGTCGGCACCCGCGTCGGGCACGTTGGCAATAAAGGTGACGGAGCGACCGTCGGGGGCGACCTGGACCTGGCCGAGCTGGGCGAGCTGGACGTACTCCTCGATTGTGACGGGACTGGGCGCGGCCTGAGGCGCCTGGAGCGCCAGAAGGAGGGCCGGGATCTGTAAAGTCATGGGCGGGGAAGCAAGCATCGACGGTCCGGGTTCGCGGCCTGAGCGTGGCGGAGGGGTTCGAACGGGAAATTGACGCGTTGTGGCGACCGAAACAAGCAGCGTCGTGAAGTCTTTAGCGTCATCGGCACCCCGAGCCGCGGTTCTGTTCGGGCGACGGCATCGGCCTTGGTTTCACCCGTGTGTGGCGAGGTAGAGCCAGGCGGCGGCGATAAGGGCCCAAAGCGTGAGCGCGGCAACTCCGGCAAGGATCGCGTTTCGCCAGGTGAAGACACGGCGGACGATCCACGAATCGGCGCCGCCAGCGGCTGAAACCTCGTTGCCCGGCGACATGGAAGCGGCGCCGGCGCTCTGGCCCATCTTGCGGGGAAAGCCCTTCTGCAGGTAGACCGTCGTCATCACGAAGAGCAACCCGATCGCCAGCAGCCCGATAAACAAGAGGGTCAACCAGGAAGGCAAGTCGTGCCGGTCCGAGATGGCGCGGCTGACCTCGAAAGCGACCCAGGCGCAGACCAGGTAGATGGCCAGGACCTGCCAGACCGAGCGGCGGTGGACCTCATGAAGCAGCCGCTTGAGCTTCACGAGCGGCGTTCTCCGAGGACCTCAGTCGCCGGGCCGGCCTGGGTGATGCCCGGGCACGACGCCGGGACGCGGTTTGGGATGGTCTCAGGGCGACAGCGAGCCATCGTAGGTTAGCATGAACTCGAGAAACTTCGAGACCTCGATCATGTCTTCGCCGACGAAGCGGATGCTGTGCGAGTCCGTTCGCTCGACGATCGAAAGGTAGCTGAGGACTTCGGCGGGACGGTAATTCTTGAAACGGATATCCAGCCGGATGGGCGTATCGAGGCGGTACGGCTTGAGGCTGGAAGCGCGCTCGATTCCGCGCCGTACCTTCTCGCGGATGAGGTCGTACGCGGCGTCCGGCATCAGGGTACGCGCCGAGTGAAAGCCGTAGGCCCACTTCACCACGGCGCCCTCGATATCGCCAAGCAGCGCGCGCGCCTCTTCCACGATGGCGTCATCGCCAGAGATCATGACCACGGGAACGCCGAAGTGACCGGCGATGGCGGCGTTGATGCCGGCCTCGGGCACCGAGGTACCGTTGAGGCGCACGTCGGCGAGGCGCGCGCTCGACATCGTATGGGCGCGCACGCCCTCGGGGTTGGTCGTGCTCGAGTGATACCCAATGAAGATCGCGGCGTCGAAGGTTTCGTCGATTCCCTCCATCATCATCAAAGGTCGCGGCCAGGCGCGTACCAGCGTGACGTCCGTGGGCAGTTTTTCCAGCAAGAGGTTCTGGCCGTTGCCGTGCGAGTCGCTGATCAGGATCTCGGTCGCGCCGGCGGCGCGCGCGCCTTCGATCGCCGCATTGACCTCGGCGGTCATGAGCTGGCGGAATCGCTCGTATTCGAACCCCGACGGGCCAAGCTGTTCTCCCGTCACGACGCCGACCACTCCCTCCATGTCCGCTGAGATGTAGATCTTCATCTTCTGTTGCCCGTAAAGTCGAGGGTTGCAGAGTACGAGAAGCAGAACGAGCCAGAGGCCAACTTTTGATCGCATGACACCCCTCGCAACTGGAGGATCGACCCGGCCCGCGAAGGTGCGCGGCCGGCGCTTCGGCATGGTACGGGCGCTACGACCTGCGCGCCAGCGGGACTCAGCCCGCTTCGCGCCGTAGCTGATACCTGATTGTTACAGAACGTTTACTCGGCCTTGGTATTCAGGAGCTAGTTTCAACGATCAGGGGCGGAGCCGGGCCCCGGCTTTTTCTGATGATCTACGGTTCAAGTGTTTACATGACAACAGCTTGTCGCCCTCGAGCCCTGTGAGTTGCGTCGGGACGGATTCAACTGGTCGGAGAACACGAGCTTGCTCGACGCGGTAACGACAGCCGCTGAGATCGCCGGACCACGAGGTGTAGGCGGCCCAACGCTTGTGCTCTCCCGCGGGCGACGCTGGCGCGAGCGGCTGATCCGTGGCGTGCTGCTGGCCTGCGGCCTGGTCTCGGTGGCGACCACGGCCGGGATCGTGGTCGTCCTGGTCTGGGAGTCGATCGGGTTCTTCCGTGAGGTGTCGCCCTGGGCTTTCCTGACCGGTACGAAGTGGACCCCCCTGTTCGTGCCGCGGAATTTCGGCGTCTTGCCGCTGGTGGCGGGGTCGGTGATGGTAGCGTTTGGCGCCTCGCTGATCGCGTTGCCCGTAGGACTGGCGAGCGCGATCTACCTGGCCGAGTACGCGCCGAGCCGGGTCCGCAAGACTTTGAAGCCGGTGCTGGAGGTTCTGGCGGGCATCCCGACGGTCGTCTACGGGTACTTCGCCCTCACGTTCATCACACCGCTCATCCGCACGATCTTCCCGGAGACGGGTGTCTTCAACGCCGCGAGCGCGGCGATCGTGGTGGGGATCATGATCGTGCCGATGGTGGCGTCGCTGTCGGAGGACGCCATCTACGCGGTGCCGCGCTCGCTGCGTGAAGCCTCGTACGGGCTGGGCGCCACGAAGTTCGAGACGGTGACCCGGGTGGTGGTGCCGGCGGCGCTTTCGGGGATCATCGCCTCGTTCATCCTCGCCATCTCGCGGGCGATCGGCGAGACGATGGCGGTGACGCTGGCGGCGGGCGCAACGCCGAAGCTAACCGCGAATCCGCTGGAGAGCATCCAGACGATGACGGCGTACATCGTCCAGGTGAGCCTGGGCGATACGCCCGTCGGGTCGATCGAGTACAAGACGATCTTCGCCGTGGGCCTTCTCCTCTTCTGCATCACGCTGGCGATGAACATCTTGAGCCGTGTCATCTTGCGGCGGTTCCGCGAGGTGTACGAGTGAAGTCGATGGGCGCGGTTGCGGCGGGCGCCGTCGAGTTCGACGTGGGTCTGGATCGCCGTCGGCTCCGGGGGACGATCTTTCTCTGGTTTTGCTTTGCCGCCACGGCGATTGCCGTGGTGCTGCTGGCGGCGCTGTTGATCGAGATCCTGCGACAGGGCGCCGGGCGTCTATCCATGGAATTCTTGAACAGCTACCCGTCGCGTTTTCCCGAACGGGCCGGGATCAAGTCGGCACTGTACGGAACGATATGGACGGTCAGTTTCACGGGGTTGCTGTCGTTCCCGCTGGGGGTGGGTGCGGCGATCTACCTGGAGGAGTACGCCCCGCGCAACTGGGTGACGCGGGTGATCGAGACCAACATCGCCAACCTGGCTGGCGTGCCGTCGATCGTCTATGGCGTGCTGGGGCTGGCGGTCTTCGTGCGTGGGATCGCCCTGGGTCGCAGCGTTCTGGCCGGGGCGGCGACGCTGGCGCTGCTTATCCTGCCGATCGTGATCATCGCGGCCCAGGAAGCGATCCGGGCCGTTCCCTCTTCGGTCCGCGACGCGGGCCTGGGGATTGGGGCGACCCAGTGGCAGACACTCCGCTATTTGGTCCTGCCCATCGCGCTGCCCGGAATTCTCACCGGGATGATCCTGGCGCTCTCGCGAGCCATCGGCGAAACGGCGCCGCTGATCATGATCGGCGCGCTGACCTTCGTGGCGTTCACGCCGGAGACACCGCTGGATCCTTTTACGGTCTTGCCGATTCAGATCTTCAACTGGGCCTCCCGGCCCCAAGCAGGCTTCCACGAGCTGGCCGCCGCCGCGATCATCGTTTTGCTGATCGCCTTGCTAACGATGAACGCGTTGGCCATTGTGCTCCGAAACCGATTGCAGAAGAAACTATGAGTCCCGACCGCGTGGCCGAGGTCAAGATGCGAATGCCCCAACCTGCGCAGGAAGCGGAGCGAGCGGGGATGACGACGGCGGAGTCGAATAACAAGCTCGGGTATCTGGACAAGCTGGACGGCGATCCACGCCACATCATGGTGCACGCCGACCCGGTGCTGGCCACTGAAGACCTGAGCATCTACTACGGCTCGGCCAAGACGATTCACAATATCTCGCTGACGATTCCGCGGAATCGCATCACGGCTCTGATCGGTCCTTCGGGCAGCGGCAAGAGCACATTGCTGCGTGCCTTCAACCGAATGAACGACGTGATCCCGATATCCTGGTGCGAGGGCACCGTGCTGTTCAACGGCGAAGACCTCTACAGTCCCGATGTCGACCCGGTCGAGGTGCGTCGCCGCATCGGCATGGTTTTCCAAAAGCCGAATCCTTTCCCGAAGTCGATCTTCGAGAATGTAGCCTTCGGTCTCAGGGTGAATCGCTACACCGGCGATATAGCGGAGCGCGTTGAGCTGGCGTTGCGCAAGGCGGCGCTCTGGGATGAGATCAAGGACCGGATACGGGATAGCGCGCTCGGCCTCTCGGGCGGCCAGCAGCAGCGCGTCTGCATCGCCCGGGCGTTAGCGGTAGAGCCGGACGTGATCCTGATGGACGAACCGGCGAGCGCTTTGGACCCCATCGCCACGGGCCGGATCGAAGAGCTGATGCGGGAACTGGCGCAGCACTACACGATCGTGATCGTCACTCACAATATGCAGCAGGCGGCGCGGGTGGCCGACTATACCGCGTTCATGAACCTGGGTCGCCTGATCGAGTACGGGGAGACCGACCGGCTGTTCACCAGCCCGGATGATGAGCGAACCGAGGCGTACATCACGGGCCGGTTCGGCTAGGGGATCAGGAGATGGCGCGCACGCACTTCGAGAAGAAGTTGGATGACCTGACGGGCCGACTCGTCGCCATGTCGCGCCTGATCGAGGGGCTGATCGATACGGCGCTGGAGGCCGTCCACGAGCGTGACAACGGCAAGGCCGAGGCGGTCATCCTGGGCGATCGTGAGATCGACGCGACGGAAGTCGAGATCGAGGAGGAATGCGTCGAGCTCTTGGCACTCCAGCAGCCGATGGCGGGTGATCTGCGCCGCCTGGTGGCGATCCTCAAGATCAACAACGACCTGGAGCGAATCGGCGATCACGCCGTCAATATCGCCGAGACCGCGCAGCGCCTGATCGAACAGCACAGCGACTGGTCTTTGCCGATCGAGTTGTCCGAGGCCGCTTCGATCGCGCGCGGCATGTTGCGCGACGTGCTCGACGCCTTCGTGCAGCACGATGCGGCGAAAGCGCGCAGCGTGCCCCAACGGGACGATCGCGTCGACCAGCTACACGAGTCCCACCTGCGATCGGCGATTACGATGATGATGGAGTCGCCCTCAGAGATTGGCCAGGCACTCTCCTTCATTCTCATCGGCCGCAACATCGAGCGGGTGGCGGATCTAGCTTGCAACATCGGGGAAGACGTCGTCTACCAGGTGGAAGGGAAGACGATACGCCATCCCAAAATACTTCAGAGGTAGCCAGTCGGCTAGCTCTCGACTCCTTTGGCGTCGAGAACCTGTCGGATCTTCTGGGCCAGTTCGCTCAACGTCCACGGCTTGGCCAGGAAGGGAAGCCCGGGATCGAGCTGAGCGCTCTCCTCCACATCGCCCGCCGTGTAGCCGCTGGCAAAAAGGAAAGGGACTTGAGCGCCGCGTTCACGCAGCGCTTGATATAGAGCGCGGCCGCCGCGCTTCGGCATGACCACGTCAGTGACGATCAAATCGATTCGATCTTGGTTCGCCTCGAATACTCTCAACGCCTCATCGCCGTCCGCGGCCAGCAGGACCTGGTAACCCAGGCGCTCGAGGATCCGCCGGGCCGCTCGCCTCAGCGCTGGCTCGTCTTCCGCCACGAGGATCGTCTCACTTCCGCCTCGTACCTCTATCGCCGTCTCGCCGACGGGCGGCGCCTCGCCGAAGTCGGGCGCGGCCACGGGCAGGTAAACCTTGATCGTCGTGCCTTGGCCCAGCTCGCTGTAGACGTGTACGTGGCCGCCAAGCTGCTTGGCCAGCCCGTACACGACCGCCATGCCCAGACCCGTGCCGCCGGAGCTGCGCCGGGTCGTGAAGAAGGGCTCGAACAAGCGTGCCTGCGTCAGCTCGTCCATGCCGATGCCGGTGTCGCTTACGGCCAGACAAACGAATGCGCCGGGAACGGTCCGTCCGGTGGCGAACCAGTCCGCGGCCTCCAGGTAAGTCGGCCAAAGCGCCAGGCGGAGCTGGCCGCCCTCGGGCATGGCGTTGCGTGCGTTGGTGGCCAGGTTCATCACGATCTGTTCGACTGACCCGGCGCTGGCGAGGACCTTATCGAGCCCGTCGGGCGGGTCGATCTGGATATCGATGTTCTCGGGCAGTAAGCGGCGCAGGGTCGGCTCGAAGTCGGTGATCAGCTTCCGCAGGTCGAGTGGCTCGATCTTGAGCTCCTCGCGCCGACTGAAGGCGAGGAGCTTCTCGATCAGCTTCTTACCGCGGGCGACGGCCGCTTTCAGTTCTTCAATGTCATCGGTCACCTGACCGTCGGCCTCGGGCAGCCTATCGGCGAGGAGCTCGGTGTTGACCTGCACCACGGTCAGGAGATTGTTGAAGTCATGAGCCATTCCGCCTGCCAGCTGACCCACTGCCTCCATCTTCTGGGCCTGGCGTAACTGCTCCTCCAGCTCCATGCGCTCGGTGAGGTCGCGGACCGTGCTGAGCAGAGCGGGCTCGCCCTCGAACTCGATCACCCGTGAGGTGATCTCCGAGGTCACGACGCTGCCGTCCCTATGGATCAGGCGATACTGCGCCGGGCTCTCGGGGCCACCCCGGAGGAGTGACTTGATGCGATCGGCCGCGCGGCCCCGGTCCTCGGGATGCTGAAAGTCTGTCACTCGCCGGCCTAACATCTGGTCGGTAGTGTATCCGAGCAACGCGCCCATGGCCGGGTTGGCGTAAAGGATACGCCCGTCGGTGGCCAGCACGCCGACGCCGTCCGGCACTTTTTCCATCAGCGTGCGCAGGCGCTCCTCGCTCTCCCTCAGCGCGCGATCTGTCATCTTCCTCTCGGTGATGTCGCGCTGGATCGCTAGAAACCCGACGATGTTGCCCTCTTCGTCCAGAACCGGATTGGCGGAGCTGGACATCGTGAGCAGCCGCCCGTCTTTCGTCTTGTTGACGATCTCGCTGGATACGGTCTCTTTGGCCAGCAGCATCTCCCAGATCTGCTTGTAGACCTCCCGATCGTGTAGACCCGACTTCAGGATGCGCGGCGTTCGTCCCAGCACCTCCTCTTTGCTGAAGCCATAGATGCGCTCGAAGGCAGGGTTCACGTACAGGATATGTCCCTCCCGATCGGTCAAAAAAATGATCTCGCCGCTGCGCTCGATGCCGAGCCGGAACTTTGCCAGCTCCTCCTCGGTCCGCCTGTGATCTGTGACGTCGATGCCGGTTCCGATCACGTAGTCGACCGAGCCATCGCTGGCCACGACAGCGGTGTTGGTCCAAGAGATCAGACGGCGATCGCCGTTCTTGGTCAGCCAGCAATTCTCGTGCTTGTTGGGAAAGCGGCCGTCGCGCAGCTCGGCGAACACTCTCTTGACTCCTCCGACCTCCTCGGGAAGAAGTAAGACTTCCCAAACCGGCTTGCCCTCCACTTCGCGACTGGAAAATCCGGTGAGCCGTTCGCAGGCCCGGTTGAAGCGGACGATGCGGCCGTCACGATCGAGCACCACGATCAGCGCGGCGCATGCCTCCAGGATGGCGGTCGCGAAGTCGAACCCAGTTCGGTGCGTTTCTCGGGCGTCAGCCATGGTGATGGGCGGAGACCAGCCTCGGTGTCGTCGGGTCGGCCCGGGACGCGAACGTTTTGCGTCCGCGGCGGCTCCTGCTTCAAATGGGGGCGCCATCGCTTCCTGAGCTGGAGCAGAGGCGGGGGATCAGGAGGGTGGGGGCCCTCAAAGTCGTTAAAGCATACCATCCGGGGCGTGTGGCGCAACCCCAAGGGCGACGGGCCCGGCGGCCGTATCTCGGCGAACCAGAGCGACTTGCCGTGATCGCCCCATTCTCGCGGGCCATTCCGGCACCTCTCGATCGCCGGCCGTCAGAAGTTGAGGCCTGTGACGCTGACGCTGGTCGCCAGGCCATGCATCAGCTCACGCCCGTAATCGGTTCCCAAATCGATGGAGCGGGGCGGGTGCCATTCGTGCGGGCTACCGGCTGTGTCCATGACCAGCGTCCCCAGTCCCAGACGCCGTTGAAGCGGGGACTGCCGCAAATGGAGCGCCTGAATCTTGCGCACCGGCACGATGTAAGTGCGGCGGTTCCAGAGTCCCTCGCGAACCAGCACGTAGTCGCCGGCGCGGGCGTGGCCCAGGTGGCGGTAGTGGGCCGCGGCGAGCAACCAGGCCGGCAGCAGCGCGGCCAGCAAGGCGAGTCCGTATGGTGTGAGGAGTGTCAGTGCGCCGCTTGCCAGCAGGACGACCAGCGCCCGGCGGATGAACAACCGGCGTCGTGCCCGTGGGTGAGACGGTCGCCACTCGCTGCTCTCCCATACGAGGCCCGGGAGCACTTCGCTGAGATAGAGGGGGATCTCGCCACGTCGCGCGATGGGGGTGAGCGTCTCTACCCGTTCATCGGCCTTCATCCCCGGACCGTAGCCGGCGGTCTGAACGCGCATCGTGGCGAGCCCGAGCCATCGCCGCAGGATCGGCTCCTCGATCTGCACGTTCTGAACGCGGTTGCGTCGGAATCCCTTCTCGCGACGGGTGAACAGTCCATAGCTGACCTGCAGATCGCCTCCTCCCGCGACCAGCGTGAAGTCGTAATAACGGACCACGCTCAGGGCGATCGACAGGCCCCAGCCGGCTAGCGCGAAGAAGATCGACACGACCACCAACCCCGTGAGAAACGCCTGAACGTCCCGCTCGGCCGTTTGGATCAGCGCCCTAACCGCGGCGTCCGGCTGCACGAGCTCCGGCGCGACGAAACGCCGCAGGAGCCAATCGGTGGGCATGAACTCGAACAGGTAATCGCCGCCCAGCAGTGCGGCGAATAGCACGCCGGCCCGGTTGGATGTGGCGCCGGCAAGCACGAGGTCGAGCAGCGATGATCGGCGAACGATCCGGTCAGCTGGGAGCGCGGTGGCGCCTTCCAAGATCGCCGATGGTTCGACCGCCCCGGCGTCCGGTGTAAGGCCGGGCGCGCTTCCCAGGGCGCTGGCCACCAGGGTTCGGCGCAGCCGTGTCGCCTCGCTCCGCGCCACGACGCTAAGCGTCGCCTCGCTGGCCTCGCCACCCGCGGTCTCGATCCTGGCCACCACGACGCCGAGCAGCTGGTTCAGCAACCCGGCCCGCAGGTCCACGTTTTGAATCCGCGAGCGGGGGATTACGCGCCGCCTTCGCACAAGCACGCCGTGCTGGATGATCAGACTGTCCTCGGTGACGCAATAGCGGAAGCGGAGATAGGCGAGTGTGATCCAGGCGGCGATGACGGCCGCCGCCACGATCAGGATCAGAACGGTCGAACCCACTCCCACCGACGAGGCGACCGCCGCGATGGCCAGGGCGTAGACCAGCTGGATCGATCGCAGGGCCGGCGTCAGCGGGTGCAGGCGCTGCCACGTCTCCGGGCCTTCCACACCGCTCGCGGGTAGCTCGTGATCGTCAGTCGCGTTCATCCAGCTCTTCCAGGCGCGCTAACTGTTCGCGAAGCGCCTCGGCGTCGTCGGCGGCGAGCCCGGGAATCTCCACGTCCGCCCCGCGGGTGCCCGCCGTGTAGATGATCAGCGAGCTAAGCCCCAACCGCGGACTAAGGTGTGAAGTGTGACGGTATTCACCTGACACAATAGGCTAAACAGAAGACGGTGGCCAACTGCCTTCGCCGGGGTTCCTTGAGAGTTGCCGAATCCACTCAAGACCCGGAGGAGGAGATGACCACCGTCCAGAAGGGAGAGATAGCACGACGGAAGCTCAGTCTGCTACAGCTGGCGCAGGAGCTGGGGAACGTGAGCAAGGAGTGCCGGATCATGGGCTACAGTCGACAGCAGTTCTACGAGATCCGGCGGAATTATCAGACCTACGGGGCTGAAGGGTTAATCGATCAGCTTCCTGGGGCCGAAGTGGCCGCACCCGAATCGGGTGGATGAAAGCGTCGGCTAATCGGGATCCTCCAGCAGCCTGTCGTTCTGGGTTCGAACGTTGTGTTCCAGCGCCGCCAGGTTGTAGGTGACCAGCTCGTCGCCCTCCCAGACCGCCCCCAGCATCAGCGCCTGATCGGGGTCGTAGAGCCCGGCGATGTCGACCCCGGTCCATTGAAACCCGACGAGGGTGGTGGGGTCCTTGCGCCCCAGGACCACACGCGCGATGACGATTTCCGGCTGTTCAGTCACCTGGCGTCCCCGAGCCTTTGAAATCCGGGCGCCGCTCGTCGGCGCGGGCTAGGTCGCTCGAGCCTCGATCCGCCGCTGGAATGCCCTCCGCGAACGCCCGGATCTCGAGCACGTCCGCCTCCTCGATGGTCACCAGATCGGCTTTGGTCAGCTTCCCGCCACGCTCGGCGGTATTGAACAGCCGGATCGCCTGGCGCAGGCGTGCGTGGTCGAGGGCGTTTCGCACACTGCGTCCGTTGGCGAAACCGGGATGGGAGATGCCTTGCTTGAGCAACTTCTCAAAGGCCTTCTCGGCTGCGGGAGAGAACCGATAGCGTTGCTTCTTCTGCATCAGCGCGCCGATCTGAATCAGTTCCTCCAACGAGTAGTCGGGGAAGTCGATATGATGGGCGATGCGCGACCTGATGCCAGGGACGTCGCTGAAGAAGCGCTCCATCTTGTCCTTGTACCCGGCCATGATCACCACCAGGTTGTCGCGCTCGTTCTCCATCAGCTGAAGCAAGAGCTCTACCGCCTCTTGCCCATAGTCGCGCTCGTTGTCGAGCCGGTACAGGTTGTAGGCCTCGTCGATGAACAACACCCCACCCATGGCCCGCTTGACGACCTCGCGGGTCTTGGGCGCGGTGTGGCCCACGTACTGTCCGACCAAGTCCTCCCGGCCCGCCGCCACGAGGTGGCCCTTCCTGACGTAACCGAGCTTGAAGAGGATCTTGCCCATCATCATCCCGACGGTGGTCTTTCCGGTGCCGGGGTTGCCGGTGAAACACATGTGGAGCGTGGGCGGCTCCGCCTCGAGGTTGATCGAGCGGCGCAGCCGCTCGATCAGAAGGAGCGCCGCGATCTCGCGGATACGCCGCTTGACCTGTTTCAGCGCCACCAACTCCCGGTCGAAGGACTCAAGGACCTCCGCCACGCGGCTGTCTCGTAGGACATCGTCGACGCGGATCTCGAGATCGTCGGGAATCTCGTTGAGCGGGTCGGCCAGCTTGGCGAATTCGCCTTCGGCCTCCACCTCCAGGATCCCTTTGGGTTTGGATTCCATCCCCAGGCCCATCGGCGGTGCGACGGGAACCTCCGTACCGGGCCGTCGAGGCCCCTTGTCGGCGGGAGTCTTTTGGCTGCTCATGGATAATACCTTTTAGCGGCCGTCCTCACGGTAGCGGTCCCCATGGGGGCGCTCGGCCGCGTAAGAGTGCAAGGTGTAGTGGACGACCCGGTCGTGCGCCTCCCGGCGGTCGAGCCGGAAGCCTGGCTCGTGCTCGGGGCGGTTCACGAGGAACTGCAGCCCTGTGGTCTGCTTGGTCAGCTTGGGATTGTACAGGGTCACCCGGATGTAGTGGTTCGAGAAGGTATCCCGGCAGCGGTTGACCTCCATCACTGCACCCGAGGCGTCTTTCAGGTCGAACATCGGCATCCCCCACATGTCCCAGTACACGTTGCGGGGATGCGGGTCGTCGGTGTACTCGATCGCCACTGCCCACCGCTGGTCGATCCCGTATTGAATCTGGGCGTATATCTCCTCGTCGCTGAGATCGGGCAGGTAGGAGAAGGTTCCCTGGGTGATTCGAAGTCCGGTGCTCATGGAAACGGACCCTCCTTAAGAAGTGGGTGTGGGTACTTCGAGCACATCCGGGACGTCGGTGGACTCAAAGTCGAAGGTGATGTCGCCCCAAACATCCAGCGCCGCCTTTAGCTCCTTGCAGTGCCGCGCCGCCCGGGCGAGGATGTCCGGGCCCTCCTTCAGGTAGTCCCGGCCTTCGTTTCGCGCCTGGATCATGGCTTCGACCCCGACGCGGTTGGCGGTTGCCCCTGCGGCGATCCCCATGGGGTGTCCGATGGTCCCGCCCCCGAACTGGAGCACCACGTCCTCCCCGAGGTAATGGAGGAGTTGATGCATCTGACCGGCGTGGATCCCCCCCGAGGCCACGGGCATCACAGCTGGGAGGTGTATCCAGTCCTGATCGAAGTAGATGCCCTTGGTGAGGTCCTGCGGCTGGAAGTCCTCCCGGCAGGTGTCGTAGTAGCCGGCCACGGCGTTGGGATCGCCCTCTAGCTTGCCGACGACGGTGCCGGCGTGGATGTGATCCACCCCGATCATGCGCGCCCACTTGGCGATCACCCGGAAATTGACGCCGTGGTTCTTCTGACGTGTATAGGTCGAATGGGCGGCGCGGTGCAGGTGGAGGATCATGGAGTTGTCGCGTGCCCACTTCGACATCGAGCCCATCGCGGTGAACCCGATCGTGAGATCGATCATGATGATCACCGACCCAAGCTCCTTGGCGAACTCCGCTCGCTCGTACATCTGCTCCATGGTGGCGGCGGTCACGTTCAGATAGTGGCCTTTGACCTCTCCGGTCGTCTCCATGGCGCGGTTGACCGCCTCCATGGAGTACAGATACCGTTCTCGCCAGCGGTTGAACGGCTGGGAGTTCATGTTCTCGTCATCTTTTGTGAAGTCAAGCCCGCCCCTGAGCGCCTCATAGACGATGCGTCCGTAGTTGCGGGGCGATAGGCCCAGCTTCGGCTTGACGGTGGCGCCGAGCAGCGGCCGCCCGTACTTGTTGAGCATCTCCCGCTCCTGGATGATCCCGTGCGGGGGGCCCTGGAAGGTCTTGAGGTACTGGGTGGGGATGCGGAGGTCTTCGAGCCGAAGCGCCTTGAGCGCCTTGAATCCGAAGACGTTTCCGATGATCGAGGAGCTCATGTTGGGGATCGAGCCCTCTTCAAACAGATCGAGCCCGTAGGCGATGTACGCGATGTACTGCGGGGGGTTTGACCCCGGTACCGGCACGATCCTATAGCATTTACCCTGATAGTTGTCGTGCGCCGTCAGGCGGTCGGTCCAAACCACCGTCCACGTCGCCGTTGAGGACTCGCCGGCTACGGCTGCCCCTGCCTCCTCGGGGTCTACTTCATCCTGCGGCGTGATGCGGAACGCCGCGAGCACGTCGGTTTCCTCCGGCTCGTAGTCGGGCCGCCAGTACCCCATCTCTTTGTAGGGGACCACCCCCGACAGCCAGCGTGGCCGCTTCTTGCCGGCGTTCGTCTTCGTACTCATTCAAAGCTCCCTTCCATAAAAGATCCGACTGTGGCGATAAGTAGGACGTGGTTACCCGACCCTTTTGGCGGTGACGCCTCAGGGCAGATCCTGCAAAGCGCGGCGGGCATCGAATCCGTCCGCCGACTCACCGGGAAGCGGAGAGCGCTTCCGCGCGGTCACCGCGAACTCCGCCGCTGCCTTCGACCAACCGCTTGATGATGGGGGCGAGGATAATCTCCATCGCCACCCCCCATTTGCCCCCAGGCACCACGATCGAGTTGCGCCGCGACATGAAAGAGTCGTGCAGCATCGCCAGGAGGTAAGGGAAATCGACATCGAACTTTGTCGGATCCCGGAACCGGATGACGACGAAGCTCTCGTCCAGAGTTGGGATATCGCGGGCGATGAACGGGTTCGACGTGTCCACCGTTGGCACACGTTGGAAGTTGATGTCCGTGACCGAGAACTGGGGAACGATATAGTGTACATAGTCCGGCATCCGGCGCAGGATGGTTTCGGTCACGTCCTCGGGTCGGTAGCCGCGCGTTTCGGTGTCTCGGTGAATCTTTTGTATCCATTCGAGGTTGACGATCGGGACCACGCCGATCAACAGGTCGGCGTGTCTCGCGACATTCACCGTCTCGGTAATGACTGCACCATGGAGGCCTTCGTAGATCAGAAGATCCGTCCCGTCAGGGATCGGCTCCCACGGAGTGAACGTGCCGGGTTTTTGACCGTAGGGCTTGGCCTCCTCTTCGTTGTGGAGGTAATGCCTGTGCTCGCCCGTGCCGGTTCTGCCGTACTGTTCGAAGAGAGCGTCCAGCTTGTCGAGGTGGTTTGCTTCCGGCCCGAAATGGCTCAGGCTCTTCCCCTCCGCGGCGGCCACCGCGATGGCCTCCCGCATCTCGTACCGGTCGTAACGGTGGTAGCTGTCACCCTCGATAATCACTGCTTTGATCTTCTCCCGAAAGAAGATGTGCTCAAAAGCCGCCTTGACGGTCGTCGTGCCGGCTCCGGATGAGCCGGTTACCGCGATGATGGGATGCTTCCTCGACATCAGCTGCTCCTCGCGGCATCCGCGTCCGGGCCGGCCATCAAGCCACCGCCTGTTCCATTTCGGCCGAATAACGACCTCGCCCAGCCGTGACGTTGAGTCTCGCCCAATGCAGGAGGGCTTTTGGGGACTCGAGTACATTGCCGCATCGCCTCTCCAGGGCTTGAGCGCCCGCCCTTGAAAGGCGATCTCCGCTACCGCCGCCGGCACCGCGGTGGCGAGGCAGCAAACCCTCTCCTCCGCCACCGGCCGGATACCAGCGCTCGGCGTCCGCGAGCCCGGAGGTCACCAGATTCGGCTTGAGCACCATGCCCCCCAGGGCGACACCCCGGCACCCGGGCTCGTAGAAGACGGTGCGCAGCGTATCCTCGCTGACCGCGTACCGGTGGATAGAGTGCGCGCGCCGTGCATCAACACCTCCGGCTCCGCGATCGGAACCCACCCGGCCCCCCACAGAGCCGCGTTTTCGGCCTACGGCGCGGGCGTTGGCTTCGATCAAGAGCGGGCATGTGAACAGATTCACAAGAACAGATTCACAAGAACATAGTGGCGGTTTCGCGGCGACCTCACAACCGCCAAACGGGGCAGGCGGTACGGGTGGGTGGTCCCCGCCCGAATGGGTGGGGTGACGCCATCCGGCGGGCTGCATAATCGTTCGCGGCGATGAAAGGCTATTCGGTGCCGCGGCCGCCCGTCCGCCGGCCTCTCTTGCCGTCCCGGTCCGCTAAGCATTGCAGCACCAACTGGCGCCGGGGCTGGGTCAACTGCAGTCACATCGGCATCGGCATTGGAATTCAATCGCGCCTCCCAAAGTAGCGTTGGGCCGCAAGCGCGTCCAGCGAGGCCAGAGTTGGGCGTGCTTGTGGGACGTGGAGCGGGGGATCCGGGGGGCCCGATCAGCGATCGGCAGCCGGGGAATCCGGGCCCCCCTCGGTGAGGAGCCGAACCGCGCCCACCCCAAGAGCCCCCGACTGCGCGGGCGGGACCGGGCCTGGCCCTTGTTGGGGATATGGCTCTTCACCCGTGCCAGGAACTCGAGCGCGTCCACGGTCCTCGGTGCCCGCCATGGGCCCGCTCGTCTTATCGGACTGATAGGTGACCGTGCCGGGATCGGCCCGGTACGCCAGCCGGCCGAGCGCCACCGGGTGGCGGGCACAGTGAGCTGGACCGACCGCAGGGCCGGAGTGAGCGGGTGAAGCCGCCGCCACTCTTCCCCAACCTGGGGTGCGCCGAGTTCGGACGGTTCAGCCACGTTCATCCAGCTCTTCCAGGCGCGCTAACTGCTCGCGAAGCGCCTCGGCGTCGTCAGCGGCGAGTCCGGGGATCTCAACATCCGCCCCGCGGGTGCCAGCCGTGTAGATGATCAGCGAGCTGAGCCCCAGCCAGCGCTGCAGGGGCGAGCTGCGGGTGTCTACGTGTTGAATGCGAACCCGCGGGATGAGCGAGCGCGAACGCCAGAGCACGCCCCTCTCGATCAGAACGCGGTCGGCCTCGACCTGCCAGCGCCAATAGCGATAGCGCAGGCGTGGCCAGATCAGCGCCAGGGGAATGACGATGAGCGCGGTCAAGCCCACGATGACCCGGGGCGCGATCAGCGCCAGGCCCTTGGGCGTGAGAAACAGGCCCTCCAGCGCCGCCACGATCGCCGTGAGGAAAAGGGCGGTGAGCAGGCCGGACACCCGCCAAACCAGGACAACCTCGGGGTGAAGAGGGTTCACGCCTTAATAGAGCGAGGCCGCCAAAGGCCCGCCAGCGAGGTGCGGACCCTGCGGCGGAACTTGCCGCCTCAAGCCGGCCGCGGTTGCTCGGTCGCCGCCACGGCGGCCTCGACCCGCGTGCGCGGGCCACAGCGAAGCAGATCCTGCCATTCGCAGCTAATACACCAGCGGCGCTCCAACCAGCGGATACGCCGCAGCGGGCGGGGAGAACGGACGAGGATGGCTTCGCAGCCACAGGCCGGGCAGCTCGGTCCCACACTGAGGATGAGCAACAAGAAAAGCTCCATCACGACCATGCGGATCAGCACGAGAGCGAGAAAGACGACGACGAGGATCATGGGCTATCGCACGAGTTTGTCGATTACTGGGGCACCGAGCGCCAAAACATCTAAGACGTGTCGGGGGCCATCGCAAGTTCCTCGTGCCAAGCCTCGGGCCGGCCCGCCGATTTGGCCTGGTCCGCCGCACGCGAGAGCGGAGGATGTGAGTGGGCGCTCACCGCGACACGGCCTCCACCTCGTCGCCGGCCTCCGCCGTTGGCAGGTTCGCCTCAAGCCATTCCCGCACTACGAGGGCGACGTCCTGATGCTCCACATCCACCCGGTAGTTGAGCCGCCGCATCTCGGCGTCGGAGATGCGGCCGGCTAACGCGTCCAGCGCCCGTCCGACCTCCGGGTGCAGCTCGAGCAGCTGATGGCGCACGACCGGCGCCGCTTCGTAAGGTGGGAAGTAATGCTTGTCGTCCTCGAGCTGGAAGAGGTCGAGGGCCTCGATCAGGCCGTCGGTGGAGTTGCCGGCGATGAGATCGACCTGGCGGTTGGCCAGGGCGCGATAGGTGAGTCCGAGGTCCATGGTGCGCGGCGTCTCGGTAAACTTGAGCCCGTAAGTCTTCGCCAGCCCGGGAAAGCCGTCCTCGCGCTCCATGAACTCGTAGCCGAAGCCGGCCCGCCAGCCTGGCGTGTGGACCGCCGCGTCAGAGATGGTCGCCAGGCCGAGCTCTCGCGCGTGGGCGCCGCGAACGAGGATGGCGAAGGTGTTGTCGAACCCGAGGGGACGGCCCCACTCCAGGTCGAAGCGCCGCGCGTAGACGGCGCGCACCGTGTCGTAGACGGCGGCGGCGCTCTGTCGGGGCGACCGTTCCAGGATCGCGGTGAGCGCCGTGCCCGTGTACTCCACGTAGAGATCGACTTCGCCGGCGACGATCGCGCGGTGGCAGACGAACGTCCCGCCGAGGAAGAAGCGGCGGTCGACCTTCAAGTCGGTGCGCCGCTCGATCTGTTGGGCGACCAGCTCGGCCAAGATCGTCTGTTCGGTGAAGTTCTTCGAGGCGACGACGATTCGGTCGCCGCCCAGCAGGCCGCAGCCGGTCGCGACGAGCGCCGCGAGAAGCGCCGTGACCCTCACGCCGCACGTACCTCGGCCAGCCGCGCGTGCCCCGGCGCGTAGCGGCGCTCCAGCCGTCCCAGCAGGAAGTCGGCGGCCAACGCCATCAGCGCCGCCGGCACCGCCCCGGCGAGGATGAGCGTGTTGTTGACCATGGCGACGCCGCGGAAGATGAAGACGCCCAAGCCGCCGGCGCCGATGGCGGCGGCGATGGTGGCGACACCGACGCCGATCACCGTCGCCACCCGGATCCCGGCCAGGATAACGCCGAAGGCGAGGGGGATCTCGACCATGAACAGCAGCTGCCGATCGGTCATCCCCATCCCGCGACCCGCTTCGCGCACCGCCGGGTCGATGCCCTGGATCCCCGCGTAGGTGTTGCGAATGATCGGGAGCAGCGCGTAGAGGATCAGCGCGACGATCGCCGTACGGGCGCCCACACCGCCGATGAAGGGGATCGGGATCAAGAAGCCGAACAACGCCAGGCTGGGGATGGTTTGGAATATGTTGGCCAGTCCCAGCACCGGCGTTCTGAAGCGCGGGCTGCGCGTCAGGAGTATCCCCAGGGGCACACCGACCATGAGCGCCACGCCAGTGGAGACGCCGACCAGGAACAGGTGCTCGAACGTTAGAGTGATGAACTCGGCGCGATTCCGGCTGAGAAACTCGATCAGGTCCATGCGCGAATCCTTCGAGAGCTTAGGTGCCGCCCGGTCGAACGGGTGGCAGCCTCGTGGCATATCTGCGCCGACGCCAGCGGCAGCGGTCTTGGACGGCGCTCACTCTGTCCGGCGATGAACCGCATTCGACTCTTCGAGCGCTTGCACGAAGGCGCGTGCTTCGCTGTGATCCGATTCGAGGAACTCTCCGGGGCGACCGATGAACGCCAGGCGGCCGTCCTGGAAGAGCGCGATCCGTGAGGCCAGGTAAAGCCCCTCCCGCACGTCGTGGGTGACGAACACCATCGTCTTGCCCAAACGTGCCTGCAGCTCCCGTAGCTCACGCTGCAACTCCAGCCGCGTCAGCGGGTCGAGGGCGCCGAACGGCTCATCGAGCAGCAGCAGCGGCGGATCGGCGGCCAGCGCGCGAGCCACCCCGACCCGCTGCCGCTGACCGCCCGACAACTCGGACGGATATCGGGAGGAAAAACGCGCCGGCTCCAATCCGACCAGCTCGAGCAGCTCGCGGGTGCGGACGCTCGCGCGCTCCGCGTCCCAACCCTCCAGGGTGGGGACGAGGGCGATGTTGCGCTCCACATTGTAGTGGGGGAACAGACCCACCTCTTGGATCACGTAGCCGATACGGCGGCGCAGGCGGGTCCGCTCCCAATCGCGGGTCGATCGGCCCTCGACGGTGACCGCGCCCTCGCTGGGCAGCAGCAGCCCGTTAACCAGCTTGAGCGTGGTGGTCTTTCCCGAGCCGCTCCGTCCCAGCAGCACCAGTATCTCGCCGCTGCGCACGCCGAAGTCGAGGTCGGCGACGATCGCCTGGCCGTCCGGCAGCCTCAGGCTGGCTTTGCGGAACTCGACGACATTGTCGGCGTTGCTACTCATCGAGGGCCTGTCAAGAAGATCGCTCGTCGTTTCACCTTTCGTGGTGAGGTCCTAAGCTGGGCCCCTGGCGGTGGTGCGAGCAAGGACCGGGGCCTAGCTTCTGTCGTTCAACTCGGCATCGACTCTCGGGAGACGGACTCTATGACTGATCTGAAGGATCGTGTGGCGATCATCACCGGAGCCGCCGGCAACCTCGGCGAGGCGACGGCGCGGGCGTTCCAGCGGGCCGGCGCGCGGACGGTGCTGGTCGATCGTTCGGCCGACCGGCTGAGCGGCATGTTCGCCGACGCCGCCAAGTCCGGCGATCGTCTGCTCGCCTCCGGCGTCGACATGACGGATCCGGCCGCCGTGGAAAAGCTGGTCGGAGATGTGGCGGAGCGCTTCGGTCACATCGATGTGCTGGTGAACACGGTGGGCACCTTCAAGGGCGGCAAGCCCGTGCACGAGGAGGATCCCGAAACCTGGGACTTTCTCATGAAGGTGAACCTGCGCACGACGCTCCTCGCCTGCCGGGCCGTGATCCCGGCGATGCTGGAGCGGAAGGGCGGCCGGATCATCAACGTGGCCAGCCGCAACGCGCTGTCGGGCGACGCGCGGGTCGCTGCCTACAGCGCCAGCAAGGCCGCCGTGATGCGGCTAACCGAGAGCCTCGCCGCCGAGGTCAAGGACTCGAACATCACGGTCAACAGCGTGCTGCCCGGCACCATCGACACGCCCCAGAACCGGAGCGCGATGCCGAAGGCCGACTTCAGCCGCTGGGTCGCGCCCGAGGCGATCGCCGACGTGATCGCCTTCCTCGCTTCGGACGGCGCCCGGGCAATCACAGGGGCGGCCATCCCGGTCTACGGGCGCGGCTGAACGCGGTGGGAACATAGAGGTTCGGCTCGAACATTACACGAACGATGAACCCTACGAGGAAGAACCGGGCCGACGCCATCGAGATCCCGTACCTCACCACCGAGCAGATGGTGGAGGTCGACCGGGCGATGATCGAGGACTATCGGATCGAGCTGATCCAGATGATGGAGAACGCCGGCCGTAACCTCGCCCACCTGGCACGGTCCCGGTTTTTCGACGGCGACCCGCGCGGCCGACACGTGGTCGTGCTGGCGGGGACCGGCGGCAACGGGGGTGGCGCCCTGGTGTGTGCGCGCCGGCTGCACAACTGGGGCGCGAAGTTGCAGGTCTTTGTGACCGCGGACGATTCTCGGTTCACCCCCGTGCCGGGTCATCAGCTCGAGATCCTGCGTCGAATGAAGGTGCCGGTGGGCCAGGTCAATGCCCTGGCGGACCTGAGAGAAGTCGACTTGGTTGTGGACGGTGTCATCGGGTACAGCCTCAAGGGCGCGCCGCACGGCAGCGCGGCCGAGGTGATCCGCTGGGCCAAAGAGCAGGCCGCGCCGGTACTCGCGCTCGATGCGCCATCCGGCGTGGACACGACCACCGGGACGGTCTTCGATCCCGCCATCCGGGCCACGGCGACGATGACGCTGGCGCTGCCCAAGCAGGGACTGCGCACGGCCGGGGTGGGGGCGCAGGTCGGCGAGCTGTACCTGGCCGACATCAGCGTGCCACCGGAGCTGTACGCAGAGGCGGCGCTCGGCCTCGAGGTCGGGCCTCTATTCGCCGGGGATGACATCGTTCGACTGTGGTGACGCCGGCGTCGTGAGTCCGGCACCCTCGGCCAGCATTCGCCACGACCTTCAAGGTTTGATACAGCCAGTCCTGTCAGGGTCGACAACGGGAGACGACGAATGACTTATCTACCGATCGAGGACTACGGCATCATCGGGGACATGCACACCGTGGCGTTGGTCGGCAAGAACGGCTCGATCGACTGGTTCTGCTATCCCGACTTCGACTCGCCCAGCGTCTTCGCCGCGATCCTCGACGACGAGAAGGGCGGCCGCTTCTTGGTCGGCCCCAGGTGCCCGGTAACGACGCGAAAACAGCTCTATTGGCCCGGCACCAACGTGCTGGTCACCCGCTTTCTCGCTCCGGACGGCGTCGGCGAGGTCCGCGACTTCATGCCGGTGGGGAGGCAGACCGGCGTGGGCGCCGGCCGTTGGCTGCTTCGTCGGGTGACTGCGGTGCGCGGGACGATGCCTTTTCGGTTGGAGTGCCGGCCCGCCTTCAACTACGCCCGCGACCCCCATGGGACGGAGATGACGAAAGAGGGTGCGGCGTTCCACTCGGACGGCCTCAGCCTGGGGCTGACGAGCGGCGTGCCGCTGTCGCTGGACGGCGACGGCGTGGCGGCGGACTTCCGGCTGGAGGAGGGCCAGAGCGCCATCTTCGCGCTCGGCGAGCTGGACCGAGCCGCTGCGGGCGGGGTTTCCATTTCGGAAGCGCAGGCGGCGGAGATCTTCCAGCGCACGGTGGACCACTGGCGCCACTGGCTGTCCGGCTGCGAGTACACGGGCCGCTGGCGCGAGATGGTCGAGCGCTCGGCACTGGCGCTGAAGCTGCTGACTTACGAGCCGACCGGCGCCATCGTCGCCGCGCCGACCTGCAGCCTGCCGGAGGGGATCGGCGGCGAGCGGAACTGGGACTATCGATACACCTGGATCCGCGACGCCGCCTTCACCCTGTACGGGTTCATCCGGCTCGGCTTCACCGAAGAAGCGGCGCGGTTCATGGATTGGCTGGAGGCGCGGGCGCACGAGCTGGAGCCCGACGGCTCGCTGCAGATCATGTACGGCATCGATGGGCGTCACGAGCTGAAGGAAGAGACGCTCGATCACCTGGAGGGGTATCGCGGCTCGCGACCGGTCCGCATCGGCAACGGCGCCTACAACCAGCTGCAGCTGGACATCTACGGCGAGCTGATGGACTCGGTGTATCTATATAATAAGTACGGCAGCCCCATCGACTATGAGCTGTGGAACCACATCACCTCGCTCACCGACTGGGTGGTGAACAACTGGAAGTTGAAAGATGAGGGTGTGTGGGAGGTGCGCGGCGGCAAACAGCACTTCGTCTACTCGAAGCTGATGTGCTGGGTCGCCCTCGATCGGGCGATCCGACTGGCCGACAAGCGCTCGTTCCCCGCCGACCGGCTGCGCTGGCTGAAGGCGCGCGACGAGATCTACCGCGAGATCATGGCCAAAGGTTGGAACGAAAAGCGGGGCGCCTTCGTCCAGCACTACGGCAGCGACGCTCTCGACGCCGCCAACCTGATCATGCCGCTGGTCTTCTTCCTCTCGCCCACCGACGACCGGATGCTCAAGACGCTGGACGCCACGCTGAAGTCGCCCAGCGCTGGCGGGCTGGTGTCGAACAGCCTGGTCTACCGTTACAACGTGGGCGAGACGGCGGACGGGCTGAGCGGCGAGGAGGGCACGTTCAACATCTGCACCTTCTGGCTGGTCGAGGCGCTAACACGCGCGGGCCGGCGCGATCGCCAGCGCCTGGAGACGGCGCGGCTCATGTTCGAGCAGATGCTCGGCTACGCCAACCACCTGGGTCTCTTCGCCGAGGAGACGGGCCCCAGTGGCGAGGCGCTGGGCAATTTCCCGCAGGCGTTCACCCACCTGAGCCTGATCAGCGCCGCCTTCAACCTTGACCGGGCGCTGGGCGCCGGTGACTGAAGTGCTGCCGGTGAGCCTCCGCCGGGGGCGCTACAAGGGCTGGGACAGCTGGCACCTCAGCAAAGGGCCGCTGGAACTGGTGCTGGTGCCACAGGTCGGCGGCCGCATCATGGGTCTGCGCTGGCACGGGCATGAGCTGTTCTTCACCGATCCGGCGCTGGAAGGCCGGGTGGACGATCTCGAGCACATCAACGACCTGGCGGCGACCAAGCGCCAGCGCGGCTTCCGCCTTTGGGGCGGCGACAAGACGTGGCTGGCACCGCAGGATCGCTGGACCGAAGCGGTGCCGTTCCTCGATCTCGACAGCGGCCCCTATGATCTCGTCGTCGAGGACGCGAGCGCGCGGTCCGTTCGCATTCGCATGGCCAGTCGACGCTGCCGCGAGAGCGGCGTTCAGGTCAGCCGCACCGTCGAGGTTCAGGCCGAGCGCCCGGGGTGGACGGTAGCCCACAGCCTGCTCAACGCCTCCTCGGACGAAGTCGAGTGGGCGCCCTGGGACGTCGCCATGCTGCTTCGACCGGGCCGCGTCTATCTGCCCCGTAACGACACCGCGAGCTACACCGACGGAGTGAAGACGTTCGAGGTGGAAGGCGAGTCGGTGAGCGTTCGCCGGCGTGTCGTGAGCGAGCTGGGCAGGCTCGCCGTCATCGACTGCACGGAGGAGGTCGAGTTCAAGTTCGGCGTCGACGCGAGCGAAGGGTGGATGCTCGGCATCAGCGAAACGCCCGCCGGGCTGGTCGGCTACTCGAAGAGCGCGCCCGTCTTTTTAGGACGCCCTTACGGTCACGGCTGCCTGTCAGAGGTCTACAACTCGCACCGCTTCCCCTATTTCGAGATGGAGATCCACGGGCCGCTCACCCGTCTGCAACCCGGCGAGCGCGTCGATCTGGTGGAAACGCAGCGGCTCTTCGATGTCCCGGCCTGGCCGACCAGCGAGGCCCAGGTCCGGGCCCTCCTGGATCCGCCAGCGGACTAATATTGTTCTCTTCTCAGCCTGAGTTTGCAGGACGAGCTCTATCCGACCGACGCCTGACTCGAAACGCCAACGGAGGATGAATTGAAAGTCGACGTCATCGTCATCGGCAGCGGCCAGGCCGGCGTCCCGCTCGCCGCCCGCCTCGCCGAGGCCGGCAAGAAAGTGATCATCGCCGAGGCGGGCGACCTGGGCGGCTCGTGCGTGAACGTCGGCTGCACGCCGACCAAGACGATGGTGGCCAGCGCCCGGGCCGCGCATGTGGCGCGGACGGCGGGCCGTCTGGGAATCGAGGTCGGCAAGGTGCGCGTCGACCTCGGCGCCGTCGTCGATCGCAAGGACGAGATCGTACAGCAGTGGCGGAGCGGCGTGCGCCGGCGGCTGGAACGGGCCGGCGCGAACCTGACGTTGATCGAGGGCCGAGCACGGTTCGTCGGCGAGCGCGAGATCGAGGTAAACGGTGAGCGCCACCGGGCCGAGACAGTCATCATCAACGTGGGCGCGCGCTCGCGGGTGCCGTCTATCTCAGGTCTGGACGGGGTCGAGTTCCTCGACAACGCCAGCATCATGGAGCTGCGCACGCCGCCCAAGCACCTGGTCACGGTGGGTGGTGGATACATCGCTTGCGAGTTCGGCCAGATGTTCCGGCGCTTCGGGTCCGAGGTGACGATCATGCAGCGGGGCTCCCACTTGCTGGACCGCGAGGACGAGGACGTCTCCGAAGCGATCGAAGAGGCGTTTCGGGCGGAAGAGATCGAGGTGGTGCTGGACGCCGAGGTGGTCGAAGTCGAGAAAACGGGGAAGGGCATACGCGTGCGCTGCGGCGGTGGCCAGGAGACCACCGGCTCACACCTGCTCGTCGCCGTGGGCCGGGTGCCGAACACGGACGACCTGGGCGCCGAGGCCGCCGGCGTCGAGCTGGACGAGCGTGGCTTCGTGAGGGTCGACGACGGCTATCGCACCAGCACCGACGGCGTCTACGCGGTGGGCGACTGCAACGGTGGCCCCCAGTTCACCCACAACTCGTGGGACGATCATCGCATCCTCTACGACATACTCATGGGCCGGCGCCAGGGCGGCCGCGAGGGCCGGATCGTGCCGAGCACCGTGTTCACCGATCCCCAGGTGGCGCGCGTCGGCCTGTCGGAGCGCGAGGCGAAGGAGCGGGGCGTCGATTACGAGGTGGCGAAGATGCCGTTCGGCCACATCGCCCGGGCGATCGAGATGGACGAGCGCGCCGGCCTGATGAAGGTGCTGATCGATCCCGCCGGCGAGCGGATCCTCGGGGCCGCCATCGTGGGTTACGAGGCGGGCGAGCTGATCCACACGTTTCTGATGCTGATGCAGGCGGGCGCGTCGGCGCGAGCGATGGTGGACGCGCAGATGGTGCACCCGGCGCTGGCGGAGGGTTTACAGACGATGGTGATGAAGCTCGAGCGGTTCGCCCTCGAGTGAGCGTGTGTGGCATTCTTTGTTTGAAAAAAGACTTCGGGCCCGTAATCGGAGCGGACCCGGACAATGTGTTAGGATTCGTACCGAATGGGGAGCTGGGGAGGCCTTTCGACGTCGCTCTGCCCCAGCTGACGCCGGCCTCAGATCTTCCGCTCCAGCCACTCGAGGACCTTTACGATCACCCGCAGCAGTGGCCTCAACAGTCTCAACATGTAGATACCTCCTTGTCTTCCTCTTCTACGTAGCGCCACCCGTCACGGTTTCGAGGCGGTGTGGGGAGCCGTCAACGGGGCGGGTTTCCGGTGCCCGGTGGCCATGCCGGAATTTCGGGCGCGCCCGCGCCGAGGGCTCTCAGCCGAGGCTGGTCATGTTCGTCGACCCGCATCGGGACGATGGCGATGCGGTTGGCGGCGTAGGCGTGCAGGTCCGTCCCGGCGGGCGGGTCGACCTCCCGGCGCGCGAAGCGGAGGGTCCAGGTCTCCGCGCCGTCAGGGGCGCCGCCGTCGGCGCGCTCGAACTCGAACGCCCAGGGCCGCGGGCCGCGCCGTACGATCTCGACCCCTGCGACCTCGGCCGCGGCGACGCGCGGAACGCTAACCGTCAGGTACTGGCCCGGCCCCAGCTCGCGCACCAGCCGGGTGCGCGCCAGCGCCACGGTCCAGCGGCCGATCATCTCCAGCGTCTCCGGGTGCTCGGAGCTGAAGCCCGAGACGGCGATGCCGGGGACGCCGAGGAACGCGGCCATCCGCGCCGCCCCCACCGTGCCCGACAGGTTCCAGTCGTCGCTGAGGTTGGGCCCGTCGTTCACCCCGGAGATCACCAGGTCGGGCGGTCGTTCGGCGAGGAGCGCCGAGAGGGCGAAGACGACGGCGTCGGCCGGGTAGCCGTCTACGGCGTAGGCGACCACACCCTCACGGAGGTGGCGGCGCTCGGCAGTCAGCCGCCGCACCGCGATGGCTGAAACGTAGTTGGTACTGCCACTCCGATTGTCGCGCGGCGCCACGACGAACACCTCGGCGACTGGTGCGAAGGCGTCGACGAGCGCTGCCAACCCCTCAGCCTCAATGCCATCGTCGTTGGTGAGCACCACGCGCCGCGGCCAGGCCGAGTCCTGTGCGGCGAGCGGCGGCGTGGCTGCGACCGTCAACCACACGAGCGCGGCGCCGCTCAACGTCTGGCGTAGCGCCCGCCTGCCACGACCTGTCCCCTGAGTGCTCATGAAGTTATCTCCCGTGTTACGGTTGGGCGTGACCCCAAGCACGGCGGCCGCCTGGTGCTGAACGCTGCTCCTTGCCAAGGCCGATGCGCCGGCCTAGTAACTGCAGCATGAGTGGCATCTCGTCCAGCGCGCTGGATCTGATCGGCAACACCCCGCTTCTCCGCTTGAGCCGCATCGCTCCGGGGCCCGGCGTGATTCTGGCCAAGGCCGAGTTCGTGCACCCCGGCGGCAGCGTAAAGGATCGGGCCGCGCGGCGCATCATACAAGATGCCCGGTCGGAGGGCCGTCTAGTCCCCGGCCAGCCCGTGGTCGAGATGTCCAGCGGCAACCTCGGAGCCGGCCTGGCCGTGGTCTGCAACGTGCTGGGTCACCCCTTCATCGCCACGATGTCGGAAGGCAACAGCCCGACCCGGGCTCGTATGCTGGAGGCGCTGGGTGCGGAAGTTGTGATGGTGCCGCAGGTGGAAGGCAGACCAGGTCACGTGACCGGCGCCGACATCGATGCGGCAACGAGTCGCGCCAACGAGCTTGCCGGCGAGCGTGGGGCATTCTACGTCGACCAGTTCAACAACCCCTCCAGCGTCCGGGCTCACGAGGAGACGACGGGCCCGGAGATCTGGGCGGCGCTGGGCACGAAGCTCGACGCCTTCATCGCCACCGTGGGCACCGGCGGCACGTTCGTCGGCGTGGGCCGCTACCTGAAGCGGCAAGAACCGGAGGTGCGCTGCCTGGCGGTGGAGCCGGCGGGCGCCCAGGTGCTGGCCGGCCAGCCGGTCACGCAGCCGTGCCATCTGCTGCAAGGCACGGGCTACGGCATCGTCCCGCCGCTGTGGGACCCGGCGCTGGCAGACGGCTTCGTCGCTGTGACCGACGAAGAAGCGACACGCTACCGCCGGCTGCTGGCGGAGAAGGAGGGTGTGCACGTCGGCTACTCGGCCGCCGCCAACGTCTGCGCGGCGGTGAAGTCGATCGAGGGCGGGGCGCTGGGTTCAGCTCCCACTGTCGTGACCGTGCTCTGCGATACGGGACTGAAGTACTAGGTCGTGGCGAGCGCGGCGCCCCGGCGGCGTGGCTAGTCGCGACTCACCAGACGGATGTCGGCGAACCAGCTGGTGGCGCGCCTGCCCGTGTCGTCGGTGTCGGCCATCACGGCGACGGCTGTGACGCTACTTGGGAGCTCTCCGAAAGCTTCACGATAGTCGGCCATGAAGTCGCGCTCTTCGCTCACCCATTCGCCCGCAAGCTCGTCGCCACTACGCAGCACGATCGTCAACACGTTGGAGAAGTACGGGTTTCGATAGCGGCTGCCCACCGGCTCGCTCGCCGCCCACACGTAGCAGATCGCCCGGGCGCTACGGGAAAACGGCTGGCCGTCGAAGATGACGAAGAAACGGGCGGCAAAGTCATCGCCACGCTTTTCCCGCTCGCTGCGGTTTCCCGTGAGCGTTGCCTCCAGGCGCCAGCGCCAGGCCACGCGGCTTCCAGCTGATGGCTCCTGATCGAGCGGGTGCCAAAGTGCCGAGGCTGAATTATCGCTCTCGACTTGTAAGACGCGTCGACCTTCGTCTTCGACGACGTTGAAGCGGTTGAACCGGGCGTCGAGGCGCGTCTCGACCCAGCGCTCCTTCCACCCGTCGTCGAAATCGGCCGTCCAAGATGACGCTGCCGATTGTGCTTGAACCGCGACGGGTCCGCCGAAGATGGCAACGGCGGCGCGGATGAGCCACGGAAAGCAGAAGACTCCAGATCTCACGCCGGACTGAACGGCAGCGGAGTCGACAGAGTTCCAGGCGTGTGCGACTTGCACGCTCAGACTTCTTCGTCGCCCGGCTGTTACTCAAAACGAAAAGCCGGACGCTGGCGCTGTTGCGGCCAGACCTCGTTCAGCGAGTCGTCGTAGAGAAAGCCGTTTTTCATCACCCTATGCACCCGCTCGCTGTTCTTCAGGTCATCGAGCGGGTTCGCGTCGAGCACCACCAGGTCGGCCAGCTTGCCGGGCTCCAGCGAGCCGACGTCACGGCCGAGGCCGGCGTACTCGGCGCCCCAGAGCGTCGCCGCCCGCAGCGCCTCCAGCGGCGTCATCCCACCCTGCTCGAACATCCAGAGCTCCCAGTGCGCGCCCAGCCCCTGCAGCTGGCCGTGGGCGCCGAGCTGCACGCGGCCGCCGGCTTCCACGATCGCTTTCGCCGCCTTCGCCAGCTCGATGTGGTTCCATTCGTCCTCGGGAATCAGCATTCGACGGCGGGCGCGAGAGTCGAGGATGCCGCGCGGCGTGAACTGTAACAGCCGCTCGTTCTCGTATACGTCGTAGTGCTGATACCAGTAGTTCTCACCCCAGATGCCGCCATACCCGACGACGAGCGTGGGCGTGTAGCCGGTGCGGCTGCGCCCGACGAGCTGAAGCGCGTCTCGGTAGAGGGGTGCGATCGGGATGGCGTGCTCGATGCCGGTATGTCCGTCCAGCACCATGCTAATGTTCTGCTGGTACATCGAGCCGCCTTCCGGCACCACCAGGATGCCTTCCTCGCGTGCCGCCTCGATGACCCACTGGCGCACGTCGCGCCTCATCTGGTTGTAGCTCTTCACCGCCGTCGCGCCCTGCGCCTTGAGGCGGCGGATGTGATAGCGGGCGTCATCCAGGCTGTTGATCACCGCCTTGTTGGCGTTCTCGGCACCGTAGAGGATGAACCCGGTGGAGTAGATGCGCGGCCCGAGCATCAGACCGGCGTCCACCATCTCCGCCTGGGCGAAGACCGCCTGCGTGCTCGCCGAAGGGTCGAGCGTGCTGGTGACGCCGTAGGCGAGGTTGGCGTAGTAGCGCCACTCGCGCTGTGGATTGATGTCGAGGGCGGAGTAACCCATGTGGGCGTGCACGTCCACCAGTCCCGGGATGATCGTCTTGCCGGCCACATCGATGACCCGGGCCCCGCGCGGCACCTGCACCTGGCTCGACGCGCCCACGGCCACGATACGGGTCCCGTCGACGACGATCGTGCCGTTGGCGATCACCTCGTCACCGCGCATCGTTATGAGGCGGGCGCCCGTCAGCGCTAGTGCGCCGCTGGGACGCGCCTTGGGAACCGCGAGCGCGATCTCGAAGAGATCACCCTCGAAGACATGGTTCGGCTTCGTTTCTTCTTCCGATTCGCTCGCCTCTTCTTCCTCGCTCTCCTCTTCCTCGGCGAAGATCGTTTCGAGCGTATGACGGTAAACCGTCGGCCCGAGCACATAGCTCACGCTGCGGCTGTCGCGCGACCAGTCGATCCAGTCGCCGCCGTATCGCGTCAGCGTCTTTACCGGCACGCCGGCGCCTCCGGCCTCGATCTTCAGCGGGTCGGCGCCCGCCATCGGTAGCGGCGCCACGTGCACGTTGTGCAGCTCCTTGAAGGCGACCCACTTGCCGTCCGGCGACGGGACGATCTCTTCCGCACGCTCGTTCTCCATCAGGTGGCGCTTGTCGGTCCCATCCAGCTTGACGCTGGTCAGGTACGTCTTGTCCTCATCGCTTTCTTGATAGAGCAGCCGCGTGCCGTCGGCGCTCCAGCGTGGCCGGGGCATGCGGCGGTTCGCGCCCCGGTTGGCCGTGGTGGTGACCAGCTGCGACGCGCCGCCCTGGGCGGACATCGTGTGGATCTCCAGGTACAGCTCGGCCCCGAGGTCCTGGCCGCGATTGGCGCGTCCGCTCCCGCGCACGAAGGCGATGCGGCCGCCGTCAGGTGAGAAGACCGGGTTCGCGTACTGGTTGGGCGTGGCGGTGAGTTGCTGGGGCCGGGCCCGCTGTCCGGGACGCGGGAGCTGCACGCGCCAGATTTGGCCGCCCTCGTCGTCGTCCCAGGTGACGAAAGTGAGCGAGCGGCCGTCGGGCGACAAGGCGGGCGCGTACTCCAGCGCCGCCAGGTCGGTGACCCGCTGCGGCTTCCCGCTCGGCAGCCCCATCTGGTAGATGTGGCCCACCGCCTGAAAGACGAGCCGGCGGCCGTCCGGGGTGATCGTCGGCCAGCGGATCAGGCGGGCGCGCAGGGAGTCGTCGGCGATCGGATAGTCGAAATGCAGCGCCTCGGTGATGCGCTGGCTGACGGCCGCGCGGAACGGGACGGCCGCCGGCTGGCCCGTGCCGGCGTCCAGCGACCAGAGCTTGCCGCCGAAGTTGATCACGATCCGCCGCGAGTCGGGCGTCCAGGCGAAGGCCGGGTAGGCGCCGTGCACCGTCCAGGTCTCCATCTGGTCCTTCTCCAGTCCGTTGAAGAGCGGTCGGTCGACCCCGGTCTCGAGATCGCGGATGAAGAGCACGGTGTTTGTCCCGACGCGACGGATGAAGGCGACGGCGCGCCCGTCGGGTGAGGGCGTGGGACGGATCGCGCCGCCGGGCCCGCGGGTTACCGGCTCGACCTCGCCGCTCTCCCGGTCGTAACGATTGATCTGAAAGATCCCGTCGTGGACGTCGCGGTTGTAATCGAAGGGACCGGCGAAGACGTAATAGACGTAGCGGCCGTCCGGGGAGAGCATCGGCTCGTTTAGCTCGGAGGTGAAGCTCAACTTCTCGACCAGCTTGACCCCCGAGCCGCCCCGCAGGTGATACATCCACAGCTCGCCACCCCCCAGCGAGCGCGTGCTCCGCACGTGCCGCTTCACCACCACGTACTGACCGTCGGGCGCCCAGACCGGGGCAGTGGGAAGCGAGTCTTTCTCTTTGGTCAACTGTCGCCGATTCGAGCCGTCGGCATCCATCAACCAGATGTTGTCGATGCCGCTGCGATCGCTGACGAAGGCGATGGTCCGCCCGTCGGGGCTATAGCGCGGCTGGTGCTCGTAAGAGACGCCGCCGGAGAGCAGCTCGGCGTCGCCACCCCGAATCGGAACTCGGTAGATCTCGCCCAGCAGGTCGAAGACGACCCAGCGGCCGTCCGGGCTCACGTCGAGGTTCATCCAGGTCCCCTCGTCCGTCTCGAACTCGAGCGTTCGCGAGGGTCCGTGGTCCGCCTCCACATCCCATTCGCTCTTGGCCGGCTCCTGCGCCTCTAGGTTGGGTGTGACGAGCAGGGACCAAGCGGCTAAGCAGCTAAGAAGCCGGTAACGCATCGCGATCATATGTGAACACCTCGGGTTATAGGCTGAAGCGAGATCGGTTTGTGAATCGGGCCCGTTCTGAGTCGGAGGAAGCTAGCAGTGCTTGCGGTCGCGGGCCAACCGATTCGTATGGCAGATTAAGAGAAGGGCCAGCCCACCGGCAGCCGGCGGCTGGCCCGTCGGGTTCACGGGCGCCTCGCGCGCTGGGCACGCCGGCGCCGACGTTCGTTCGCCCGCGCCTTGCGCCGCTTTACTTCGCTCGGCTTCTCGTAGTACCGCTTTCTCTTCATGTCACGGAAGAGGCCCGAGCGGATCATCTTGCGCTTGAACTTTCGGAGCGCGCGCTCGAGGTCGTCGTTCTCGTGGACGATGACTTTGACCATCTATTATTCACCTCCTCGAGGCTCTGATTCTCGCGGGTTGTCGATTCGCGAGAAAATCAAAAAGGGCCGACGGGCGGCGGTGTGGCCCTCCCGGAAGCCCCTTTCTGGCTCTGTCGCACCGGCGTTCGATGGGCAGCCGATGGTTCAAAAAATCTTGTAACTGAATAACTTATCCGGCGGCCCCCTCGCTGTCGAGGGTGGCCGGGTGGCGGGGTCAGCGAGGTTGGAACAGCTCGGTGCGCGCCTCGTACTTGCGGGCCGAGAGGCCGATGAGGCGGATGAACAGCCGCTTGAACCCGCGGGCGACCGCGCCCCCCACATCGCCCTCATCCTCGCCGACCTCGCCGCGCAGCCAGTGCTCCAGCTCGTCCAGGTCGCCCAGCGAGAGGATCTCGACCTCCAGCCGCGCCTCGTAGTAGTAACGGCCGCTGCTGGGCTCGGGTCCGGGGATCGGCGCCAGGTACCAACGCTCCAGCGCCCGCGCCGCCGCGCCCAGGGTGGGAAACCACTCGTCGCGTTCCGGTTCCCAGGAGCGGGTGAGGCTGTAGTCGCCGGACAGCGGCTCCTGGTAGAGAAACAGCGTCCAGCTTGCCCGGTCTACGAGCCCGTCGAACAGAAAGCGGTCATGCCAGAGCTCGAGCTGGAAGTGAAAGCGGAGGGGGAGGCCGGAGACGAGCGGTCGAATGAGCGCCGAGTCGGACAGCAGAGCCACGGGCCGGAGGGCCGCCCGCCAGCCGTTCTCCGACGTGCCGGGCGATAGGAGAAGCTGAGGCGCCTGTTGGGCCGCCGAGGGTTGGGAGACGGCCGAGGCCACGGCCAGGCCAACCGCGATTAGAATCTGGCGGAAAGACGCACGATGAAGTTGAATCCCCCGGATCCGGTCAGAGGGTAAGCAGTGTAAAAGCCGAGGCCGCCCAGCTCGATACCGCCGCCGATATCCGCTAACCAGTTATCGCTATCCGTCAGATGGTCCAAAAAACCGTCGCGCGTGTCCCAGGCCGCGCCCGCATTATAGAACAGGACGATCGTGGGATCGAAGTCCGCGCTGAAGACGTCGCCGTAGAAATCCTCCGGCCCCTGATCGTAGTCCCAGTGGAAATGGAAGTCGAGCCCACTGCGGTACTCCGCCTGGAATAGGGCGAAGCGCTCGCAGCCGTAGTCGGGGACCGTGCCGAACGATGTGCGGGCGCGGGCGCCGCAGTCGAACTGAAGCTGGTTGTAGCCGGGAAGCGACCCCGCGCCACCGAGCACATGCTGCCGCTGGGACGGCAGGAAGCCGCCGCCGGCGCGTCCCCCGGTCACCGCCCGCAGCGCCAGCACGGAGGTACGGCTCACGCGGTTGTAGCGCCTGAGGTCGAGGAAGAAGTGGGTGAAGTCCGGGTCTCGTTCCGACAGCCGGCCGCCGACGGCCTGCTCGAGGCGCAACTTACCGAACCAGCCGGACCAGGGCTCGTCCCGATCGTTGCGCGTGTCGAGCCCAAGGGTAAGGACCAGGCTCTCCAGGTCGCCGCCATCCGCCGCGGCGTTCGCCCGGAAGCGGTCGTCGGTGTTGAAGAAGATGGTCCAGGGGCTGCGGGCCGACACCGCGTTGTGATCCTCGATCCGGAATTCGAGCGAGCCGGTCAAGCTGGGAGTTGCCCGCCAGCCGACACCGCCAAAAAAGCCTTGTCGCTCGTAGTAATCGCGGTAATCGCGCCGGAAGAGCAACAATGCCAGCGAGTTCTCCAGGTTCGTGAGCTTCCAGTCCTCGACGGGGTCGATGATCGAATGCACGCCCCCTTCGATCCAGATGGCGCGGCGGCCGCCCAACCACTGGCGCAGCCGCACCTGGTAGCCGGCGTCGTTCTCATCGGGATCGAAGCCCGCCTCTGTCCGATAGATCAGCAGGGCATCGATGCGTAGGGGGTTGCGGCCGCCCGTGGTGATGCGAGGGCCGATGGCAATCGGCAGCGCCTCGACGCGGTTGTACGGTCGGGCGGAGACGTAGATCTCGCTCTCTCCCAGCGTCCAGCGTGGCAGGTCCAGGCGCCGGCGCCGGGGCCGGATCGGCTCGGGCCGCTGCGAGCCGGCGTAGGCAATCCCCTCTTCGGTGCGGCGGTAGCGGAAGACGGCCGGGTAGGTCGTCATGAAACCGTCGACGCGCCCATCCTCGGCGCCGATGGTGATGCCGCCCACGACGGTGAGATCGCCCTGGACATGGGCACCTTCGCGGAGCGTGATGTCGCCGTTCAGCACCACCAGATCACCGGCGATCACCCCGGCTAGTTCGACCGGCCCTCCCAGGATGGCCACGTCGCCCTCGACGGTGCGGCCCTCGGGGATTCGCGTGCGGCCGCTGAAGCGGAGCGTGGTGGGGCGGTTGTAGAACTCCACCAGCTGGTCGGCCACGCGCCGCGGCAGCTCCGCGCCTTGGGCCAGCGGCTGGCGCACACCGACGGTGACGGTGTCCTGCGCGGCGATATCGAGCGTGGCGCTGAAGGTAAGGGCGACTGCGACGAGTAGAGGTAGCGCGCCTCTCATACTTGCTCCTCCCACAGGCAAACTGTGTCCTCCGCCCGCTCGGAGGCAAACCGGGTGCCGTGGGTGCGCGGCCGCGCGCGACGGTTTCATGCGGCTTCTCGACCGCCGGTGTTGGCCCATCGTGTCAATCGGCCACGCTGGGTGTGCGGATGCCGCACAGGCGGTCAGCGCTCGTCCGCCGCTTCGCGCCGTAGCCCCAGACGCTTCATCCGCCGGTAAAGGTTGGGCCGATCGGTGCTCAGTCGCCGCGCCGCCTCGGCGATGTTGCCGTCGGCGGCGCTGAGGGCGCCCTGAATCAGCCGGCGCTCATAGGCTTCCAGCTTCTCCGACAGCGAGCCGCCGTCGCCAACCGGGACCGGCTCGCCGCGCCGTGCGCTGGGCAAGACGCCGGCGATCTCTGCCGCGCCAACCGGGCGCTCTGGATAGAGGATCATCAGGCGCTCGACGGCGTTGCCCAGCTCGCGGACGTTGCCCGGCCAATCGTAGGCGACGAGCGCCGCCAGCGCGTCGTCGGTCAGCGTGGGCGGCCGTAGACCATGTCGTTGGCGATAGCGCTCGTAGAAGTGAGCGACGAGCAGCGGGATGTCTTCCACCCGCTCCCGAAGCGGCGCGATGTGGATCGGCATTACGTGCAGGCGGAAGAAGAGGTCCTCGCGGAAGCGGCCCGCCTCCACCTCGGCCTCGAGGTCGTGGTTGGTGGCGGCGACCGCACGCACGTCCACCGGGATCAGCTCGCCTCCCCCGACGCGCTCGATCTCGCCCGCCTCGATGGACCGCAGCAGCTTGGCCTGCGCCTCGGCGCTCAGGTCGCCCACCTCGTCGAGGAACAGTGTGCCACCGTCCGCCAGCTCGAACTTGCCGCGCCGCTGGCGAGTCGCTCCGGTGAACGCACCCTTCTCATGGCCGAACATCTCGCTTTCGATCAGCTCACGGGGAATCGCCGCGCAATTGATGCGCACGAACGGTCCGCGGACCCGCTTCGACAGCGCGTGGATGGCCCCCGCCACCAGCTCTTTGCCCGTCCCGCTCTCGCCGGTAACCAGGACCCGCGAGTCGGTGGGCGCGACCCTTCGAATCAGCGCGCGGACCTCCTCGATCGCGGCGCTCTTACCGACCAGCTCCTGCCCGGGCTCGAGCTCCTGCTTGAGGGCGCGGTTGAGGTCGCGCTGACGTCGAAGCTCCAACGCCGACTTGAGCGTGATCAACACGGCCTCGGGTGTGAGCGGCTTCTCGAGAAACTGAAACGCGCCTAGCCGCGTCGCCTGAACGGCGTCGCCCAACGTGGCCTGACCGCTCATCATCACGACCGGCACCTCAGGCCAGCCCTCGGCGATCTTCTCCAGCGCCTCGAGCCCGCTCATGCCGGGCAGCGCCAGGTCGAGGAGCACGGCGTCAGGCTCCTCGGCGGACATCCGCTTGATGCCCGCCTCAGCCGACTCGGCCTCGCTGGTGGTGTAGCCCTCGGCGCCGAGCAGGCTGGCGATCATCCGCCGGATGTTGCCTTCGTCGTCAACTATGAGGATGTGTGTCACGTTTCTTCCAACTGCCGGTGTCTGGTGGTGGGGGGAGGTCCCGGGGGCCCTCCCGCTTCACCGTTCGCGGGTCGGGATCGGCCCGGGTGGACCGTTCCAGCGGGCCCGCTCTCGAGTTACGCTCGGAGGACCCCCGGCACCTCCCCCCGCAGCGTCTCGCTAGTCTATCAGAACTTGCCTAACTCCTCGACGACCACCGGCAACCATTCGGCGACTTCTGGACGAGCGGAGTCACACGGTGGCTGACGCCACCGATCCTAGAGCGCGCCCCCGAAGTAAAGCTCGAACCACACTTCGTCCAGCTCGGGGAAGACGAGATCGGCGCGGAGGATTCCCCACAGCAAGCTGGCGCCCGCTCCCACCGACCAGATCGCGTCGCCGCCGGGCCAATCGTCGGTGGATCCGGCCCAACCGACGTCGGCAAAGACCACCGGCGTGATCGCTTTGCGCCGCGGGCTCGCCTCGAACCGCGCGCTCCAGTAGGAATCGCCGCGCCGGGCCCCGTGCTCGAACCCGCGCACCGTGTTCAGGCCGCCCAGCCGCCACTCACGCTGCGCCGGCACCTGGCCGCCCGTCCAGCCGGCGCTGGCGCTGAAGGCGATCGCCACCCGTCCGCCGGGGTCGAAGCGGCCCTCGAATCGGGCCCGCGGCTGCACGTAATCGAACGTTTCGGCTCCGCTCCCCAACTCCGCACCCAGCCGCAGCTCGCCGCGGTCGGTCGGCCGCGACCAATCACCCAGGTATATGGTGGACTCGATCTCCCCGCGCCAGAACGTCCCCTCGTCCGCCGCTGGGTTGAGGCGGAAGACCGAATCCTCCCAGATGTCGGGTATCGCCACCTGCGTGTTGCGCTCCACCGACTGCTGATCCTCGAACGCCAGCCCCAGCCGGCCGGCCACCCGACCCCAGCGCCGCCCGACGCTCAACGCCACGCCGCTCCCCCGATAGTAGTCGGCGTCGTCGCGCCCCAGGAAGAAGGCGCGTAGCGGGTCGCCGTAGGCGCGGCGGTCGTCGGTCAGCGCCGAGCCGGCCAGGTGCAGCTCGCTGTAGCCGGTCAGCTGGGCCCGGGTGCCGGGCGCGTCGTAGCGCAGGTCCAGCCGTCCCTTCGGCTCGAGGTCGGCGAAGCCGAAGCCGACTCCGCCGCCCAGCGACCAGAAGGCGCGCCGTGGGATGTCCCAACGCGCGGCCAGTCCAATCCCCAGCGACTCGACGCGGTTGTAACGGATCAGCTCGGGCAGGCGATCGTACTGGATCGCGAACATCTTTCCACCGACGATCTGCGGTGCGAGCTGCCGAGCGCGTCGCTCCAGCTCGGCCGTCGTGGGAAGCGTCAGCTCGGAGGCCGGCGCGTCGAGCGGCCGGTCCCAGCCGGCGTAAGCGGCCAGCGAGTCGTCAGGCGGTCGAATGATCTCCCAGCCGCCCTGGCGATGGCCCGCCCTCACCTGCAGCTGGTCGCGCTCGGGAAAGCTGCGCCGGCGCCGCCGGCCGCGCCGCTCCTCAGCGCTCTCGACCGGCTCGGCCTTTCCGCCGGCCTGCACGGGCAACGTAGCCGCCGCCTCCTCGCCTTGGCTTTCACCTCCCGCCCACGGCAGACGGAGCGAATCCGGGCTGAGCCAGGCGATCGGCTCTCCCGTGTTGATCGTGTAACGACCGAACTCGCTGCGGAAGACGACCGGCACCGCGAAGCGCCCGATGAAGGGGACACGCACCATCAGCTCCACTTCCTGGCGGTGCGGCAGCCAGTGGCGTTGCTCCCACAGCCCCTGTTGGACCGTAGCGGAGACCGACAGGATGCGGTTGGCCCAGGCCGAGCCGTCGGGGTGGTCCTCGCTGGCCCAAAGCGGCTTACCGACGAAGCGGATCTGCAGGGCGCCGACTTCACCGCTCGCATCATGCACCCAAAACGATCCGACGACCAGCGCCTGGTCACCACGCGTTGGCGTCACCCGGATCTCAACCAGGTCGACCTGCCGACCGGGTGTCAGGAGCGTGACGGTGTCGCCGATGGCGTAGCGGTAATAGCGCTCGGCGCCCACGGCGAAGGGGTGGACGGCGGCGCGGGCCGGGATCTCGATCCCGCCCAGCAGGCGGAGGCTGTCACCCGGCGCGGTCGCCACGAACCAGGGCTCGTCGAAGTCGAGGCCGGCTTCGAAATCGGACCCGAAAGAGGTGACATAGCGCTGGCCCAGCATCCGCACCTGCATGCCGCCCTCGCGCTGCCAGGCCAGCTCTGACGCCAGCTCGCTGGCGACCAGCAGCTTCGCGGGGGCGAGCGGGTCGGTGACGAACCCGAAGCTCACCAAGGTGTTGAGGCGCGAGCGATAATCGGACAGCGTGGTATCGCCCTGCCGATGGCGGGATCGAGCCAACTCGAGGATGTCCTGGCTCAACGCTTCAACCGCAGTGAGGATGAGCAGCGCCAGCAGCGGGGTCAGGCTCCGGACAGCGTGTCCCGACCCGACCCAGGGCGCGGCGCTAGGGACGAATCGATGCCAATGCGTTCGTCGCCCAATCATCCTGACTCACCAGCCTTCGACCGCTCCAGTTCAGTCGGTACTTGGACAAGCGCGCGTCCCAGTCGGGATTGGCGCCCCTCCGCAACCATTCCACGATCCATTCGTTCTCGGGTATCCCGGCAAGGGCCGTTTGTATCGTATCCGTCGTGAGCGGCGCGACCCGCTGCAGCTGGCGGAGCACCCGTTCCAGCGATCCACCCCGATCCTGAAATCCTAGGTCGAGGAGGAAGGCCGCGCTGGCGCCTCCGTCATAGATGAAGCGGTAAGCGTCGTCCTCCCAGAAGTCGGTCTGGGCCTCGGGCAGCGAAAGCTGCCCATAAAGCGGGTTGGCCCGGTAGCGCTGCAGCCGCTGGCCGATCTCATCGAGAAACGCCTGCGGCTCGATGAGGCCGCCGGCCAATAGCGCCTTCAGCGACATGTAGTCGGTGAAGCCCTCGGCGAACCAGGAGGGCGACGCGTCGGCAAAGCGGAAGCCGGTGGGGATATACCAGTGCATCAGCTCGTGGGACGCCGTGCGCAGCCAGGCGGCCATCGCTGCCTCCGGCTGCGGGTCGCCTCCCAGATATATCAAACCGGCGGGCCCGAGGACCTGGCCGCCGGTGGTGAGACCCTGCACGGCCACCGGCGCGCGTCCCACCCCGATCAGATGGTCACCGGACGGCCAGCCGGCGCCGGCGATGCGGTGCAGGCTTCCGGCCAAGCGCTCGACAGCGTCGAACAGGCGCTCATCGGGGACGGGCCAACGTCCCTGAATGGCCACGGTTACGGAGCGTGGCCCCATGTGAGCGCGCCGCGTGCGCGAGGGCCCGACGACGAAGACGGCGCCCTGCGTGTCCTCCACATCGTATCCCGTCCCGGAACGGCGCTCGACGCTGTTGACTCGCCAATTCGATGGGAGCCCGCTGAACCAGATGGTGGCGCCCTGGCGCCAGCCGCCGTCGGGGCTGCCAAGAGAGACAAACGGCAGCAGATCGCCGGTCAGCAGATGGCCGCCCTCTTCCGCGAGTTGAGAGGCGCGATGATAAAGGCGCGAATCCGCCGGCGGCGTGAGCCGCGCTTCGTAGATGATCGTGACTCGCCCCGGGCGATCGACCGCGATGACGTGGTGCCCCGAACCCGCTTCCCCAGTCACCGGCGCAACGCTCAGGCCGCCGCTCGCCGCGAACGCCTGTAAGCGCCGTACCCGCTCCGCCAGGCCGGGGTAACCACCCCAATCGACCCGAAAGCGGAGATAAACCGAGTCCGCGCGCGGCACATCGATCTCGAGCCGGACCGCGACGGTGTGAGCCGAAGGGTCGAGGCGCAGGCGGTACTCGGGCCGCAGCGCGACCGTCTGGGAAGTGGGCGCCTCGCGGATCGACGCCGGCTCCAACCGCGCCACCGGTTCGCGGTAGGACGCGCGCTGGGCTCCGCGCTCTACGTCGCCGCAGCCCGGCACGGCGAGCGCCGCTAGCGCCACGGCCGTCCAGCCGAAGCCAACAGTGGAAGCCGGTCTCATCCGCCGTTGCCGTGGGCTAGAGGCAGGCGAACCACGAAACACGTACCGCCATCGGCGTCCTGAACCTCGATCTCGCCGCCGTGCGCGCGAACGGTCTGTCGCACCAGCGCCAGCCCCAAGCCGGTGCCTCGCTTCTTGGTGGTGAAATCGGGATCCCAGATGCGATCGCGCTGCTCCGCCGGGATGCCGGGGCCGTTGTCGGCCACCGCGACCTCGACGGCGCCGTCGGCGCGACGGATGCGCACGTCGATGCGCGCGTCGGGTCGATCGCCCAACGCTTCCACCGCGTTCGCCAGCAGGTTGCGGAAGGCTCGGCTCAGGGTGCCCAGGTGACCTTCGACCCTCGGGACCGTCTCCTCCGCGTGAAGCTGACCGCTCACCGATGCCGGCAAATCGCTCTTGAGCAGCTCGTCGAGCATTTCGGGGAGATCGATCTCGCTGGTGGGGCCCTCGGGCAGCTTGCCGAGCTGCGAGAAACTTCGTGCCAGCTCGTCCAGCCCTTCGGCCTCCTGCTGGATCACGTTCAGCGGCTCCTCCACCTGGTCGGCCCGGCCCTGGGTCACGAAGTGGCGTGCCTGGCGCACGGCCAGCAGCAGCGGCGTCAGCGGATTCTTGATCTCGTGGGCCACGCGCCGGGCCATCTCGGTCAGCCCGCGCAGCCGTTCCGCCTCCAGCGCCTGGCGCCGCCCTTCGGCCAGCCGCTCGGCCATGTGGCGGAAGGCGATCCGCAAGGCGGCGAACTCGGGCGGGCCCAGCAGCTCGGCCGGGGCCGGATCGGGCAACGGCTCCTCCCGCGCCAGGCGTCCGGCCCAATCGACGACCTCGCCGACGGGGCGGCTGAGGCCGCGGGCGAGTTGCTGGGCCGTCCAGGCAGCGACGGCGGCCAGCGATAGTCCCAGCACGAGGGCGAACCAGGGCAGGGCGCCGCTCAGCCGTCCGGCGATGAGGTCCCAGCGGCGTCCCAGGCGGACCGAGCGCGACAGCTCCCTCTCATGCTCTGAGGTCCTGGCCCGAACCGTCGAGTCCACATCGGCGCCTTTGATGGCGTCAAGCAGATCGCCGCCGGTTTCGCTTACACCCTGCCAGGCGCCGCCTCCGCCGGCCAGCTCCACGTAGTTGCGCAGACCCCAGGTCGCCAGCCCCAGCAGCGCGACCGAAGGGATGGCCGAGAGCAGGAAGAGCGCGACGAAGAGCCGGGTGGCGAAGGAGAGCCGGCGGCGTGACATCTTCTCTTGCGTGGAGGCCTCCGGGTGGTGGATTCAGGCGAAGAGGGCTTGGAAGGCTCGCTCGGCGACCGGCTGGAACTCCCCCGAGGTGTCCACCCTCAACAGCAGCTCGGCCTCGTCGGCGTTCGGAGGCTCGTAGGCCGCGCGCTGGTCATCGAGCAACTCGAGGCGTCCGTCCGTTATCGAGCGATCCGGTTTTGTCAGTCGGATCTTCAGAGCCTCATCCGTGGCGAAGCACTCGATGACGGCGAACAGGGCCTCGCGCTCCTCGGCAGCCCGTCGGGCCCGGGCTCGCTGGTGCGCTCGCGACCAGGAGGCGTCGAGGATCACCGAATTGCCGCGGGCCAGCTCCTTCCGTGCCTCTTCGATCAGAGCATCGTAGGTCTTCTCGGTCCACTCGGGCGAATAGATGTCCGCGCCGAACGGCACGCGCCGCTCTTCCTCGGGGTCGAGGCCGGCGAGGCGTTTTCGCAGCACGTCGCTGTGCCAGACCCGCACGCCGGCCCGGCGACCCAACTCCTCGGCCTGCCGGGTCTTGCCCGTTCCCATCAGGCCGGCCAGCAGCACGAGCCGCGGTCGCAGGCGGCGGGCGTCGACCAGCGAGAGGTCGAAAAAGCGGCGCGCCTCGTCGGCGGCGGCAGCCTTCTCTTCGCGGCTGGGCCCCGGCTGGTCGATCACGAAGGAGCGGACTTTTCCGCGAACGTAGGCGCGATACGACTCGTAGAAGCGGAGCAGCGTCGGGATGCGATCATCGCTCGAATGCCGGAAGTAGGCTTCGAGGAACGACTCGGCCAGGTCGGGCGCGCTGCGGTAACGCAAATCCATCGAGAGAAACGCGGCGTCCGCCAGCGTGTCGGAGTAGCGGAAGCGCTCGTTGAACTCGATGCAATCGAGCACCTGGGCGGCCCCGGTCTTGGGGTCGATGAATATGTCGTCGGTCTGCAGGTCTCCGTGGCAGTCGCGGATCCAACCCTGAGCGATGCGCTGCTCGAACAGGTCGGCGTAGGCGCGCATGAAGCGCTCGATCTCAGTTTTGCAGGTCGCCCATGTTTCCCGGCTCAAGGTCCGACCGATAAACGGCTCGGTCTGCTCGAAGTTCTCGCTCCAGTTGTGCCGCACCGTCTCGAGCGAGCCGAAGCGGGCGATTTGCGGCGTGGAGGCCGCGCGTCGGTGGAAGTCGGCGATTAGCCGCCCCAAATCCTGCATCATCTCGGGGCGCGCGTCGCCCAGGGCGACAAGGCTGGACAGACGCTGCTCCTCGGGCAGCCGCTTCATCACGACGGCGACCTCCTCGACCAGTGCCGGCGCGTTGAAGCTCAGGCCACCGTCTGGCTCGCGGTGTACCGCCGCGACGTCGAGGTAGACCTCGGGCGCGACGCGCCGGTTGAGCTCGAGCTCGGCGACCGCGGCGGCGCGGCGCTTGTCCAGCGTGGAGAAGTCGAGAAAGCCCAGGTTTACAGGCTTCTTCACCTTATAGACGAAGTCGCCGGCGAAGAAGAGGTGTGAGACGTGAGTCTGCCGGTGTTCGACCCTGGGGACCTCGTGCTCGTAGCTCTCGGGGTCGAGGAAGAATTCAAGGATCTCCTGGGTCAGGTCAGCGTGGCTCACCTGGAGCCGCCTTCCCGGTCGATCCCGAACGCATCGAGCCGCTCGAGCGTGCGGGCTCGGATATCGCCCGGGTCCAGTCGCGGTCCGCTGGACACGCCGCCCTTCAGCTGCAGCGTCAGCAGCGGCTCGACATCGGCGCCGCACTCGGGGCAACGGTCGGGCCAGTCCTCGGAAGTGTGTAGTGGCACGATATCGTCCTCGTGACAGCCGGTACAGCGGAGCACCTGTTTCGCGCCCGACCACTTGCCGCGCTTGGCGATTGGGGCGCCTTCGATCTCGACGATGTCCATGCTGTAGTCGAGCACCGGCGCGGCGCTGATGAATGTCCCCACGCCGAAACCATCGACGACGGGCTTAAGCTCGCGGATCGCTTCTTCATCGATGCCGCCGCTTACGAACAGGTCGACATCCTCGAAACCGCGCAGGTCCAGCTCCCAGCGCACCTCGCTGAGAATGTCGAAGAAGTCGCCGCGCCGACTGCTGGGCGTGTCGAGGCGCACGGCCGCCAAGCGCGCGCCCAGCGCCTCCGCGACCTGGAGGGCCGCGAACTTCTCGTCGGTGAATGTGTCGATGAGGGAGATGCGCGGCACCTTCTTCTCGATCACCTCGTCAAAAGCCTGTGTCGCGCGGACGGTGTCGCCCATGACGAGGATCAACGCGTGCGGTATCGTTCCGACCGGCTCGGTTCCCAGAAGCTCCGCGCTCGCCACCACCGCCACACCGTCACAGCCCCCCAGATACGCGGCCCGTTCGATCATCGGCGCGATCGCCGGGTGCATTCGTCGGGCCCCGAAGCTGATCACCTTGCGGTCGGCGCCCGCCGCCAGCCGGCAATGTGCCGCGCGCGTGGCGATGCCGGAGGCCTGGCAGATCAATCCGAGCACCGCGGTCTCGTAGATTCCGAACTCCCGATAGCTCCCCTCGATCTCGAGGACGGGCTCGAGCGTGCGGAAGATCTGGCCCTCCTCCATCGCTCGAACGTTGACGTTGATGCCCTCGAGCAGGTGGACGACCTCTTCCAAGCCGGCGAACACCGCCCACTCCCAATCGGCGGGCAACGACTTCGCCACGAATTCCGCGCGCACATATGCGTCGAGCCCCTTCGCGTCGAGTATGGCGGCGGTGCGCTGGAAATAAACGTCGGTGACCGCGCCAGCCTTGATCTGCTCCGGCGTGGCGATGTGAAAGCCTCTCAAGATCGATCGATCCGCAATCAGCTCTTCTTGGCGGTCTTGGCGAAGAACGAGCTGAACTTCTGCTCCAGCTTACGACCGCCGCACTTGGGGCACTTCGGTCGCTTCTTCGCGTGCTCCTCGATGTGATGCCGGACGCTGAAGGATTTCCCGCAATCTTTGCAGTGATACTCGTACAGCGGCATCCTGGCCTCCTTACCTCGGCTGGAGACCGAGTCGGGGGTTACTCTCGCACGACCGGGGCGAACTTGGAGCGCTAAAACTAACACTCCGCCCGACGGCGCGGGAGGGAGGTTTCGGTGGGCGGTGGGCGGAGGGCGGTGGGCGGTAGCCGCCCCCTCTGCATGCAGCCTGGGCGCCGGACCGGCGGCCGGGCGGCTCCGCCGTCCGGTCGTCAGGTGCAAGAGAGCGGGGATTCGGCGCTCGGACGCCGGCATCGCCGCCTGCGAGCGGTTTCGTTAGCTTTGAGTATACCGAGAACGCTGGGGAATCGTATGAGCGAGGCCGCGTGTCGCTGGCGGACGATCGAGCACACGGCGGATCTCGCCGTGGAGATCGAGGCTCCGACGCTGGGTCGCCTGTTCGAGACCGGTGCCTTGGCGCTGGCGGGTGTGCTCCTCGGCAGGGAGGCCGGGTCGGCACCGGGAGAAGCGAGCGGTGCCGCGCGGCAATGGCGGGAGCTGGACCTGGCCGCGGCCGATCGAGAGGCGCTGCTCGTGGATTGGCTGCGCGAATTGTTGTTCGTCCAGATGACCGAGGGGCTCGTGCTGACGGCGGCCGAGGTGACGGGGCTGGACGCGAACCGGCTGACGGCCCGGGCCGCGTTTGCCGAGCCGGCGCCGGGGCGACCGGTGGAGCGAGAGTTGAAAGGTGTGACGTACCACGACCTGGTGGTGGAGCGCCGCGGCGAAGGCTGGTTCGCCCGGGTCGTATTCGATCTGTGATGACTGGCAGCAGGTAAAGGATATGGCTGTCGAAGGCTACAAACTCGAGCGGATAGACGATCACCGTTGGCGTATCCCGCGAACCGGCCCAATGCTGACGGATGGGCTGGTGTTCGCCGACGACGAGCTCATTCCTCACATCGAGTCGGACAAGAGTCTGCAGCAGGTGGCGAACGTGGCGTGCCTGCCCGGAATCCAGGGTCCGTCGATCGCCATGCCCGACATCCACTGGGGCTACGGCTTCCCGATCGGCGGCGTCGCCGCCTTCGACCTGGAGGAGGGGGTCATCTCGCCCGGCGGCGTGGGCTACGACATCAACTGCGGCGTGCGGCTGTTGCGCTCCGATCTAACGGTGAACGACCTGCGCCCGCGCCTGTCCCGGCTCATGGACCGTCTATACCAGATGGTCCCGTCAGGCGTTGGCGCCGCGCGTTCCGACCTCAAGCTCAGCGCTAAAGAGGTGACCCAGGTGTTGGTAAAGGGGGCGGCCTGGGCGGTGAGTCATGGTTGCGGCTGGTCCCAGGATCTGGATCGGATCGAAGCGGGCGGCTGCATCGACGGCGCCGACCCCGACCAGATCTCGCAGCGGGCGCTGGAGCGGGGTCGTGCGCAGGTCGGCACCCTGGGGTCAGGCAATCATTTCATCGAGATCGGCTATGTGGGCGAGATCCACGATCAGGCGGCGGCGACGGCGCTCGGGTTGGCGAAGGACGGCATCACCGCGTTCATCCACTCGGGGTCGCGGGGGCTCGGCTACCAGGTGTGCGACGACTACCTGAAGACGATGCTGCGGGCGTCGGACAAGTACGGCATCGTCTTGCAGGATCGGCAGCTCTGCTCGGCTCCCCTCACCTCCGATGAGGCACGGCGTTACCTGGCGGCGATGCGCGGCGCGGCCAACTACGCCTTCTGCAACCGGCAGATGATGGCGCATCGGGTGCGAGAGACGTTCTCTGAGGTGCTGGGCCAGAGCGCCGAGCGCCTGGGGCTGCGCCAGGTCTACGACGTGGCTCACAACATCGCCAAGGTCGAGACGCATCGAGTCAACGGGCGCGAGAAAAAGGTGTGTGTGCACCGCAAGGGCGCCACCCGCGCCTTTCCGCCGGGCCACACCGAGGTGCCCGAGGCGTACCGGGGCGTGGGTCAGCCAATCTTCATCCCCGGCGACATGGGCCGCTACAGCTACGTGCTGGTGGGGACCGAGGGCGCGTACAACGAGACCTTCGGTTCCACCTGCCACGGCGCCGGCCGCATGATGAGCCGCAAGCAGGCCAAACGCACCGCGAAGGGGCG
>CAYGCC010000073.1:0-4957 GCA_964348165.1 uncultured Gemmatimonadota bacterium | reverse complement strand
CGCCGCTGTGCGGGTCGAAGTCATCGGGCGTGCCGCCGCGGACGATGGCGACGCGAGATGTCTGATCGCCGGTCTGGGCGCCGCCATAGGCGTCGGCGCTGAGCCCGTACTCGGCGCGGAACGTCACGCCGCTCACGCGGCCGGCGCTCGAGAAGTTGAAGGGTAGCCACTCCTCGTACAGCTTGAGCGTCCGCGAGCCGCGGGACGACCTCAGCACCAGGCGGCTATCGCTGGCAACGGCGATGCCCGTCGTGATCTCGAACGCCTGCGCGTAGCGCTCAGTGCCTAACGGTTCGAGCCCGTAGCGCTCGAAATGCCTGGCGATGTAGAGGGCGGCGCTGTCGGCGCCTGGCTCACCCGCCTCGCGGCCCGCCAGGGCATCGCTGGCCAGGTAACGGACGTGGGCGAGCAGGGTGTCCGGGTTGACCGACTGGGCGATGGCGTCGGCGGGCGACCCGAAAGCGTGGATCGCGAACAGCACGGCCAGGGCCGCGATGGCACGCTGGAGCGGTCCACGCTGGTTGCGCGAAACGCGCACGGTTGTTTGGATTCTCGTTGTCATGGTAGGCACGAACTTAGATGGGCCCGCCCCGGAATTCAACGGAGGAGCGACCGTCGAGGTCCGCGGCACGAAGCTTTTCGTGCGCGAGCTGGGCTCGGGCCCGTCGGTCGTGGTGCTGCACGGCGGCCCGGGCGCGCACCACGACTATCTGCTCCCTTACTTCGGCCGACTGCGGGACGAGTTCCACCTCTACTTTTACGATCAGCGCGGGGGTGGCCGCTCCCGTGTCGCGCGGCCCCACGCCATCGGCTGGCGGGATCATGTGGCGGACCTGGAATCGCTTCGCCAGGCCTGGGGGTTGAACCGTCTGACCCTGATCGGGTACTCGTGGGGTGGCCTGCTTTCGTTGCTCTACGCCAGCGAGCACCCGGACCACGCGGGCGCGCTCGTCCTGGTGGGCGCCGCCGCCGGCTGGGGTGACTACCCGCGGCGCTTCAAGGACGAGTTGGAGAGGCGGTCGCGCTCGGAGCCCGTGGAGCGGCTTCGTGCCGAGTTGGAGGCTTCTGGCCTTAAGGTGAGCGATCCGGCGGCCTATCGTCAGCGCTGTTTCGATCTGAGCGTAGCCGGCTACTTTCGCGACCCGCGTGACGCCCTCGGCTCGACCCCGTTCATGGTGCAGGCGCAGGCGCGGGAGGCGACCTGGGCGAGCCTGCACGGGCATGGGCCCGAGTTGCGGCGCCGGCTGGGGTCGCTGGCGGTCGCGACGCTGATCGTCCACGGGCGCCACGATCCCATCCCGCTCGCCTGGGCGGAGGAACTGGCCGAGCTCATGCCCTTGGCGCGGCTGGTTGTGCTCGAAGGGAGCGGGCACGTGCCTCACGTCGAGGAGCCGGGGCGCACCTTCGCCGAGATTCGCGCTTTCCTGCGGAAGGAGCAGAGATGAGCAGCCGGCAATTCCGCATGGATCAGCAAGAGCTGGACGCCATCGAGATCGCTCCCGGCCGGGCGCCGCCGCCGCCCCGTATGGCTGCGGGCGTGATCCTCGGCCGCGACACGCCGGCGGGCCCACAGGTGCTGCTGGTTCGGCGCCGGTCCGACGTGGGCTTCGCAGCCAGCGCCTACGTGTTCCCCGGTGGCACGCTGGATGAGGAGGACAGCGATCCAGCCTGGGCCGATCTCTTGGTACCGCCGACTCAGGAAGCGCTGGCCGGCGCCGCCGACGCGGACGGCCCGAATGAGCTGACCTTCGTGGTGGCGGCGCTGCGGGAGATGTTCGAGGAGACCGGCGTGCTTCTGGTCGTGGGCAGCGAACCGGACCCGAGCGCGGTGGCCGCGTGGCGCGACGACCTGGTCGCGAGCCGCCGCCGGTTCCTCGATATCGTCGCGGGTGCCGGGCTCAAGCTGGCCGCCGACCGGCTGGTGCTCTGCGCCCGCTGGATCACGCCCGAGGCATTCTCGCGTCGTTATGACGCCCGCTTCTTCCTGGCGCGAGCGCCCACCGGCGTGGCGGTTACCGCCGAGCGCGGCGAGCTGGTGGAGCATCTCTGGATCGCGCCGGGCGTCGCGCTGCAACGCTACTTCGACTACCGCTTTCGGCTGCTCTTCCCGACGGCGAAGACGCTGGGTTGGCTGGAGAGAGGGGATCGGGTGGACGATTGGCGGCGCCGCTTCCTTGCCAGCGAGATCAAAGCGATTTGTCCGCGGGTCCGCCGCCTCGACGACGAATTCAAGCTGGTCATGCCCGGCGAGCCGCGCTACGAGGAATCGGAGAGCGATGACTGAGTCCGTCGGCCCGGCGTGGGTGAGGACCGTCGTCGCGCCGAACCCGGGCCCCTACACGCTGGATGGCACGCGCACTTACGTCGTGGGCGGCGATCCCTGTCTGATCATCGATCCCGGCCCCGCCCTCGCCGATCACCTCGACGCCGTCGAGGTGGCCGTGGGCTCGGCCGACGTGGCCGCCATCTGCATCACCCACTTCCACGCCGATCATGCCGCGGGCGCCGCCGAGCTGGCGCTGCGGCTGGGTTCGCCACTGGCGGCGGCACCCGAGTCGGCGGAAAAGGCGGGCTTGGATGCGCCGCAGATCGAGCTGGCCGAGGGGACGGCGGTGCGCTTCGGCGGCGGACAGGTCGAGGCATTAGCCGCTCCGGGGCACTGCCCCGACCATGTGTGCTTTCTCTGGCGGGCGGCGCGGGCGCTGTTCTCGGGGGATGTGATCCTAGGCGAGGGGACGTCGATGATCGCGCCGCCGGAGGGCGATATTGCCGCCTATCTGTCGACGTTGCAACGGTTTGCGGGGCTCGACCTGGAGATCATCTACCCCGGTCACGGCGCGCCGATCGAAGAACCGCAGCAGAAGCTGGCCGAGTACATCGCGCACCGTTTGGAGAGAGAGCGGCAGGTGCTGGAGGCGCTGAAGGCGGGCGCGACCACGCCGGCTGAGATCCGAGCCCGCGTGTACCTCGACCTGGACCCGCGTTTACTTGAGGCGGCGGAGGGATCCGTGCGCGCTCATCTGAACAAGCTCGTCGCGGAGACACGCGTGTCGGCGATGGGCGATCGTTTCACGCTCGTCGAGTGAGCGGCGCCGCTGCACCTACCGCAGTTTTCCGAGGAGTTTGCGGCTGCGACTCCGCCGAGCCGGAGTGCCGGTTCTAGCCAGATCCTCGAGCAACTTGACCACACGGCGTCGCATTGGGCGTCATCTTCGGCCAGGTCGGCCAGCGCCTGAGCAATCCTTCGATCAGCACGGCGCTTGAGACCCATGAGAGGTTCGTCGGCTTGGCCTGTGCCGCCTCGACAACGGTGGCGGGGATCGCTAGACTCAGCGGCCAATTCCGCGCGTTAGCGGTGTGGCACCGGTACGAATCGCACGCAGGCCGTATTGTCGCGACTCACTATAATCTTCATCACCATTTTCGTCGACCTGATCGGGTTCGGCATCGTCCTGCCCTTGCTGCCGTTCTACGCGCAGGACTTCGGAGCGACGCCGCTGCTGATCGGTCTGCTGGTGGCGATGCATCCGGCGATGCAATTCGTGTCCGGACCGATCTGGGGACGGATCTCGGATCGGCTGGGGCGCCGGCCGATCCTGCTCCTGGGTCTGGTCGGCTCCGGCGCTTCGTACTTGATCTTCGGTTTGGCCGGAAACCTCTGGTGGCTGTTCGCCTCCCGGGCGATGGCGGGGATCGCCGGCGCCAACATCCCGGTGGCCCAGGCGTACATCGCCGACAGCACCGACTTCGAGAACCGCACTCGCGGTATGGGGCTGGTGGGCGCCGCCTTCGGGCTCGGCTTTATCGCTGGCCCTGCCATCGGCGGAGCGCTCAGCCGGTTCGGATACGCCGTGCCGGGCTTCTTCGCCGCGGCGCTCTCGCTGGCCAATGCGGGCGCCGCCTACTTCTACCTGCCCGAGTCGCTCAGCCCCGAGCTGCGAGCGAAGGCGGCCACTCGGGCCAGCGCGACCCTGGTCAGCCGGTTGCGTTTCGCCGTCGCCTTCGCGCGGCGCCCGGCGATCGGCTTGCTCTTGGGAATCTACGGTCTGACCACCCTCGTCTTTTCGGCGTTCACGACCGTTTTCCCCCTTTGGCTCGGCGTCGAGCGCGGATACGACGCCCAGCACGCCGGCTACCTGTTCGCCTGGTTCGGGCTGCTGATGGCGATCGTTCAAGGTCGAATGCTGGGGCCCAGCGCCGCGCGAGTGGGCGAACGGCGTCTGCTGGTGGGCGCGACGGCATTGCTGGTCGGTACGTACGCACTCTTTCCCTTATTCGACAGCTTGTGGGCTCTTGGCCTGGGCCTGATCCCGTTGGCGCTGGGGACCGGCATGAGTTCGCCGACGCTGACCAGCCTGGCGTCGCAATACGGGGAGATCGACGTTCAGGGTGCGATCCTCGGGGCGATACAGTCGCTCTCCGCCGCCGCGCGGATGGTGGGGGCGGTGTGGGCGGGTTGGGTGTTCGGCGCCTGGGGGCCGGCATCACCGTTCCTGGCCAATGCGTTGTTCGTGAGCCTTGCGGTGACCTTCGCCATCGTGTTTATGATTAGGGCGCCGGCGCCGCCGGCACCGCGGCCGGAACCCGTGGTGCGGTCAACGGTGTAGCAGCAACCGTTCTCAGCGAATACAGGCCGACCGATTCAACGTCAGGAACCTCATGACATACGCGCTGCCTAAGACCCTCGGTGAACTCAAGCGGTCTGGCTACTGTCCGCGTTCGGTGAAGGACGAGATGCGGATCAACTTGATTGGGAAGCTCGAGTCAGGCGACGCCCTCTTTCCGGGTATCCTGGGCTACGAAGACTCGGTGGTGCCGCAACTGGTCAACGCGATCCTGTCGCGGCATAACTTCATCCTCTTGGGTCTGCGGGGCCAAGCCAAAAGCCGAATCCTCAGGCAGCTCGTCGAGTTTCTAGACGAGCAGATCCCGATCATCGCCGGATCAGAAGTGAACG
>CAYGCC010000072.1:0-33953 GCA_964348165.1 uncultured Gemmatimonadota bacterium | reverse complement strand
GTGAGCCAGGCGTTCGACCTGGTCGCCCCGGCCATCGAACAGGCGGCCTCGAAAGCGCCGGTGATGGCGACGGTCGCGGATCTGCAACGCTACGTCGGCACCTACCACGACCCCGACGGCTGGCTCACCGACGTGCTGATCATGGACGGCCGCCTGGTCATGTACGGGCACGGCTATCCGCCGTCCCGCGACCCCGCTGACGATCTCACCGACCTGACGCCGGAGGGCGAGCACAGCTTCCGGATGACCGGCGATAACGGCAACGGCGAGCTTGTCGTGTTCGAGCTTCGGCCCGACGGCCGCGTCGCACGCGTCAAGGTGGGGGCCAACTACATCTTTCCGACCGATTGCGGGCGAATCGACGCGCGGCTTCGCTGCACCTGGCGCTGACGCCCGGGCGGAGGTGGGCCGGCCAGCGCCGCCCCCTGACTTCTGCAGATCGGCCGCCGCTCCGGATATTGGAAGCTTCATCCCGGTTGGGAGTGATCTCTGGCGAATCCCACAGGCAGGAGGACGACTCGGTGCCAGACTACGAAACGCGTGAAACGTGGAAGAACGATTCGGAGACCCAGGTCTCTCAGCCGCTCAGACAATATGAGCCGACGAGCCTGGAAGAGGTTGTCGAGATCGTCAAAGAAGCCGAGCGACGAGGGCTGCAAGTTCGCGCCATCGGCTCCGGCCACTCGTGGTCCGACGTGGGAATCACCACCGATATTCTGGTCAAGCCCACCGGTCTCACCCGAGTGCTCGATCTCGACAGCTCGCTGCTCAACGAAAGGGTCGATGCCTCGACGCTGATACACGTCGAGTCGGGAGCCACCGTCAGGCAGCTCAATGCTACGCTGGAGGCGCGTGGGCTGGCTTTCGCGAACTTGGGCGGCTACGACGCTCAGACGATCGCCGGGGTGATCTCGACGTCGACCCACGGGTCGGGAATCGAATTCGGACCGCTCAACGACATCGTCCAAAGCCTGGAGATCGTCGCCGCCGGTGGCCAGGTGTATCGCATCGAGCCGAGCGGTGGCATCACGGACCCGGCGAAATTCGCGACACGTTACCCGGACCGTAAGCTCGTCCAGGACGACGACTGGTACAACGCCGTCGTCGTGAGCATGGGGTGCATGGGCGTCATCTACTCCTGCGTCCTGCGCGTCACCCAGAAGTTCTGGCTGAAGGAGGTGCGAACACTCAGCACTTGGGCCAAAGTGAAAGAATATCTAAGAAAGGGTGACGTGCTGAGGGACAACGATCACTGGGAGGTTCTGGTCAACCCGCACAAGATCGGCGGCGAGAACCGGTGCCTGATCACCAGCCGCAATCGCACCGATCCACCAGCCAAGGGCCTGCCGGCCGACAAGCTGGCTCGCAACTTCCTATCGGAATTCCTCGCCTCGCTGCCCTTCGTGCCGAAGCTGCTCCGCCTCGTATTCAAGATCATACCGAGGATCCAGGATGACGCGATCAACGAGGTGATGGAGGGGCTGCGGGATGATTCCTACATCAACGTCAGCTACAAAGTGTTCAACATCGGGGTGGCGAACGAGATCCCGGCGCTCTCGGCTGAGATCGGTTTTCCGTTGGAAGACGGCGTCTACCTGGACGCTGTCGATCGCTTTCTGGAGATGGCCGACGAGAACAAGCGTCTGGGGCGGCTTTATCATACCGCTCCGGTTTCGCTGCGCTTCGTCAAGGCGTCCCCAGCCTTCATGTCGATGATGTACGGTCACGACACCTGCATGATGGAGATCATTCTGGCGAAGGGCACGCAGGGCGCCTACGAGCTGTACGAGCGTTACGAGAACGAGCTCTACAAGTTCTCCGGGCGCCCCCACTGGGGGCAGATCAATAGCTTGACCGGCAGCCACGATCTGATTCGGTCGATGTACCCGATGTACGATTGCTGGATCGAGGTCTACCATAAGCTCAACCCCACCGGCACCTTTGACAGTCCCTTCACGAAGCGGATCGGTCTCTCGAGCAAGCAGTTCACGTCGACCCCGTGAGGAACCGTCCCGCCCACCTCCGCGCCGCGCGAGCCATTGAAGGGAGGCTAACGGGTCTGGGCCGATCGCCTGGAGTTCGAGCGGCGATGTCGTGATGCCAGCTTTTCACGACGACGGCAAGATGAACGACGCCCTGTCCCGGCGCATAACAAGCCGCTACCATGAAGCGACGGCTTTCAAGAGCTGGTCTTCAACGGCTTCGGCTGGGCCACCGACGAGGTGTGGCCGCCGGCTGTCGAAGGCACTTCGGGCCGCTGGAGGAGAAAACATGTACACCAACGTCTTGCTCCCCGTCGATGGTTCGAGCTTCTCGGAGCAGGCGATTCCCTACGCCCGCGCGATCGCCCGGCGTGCCGGCGCCAAGCTTCACGTCGTCCTGGTCCACACCCCCCTCGCGCGTTATGCGGCGGACGTCGCGGCAACGCCGCTGTTCGAGAGTTGGGAGGATCGATTCCGCGAGCGTGAGGCGAGCTATCTCGAGGATCTGGTGAAACGGCTCGGCGAGGGCGGTGTCGATGCCGTCGCGCTGAAGTCCGAGGGCGACGTCGCCCAGCGGCTGATCCAGCGAGCGAAGTCGGAGGTGGACCTGCTGGTCATGGCGACGCACGGACGGGGCGGACTGGAGCGGGCGTGGCTGGGAAGCGTGGCCGACGAAGTGGTTCACCACGTTCGGTTGCCCGTTTTGCTTGTGCCCCCTCAGGCCGATGGATCGCAAGGCGAGGATCCGATCTTCGAGCACGTTCTCGTCGCGACGGACGGATCGGAGGCGGCCGCGGCCGCCACCCGGGAGGCGGCGCAGATCGCCCGGCTATTCGATGGGCGGCTCACGCTCTTGCGGGTGGTGTCCGTGCCGGCCGGGCTCTCATCCCCGTACATCCCGCACGCCGCTCAACTGGACCGTGAGACGACGGAACGCCGGCAAGAGGAGGCAAAGAGTTTCCTGGAGGACGCGGCCAAGCGGTTCGCCAAAGGTTTGAACGTGCGGACGCATGCTTTGCTGGGCTACCACCCGGCCCGCAGCATCCTCGACGCGATCAGCGAACTGGGTTGCGACCTCGTCGCCCTGGGCACGCATCGGCGAACGCGGCTGGCTCGGATCGTCCTCGGCAGCGTCGCGGACAAGGTGGTGAGGGCGGCGCCGGTTCCGGTCCTCGTCGGCCATGCCGATGGCTAAGGCCGGACCGGCCACAGCCGACGGGCTCGAGTAAACGGATCGGAGCGGTGGGATGACGGATTTTCGCGACAGGAACGTGCTGATCACCGGCGGCGCCAGCGGGATCGGTCGGTTGCTGGCCGAGAAGCTCGCCGCCGCCGGCGCGCGTCTGGTTCTTTGGGATATCGATGAAGCGGGCCTCGCTGGGGTGAGAGAGGCACTGGAAGGGTCCGGTGGCCGAGTCACCGTTTATCGCTGCGACGTGGCGAGTCGAGAAAGCGTCGACGCCGTTGGCCGACAGGTGCTGGAGGCGCATGGCCCCGTGGACGTGCTGATCAACAACGCCGGCGTCGTGACAGGGAAGCCGCTGCTCGAGGCTTCGGACCGTGCGATCGAACGCACTTTTGCCATCAACACGCTGGCCCACTTCTGGACCGTGCGCGCCTTCCTCCCGGCCATGCTCGAGCGTGACCGCGGCCACATCGTCACCGTGGCCTCGGCCGCCGGCCTGGTGGGCGCGCCGCGGCTCACCGACTATTGCGCCAGCAAGTTCGCTGCGGTGGGCTTCGACGAGTCGCTGCGCCTCGAGCTCAAGCAGGTGGGGAGCGCGGTGAAGACGACGGTGGTCTGCCCGTTCTACATCAAGACGGGCATGTTCGAAGGGGTGAAGACTCGCTTTTCCTGGCTGCTACCCATCCTGGAGCCTGAGTATGTGGCCCGCCGCATCGTCCGGGCGATTCGGCGCGACCGCCGCCGCCTCGTGCTCCCACGGTTCGCTCTCGTGGCGCCGCCGCTTCGCGCCCTGCCGCCGGTCGCTTTCGATCCGCTGGTGAAGTTTTTCGGCGTGACGCGGAGCATGGACGAGTTCTCGGGCCGGTCCGAGCCTGCGTGGAGCGAGCCGTAGCGCGGCTCGCTGGCCGCTTCGCCCTTGAGCGGATACGGCTGACTTCGTAGTTTTGCGGGGTCCGGCCGCTGAACGGCCGGCGAGCACCGGGGAGAGGTGGCCGAGAGGCTTAAGGCGGCATCCTGCTAAGGTGCTGGGGGCGTTCGCCCCTCGTGGGTTCGAATCCCACCCTCTCCGTCTTGATCATCCAGACCAGGGGCTGCGTCTCGGTCGGCGAGGCACAGCCCCGCTTTGCTGTATAGGCTCTCTAGATAGGACTGGACCACCGACCATGAGCCGAGCGCCGCGGGTCAGGTTCGCCCCCAGCCCCACCGGCTATCTGCATGTGGGCGGGGCGCGGACGGCGCTGTTCAACTGGCTGTTCGCCCGCCACACTGGGGGCGTCTTCGTCCTTCGCATCGAGGACACCGACCGCGAGCGCAGCCGTCCCGAGCTGACCGAGGCGATCCTCGACGGGCTCGCCTGGCTGGGGATCGGCTGGGACGAGGGCCCGCACCATCAGGCGGACAACCTCGAGCGGCACCGGGCCGACGCCCGCCGGCTGCTGGAGGGGGGCGCTGCCTACCGCTGTTTCTGCCCGCCCGAGCGTCTGGAGACGCTGCGGGCGCAGGCGAAGGTGACGGGCACGGCGGCGGCGTACGACGGGCGCTGTCGGGAGATCCCGGCCGGCGATTCCGAGCGGCGGGCGGGGGCGGGGGAGCCGCACGCGCTGCGGTTTCGGGTCCCGCCGGGCGAGACTGCGTGGGAAGACGTAGTCGGTGGCTCGACGCGCTTCCAGAACGCGGACATCGAGGACTTCGTGATCCTGCGGTCCGACTCGACGCCGACCTACAACCTGGCGGTGGTCTCGGACGATATGGCCATGGGGATGACGCACGTGATCCGTGGCGCCGATCACATCTCCAACACACCGAAGCAGATCCAGATCTACCAGGCGCTGAAGGCGGGGCTGCCGGCGTTTGGCCACGTGCCCCTCATCCTCGGCTCCGACGGGAAGCGGCTGTCCAAGCGACATGGTGCCACGGCGGTGAGCGAGTACCGAGCGAAGGGCCTGCTGCCGGAGGCGGTCGTCAACTTTCTCGCGCTGTTGGGCTGGTCTCCCGGCGACGATCGGGAGGTCATGGATGCGGAGGAGCTGATCTCAAGCTTCACACTCGATCGTATCAACCGCAAGCCGGCGATCTTCGATCACGAGAAGCTCGAGTGGTTGAACGGCCAGTACTTGTCCCGGCTGAACGGCGCGCGGATTGCCGAACTGGTCGAGCCGCTGCTGATCGACGCCGGGGTGGCGAGCGCCGAGGGGCTAAAGGAGCACCGGGATTGGCTCGCCCGGGTCGCGGACTGCCTGAAAACGCGGTCGAAAACCTTGTTGGAACTGGCCGAACGGGCTCGGCCTTTCTTCCCGGGGCCGGTTGGGCCGGAGCCCGAAGCGGCCGCCAAACATTGGAAGGACCCTGCGGGGGTGAGCGAGCGGCTGCGGCAGCTGCAGGCGGCGCTTGCAGACGTGCCTGTCTGGAAGGAGGCGGATCTGGAGGCCAGCTTGCGTGGGCTGGCGGACGAGCTGAAGGTCGGCGCCGGCAAGTTGATCCATCCGCTTCGTGTGGCCCTGACGGGTAGCGCCGTCAGCCCCGGGATCTTCGAGCTGATGGAGTTGATGGGTCGTGAGCTTGTACTCGAACGGATCGTCGCGGCGATTTCTCATCTCGAGGGTGCTTGACTCGCGACGCTTCCCATCCTAAACTGAGCGTCGCGCTGCACACACACACCGGGAGTCCGGCGACACAAAGCTCGCCTGCTATAAGAGGAGATCCCCACCCGAGAGTGACTCGGTGTTGGGGGATTGTCGTCCCTTTGGCCGCGTCGGTGCTTGATCTCCGCATCGACCGCGGAGGGCGCCAGGGAGCAATCCTGCTGACCGGGTCGGGAGGTACGCATGTCTGAAGTACTCACGGGAATCGAACGCCGCATCTACAACTACCTCGTCGACTACCTAAAACGTGAGACTTTCCAACCCAGTGTGCGGGAGATCGGGAGCCGCTTCGGTATTCGTTCGACCAAGACGGTCACGGAGCACCTCCAATCGCTCCAGCGAAAAGGTTATTTAGATCGCACACCCTCACGCTCCCGAGCCCTCAAGATCCTTGGTCTAAACCTCTCACCCGATACCTACACGATCCCCCTCTACCGCAACGCCAGTCACGGAAACCCCGACGATGATGTGGAAGCGCGTTATGATTTGGACCGTTCGCTGGCCTGCTCGCCCGACTGCTTCTTCGTGCGCGTGAAAGGATTGGCGTGTCACGACCTGGGCGTGCTGGATGGGGACCTGGTCCTGGTGGAGCCGCGCGAGGAGGTCGTGGAATCCGATCTGACCGTCTTCGATCGGGGCGGCGCGATCGAGCTGCGCGGAGCCAGCTTGCCGTTGAGCGCCGGGGGCTCGGAGAATGGTGGAGCATCGCTGCGCTATTTGGGCGTCGCACGCGCCGTCCTGCGAACGCTACCCCGTCGGTAGAAAAGACTTCTATCAGCCAGCATACGTCTGGCGTCCATCGCATTGAGCGCCGCTGACGCGCGTTGGATGGCCGTCGCTCTGGAAGAGGCCCGCGCCGCCGCCGAGCGGGGCGAGGTGCCCGTTGGGGCGGTGTTGGTCTGCGGTGGTGAGCCGCTGGCCCGCGACCACAACCGCACTCGGGAGTTGGCCGACCCCACGGCCCACGCCGAGATTCTGGCGCTGAGAGGAGCGGCGACGCGGCGCGCCGACTGGCGTTTGCTCGACTGCACCCTCTACGTAACGCTGGAACCGTGCGCCATGTGCGCCGGCGCCATCGTGCTGGCGCGTCTGCAGCGGCTCGTCATCGCGGCCGCTGACCCCAAGGCGGGGATGTGCGGCAGCCTGGGCAACCTCGTGCAGGACGAGCGTCTGAACCATCGCGTGAGCGTTGAGCGGGGAGTGTTGGAGGAGGAGGCGGGGGAGCTCTTGCGCCGCTTCTTCCAGGCCAAGCGTTAGCCATGGCGGGGTCGGGGATTCGCGTACTGGTGGCCGAGGAGGTGAAGTCCTTTTTGCCGTACGTGGAGGTGCCGGCCGACGTCGAGATCGAATGGCTCTCGGCGTCGCAACCGGTGCCCGAGGGCGACTACCCCGGGCTGCTGCCGCTGCTCTCGCGTCGCATCGATGCCGCCGTGCTCGACCGTCTCCCGCGGCTCGCCGTTGTCGCCAATTACGCCGTCGGCTACGACAATCTCGACCTGGAAGCGTTACGGGCGCGTGGCATCGCCGCCTCGAACACGCCCGACGTGCTCACCGAGGCCACCGCCGATCTGACCTGGGGCCTGATCCTTGCGGTCGCGCGGCGGCTTTGCGAGGCGGACCGGTTGGCGCGAACCGGTGAGTGGGCCTGGCACCCTACGCTGTTGCTCGGTATGCAGCTGGAAGGGCGGCGGCTGGGTTTGCTGGGCGCGGGCCGGATCGGACAGGCGGTCGGCCGACGTGCTCGGCCTTTCGGGATGGAGGTGACTTACTGGGATCTCCTGAAACAGGCCGAGTTCGAGGGCGAGGTCGGTGCCCGGCGTGTGGAGTCACTGGAGGTGATCCTGGCCGGCTCCGATGTCGTCTCGATCCACCTGCAGTTGAGCGACGAGACGGCGGGGCTGATCGGGGCCCGGCAGCTCAACGCGATGAAAGAAGGCGCCGTCCTCATCAATACGGCGCGGGGCGGCGTCGTGGACGAGGATGCGCTGTGCGCGGCGCTCAAAGCGGGGAAGCTTCGTGGGGCCGGACTGGATGTCTACGCGGACGAGCCACAGATCAACGACTGCCTCAAGGCGCTCCCCAACGTCGTGCTGCTACCGCACGTGGGAAGCGCCACCGAGGACACCCGCCGCCGCATGTTCGAGCTCGCCTGGGCCAATTTGATGCGCGGCATCCGCGGCGCCCCCCTGGTCACGCCGATCTAGTCGCCGGACGCCTCGATCGCGCGCCGGATGATCTGGTGGGCCCGCAGCACCGGCTCCCAACCCAGCACCGCCGTCTCTTTCCCCTCCAGATCCTTGTAGACCCCGAAGAAGTGCTCCAGCTCCTTCAGCAAGTGACGAGGCAGGTCGCGCAGGTCCGAGACTTCCTCGTAGCGGGGATCGCGCTCGGGCACGGCGAGGATCTTCTCGTCTTCGCCCTTCTCGTCGGTCATCAGCAGGACGCCGATCGGCCGGGCGGAAAGCACGCAGCCGGTGAAGGTAGGGTCGGTGACCAGGACCAGCGCGTCCAACGGGTCGCCGTCGAGTGATAGGGTGCCGGGGATGAAGCCGTAGTCGCCCGGGTAGTGCACGGGCGAGTGAAGGATACGGTCGAGGCGGAAGACCTCGAGCTGGCGGTCGAACTCGATCTTGTTGCGCGAGCCTTTGGGGATCTCCACCACGACGTTGATCACATGTGGAGCGTTCTTTCCCGCTGAGAGATGACTGAATGCCATGACGCTTTCCTTCTACTGGCCTGAGCTTCCTTCTCTCGGCCTTAAACGGAAGTCGCGCCCCCGGCCACCGGCGACCCGAAGAATCTAAGAACCGCGATCAAGACCGCGATCCCCAGCAGATAAGAGATGATCCACGGCACCCCGTATGCCGTGGGGATATCTCCCAGCGCCATGCCCACAACCGCCACGAGCAGGGCGTACGGCAACTGGGTACGCACGTGGTCGACGTGATCGGACGCCGAGGCCATCGAGCTGAGCACGGTGGTGTCCGAGATCGGCGAGCAGTGATCGCCGAAGATCGCTCCGGCGAGTACCGATGAGATCGTTCCCAACAGCACCGTGTAATGCGCCTCGCCGCCGAACCCGGCGCCGCCGCCCAGCGCCACAGCCAGCGGGATGACCAGCGGGATGAGGATGGCCATGGTCGCCCAGGAGGTGCCCGTGGCGAAGGCGATCACCGCCGCGGCCACGAAGACGGAAACCGGTAGAAGCCGCAGTGGGAAGCCGGCCGTCTCCAAGATGTGGCTCACGTACGGCGCCGTGCCCACGGCCTCGGTCGCCGCGCCCAGCGACCAGGCCAGCACCAGGATGACGATGGCCAGAACCATGGCGCGAAGGCCGTTGGCCCAGGCATCGATCGCCTCCTTCACCTTGAGGATCCGCTGAGCCGTCGCCAGGACGAACGCCGCTAGCACCCCCGCCAGAGCGCCCCAGAGCAGCGCGTTGAAGGGGTTGGCCGCGCCCAGCGTCTCGGTCAGCGAGCCGGGCCGCCCCAGCGAATTGCGCCCGTCGACGAAAAGCCCGCCGAGGACCACGGCCACCACGGTCAGGACCGGAATCGCCGCGTTGAACCAGCGGCGCGGCGCGCCCTCCTGCGGCTCCAGCAGCTCCGTGCTGGTGTCGACCAGCAGCATCGCCCCGTCCCGATACAGGCCGCCGCCGCGGGCGGCCCGGCGCTCGGCGGCCAGCATCGGTCCGAAGTCGCGCTGGGTCCAGGCGACCAGGAAGACCATGGAGAGGGCCAGGATCGGATAGAACAGGTACGGTATCGTCTGGATGAACACGGAGAACGGGCTTGCGGCCGCGAGCTCGCCCGCGAGGGTCGGGTCGCTGCCGGCGACCTGGGCGGCGGCGGTGCTCAGCCCGTCAGCGATGAGCGAGATCTCGTAGCCGGCCCAGGTCGAGACGAAGATGATCGCGGCGACGGGGGCGGCAGTCGAGTCCGCGACATACGACAGCTTCTCGCGCGAGATGCGCAACCGGTCGGTGATGGGTCGGAGCGTGTTGCCAACGATCAGCGTGTTCGCGTAATCGTCGAAGAAGATGGCGAGGCCGGCCAGATAGGTGGCGAGCTGTCCGCGACGGCGGTTCGTGGCCAGCGGCGCCACCGCCTCGACGATGCCCAGCGTGCCGCCGCTTCGCCCCATCAGGCCGACCATCCCGCCCAGCAACAAGCTGAAGAGCACGATCGCGGCGTGGTTGGGATCGGCCAGCGCTGGCAGGATGAACCCATCGATGGTGCGCAGGATCGCGGCGAACGGGTTGAGGCCGGCGACGAAGAAGGCGCCCAGCCAGACGCCGGCGAAGAGCGAGATCACCACCTCGTGGGTGATGAGCGCCAGAGCGATCGCCAGCAGCGGCGGCAGGAGGCTGAACCAACCGGGAAGCAAGAGCGGGCTGAGCGTGGCTTCGGCGCTCGGGGTGATCACCGTCAGCGGCAGGTCGTCGCGGCCTCCCAGTTCGACATCAAAGACCTCCACCTCGGCGCTCGGCCCGGCGACCCCGCTGGCGAGCGTCGCGCCGTCAGGCGCTCGCACCAGACGCCAGGCCAGCGAGTCGGTCGTGCTCGGGTTGACGAATCGCAGTTGGAAGGGGACGTGTGCGAGCACCGTGTGCGGGCCACGCAACTCGAGACCCGCCTCCTCCTGCTGGGCGGCCAGGTCGGCGGGGTTTACGACGACGAGGAGACAGAGGAGACCGATGCTCGCGGTTCGGTTCATGGGCGTGGGTCCAGGTTTGAAGGCCGGGGGATCATAGGGAAGACGCCGGGGGCTTGTAAAGAGATCCGGCCGACGCCCTGTTGGGGCGGCTAACGCGTTGACACTCCTGCAGGTATGCAGCTATACTGCCAGCGGCCCGCCGGCGTGGTGGGGATGGGGGAAGAGGTGCAGACCGAGCCGAACACTGTCTTGATGGACGAGCGGGCGGTGCGGCGCGCTCTGGCGCGCATGGCCCGCGAAGTCGTGGAGAAGAACGCCGGGACGCAGGACCTGGTGCTGGTTGGCATTCACCGTCGCGGCGTCGAACTCGCCGACCTGCTGGCGGAAGAGATCGAGAGAAGCGAGGGTCAGGATGTCCCCCTCGGGACCCTCGACATCACCCTCTACCGCGACGATCTGAGCGTCATCGGGCCACGCCCTGTCATCGGCTCGAGCGACATTCCGGCTGACATCGATGAGCGTGCCGTGGTGATCGTGGACGACGTGTGCTACACCGGTCGCACGGCGCGCGCGGCGATGGACCACCTCGCCGACTTTGGGCGCCCGGCGCGCATCTACCTCTGCGTGCTCGTCGACCGGGGCGGACGCGAGCTGCCGATCCAGCCCGACTTCGTGGGACGGCACTTCGACGTGATGCCGGCCGAGGATGTGGCGGTGCTGGTACCGAAGGAAGATGGTGTGTTGGCGGTGGAACTGCGAAGGACCGAGAAGGGGTGACGACAGCGGTAAGCTTCGGCAAAGATCTCACGGGGCTCGAGGGGCTGACCGCCGAGCAGGTCACGACCATCCTCGATGTGGCGGAGCCCTTCAAGGAGATCAGTGAGCGACCGATCAAGAAGGTTCCGGTCTTGCGTGGCAAGACGATAGTGAACCTGTTCTACGAGCCGTCCACCCGCACGCGCGTTTCGTTCGAGTTCGCTGAGAAGCGGCTGTCGGCCGACACGGTCAACATCTCCGGGTCGGGCTCGTCGGTGGAGAAGGGCGAAAACCTGGTCGACACGGCTCGCAACCTCGAGGCGATGCGGATCGACATGGTCGTGATTCGCCATGGCTCCTCCGGCGCGGCGCAGTTCCTGGCCGACCGGATCCCCTCAAACGTGATCAACGCGGGCGATGGCCAGCACGAACACCCCACCCAGGCGCTGCTCGACATCCTCACCATCCGCGACCACCTTGGGAACGTCGATGGGCGACGGGTCTGCATCGTCGGGGACATTCTGCATTCGCGTGTCGCCCGGTCCAATATCTGGGGCTTGCTGAAGCTGGGGGCGGAAGTCGCGGTGTGCGGGCCGCCGACGCTGATCCCGCCGGGTATCGAAGAGCTGAGCGTACACGTGTTCAAGCGGGTGGAAGAGGCGATCGAGTGGGCAGAGGTGCTGAACGTCCTCCGACTGCAGCTCGAGCGCATGAAGGCCGGGTACATCCCCTCGCTCCGAGAGTACAACCGCTTCTTCGGCGTCTCATTGACACGGCTGGAACGAGCGCCTCGGGATATTCTCATCCTTCACCCGGGTCCGATGAACCGTGGGGTCGAGATCGATTCGCACGTCGCCGATGGGCCGCACTCGGTGATTCTCGAGCAGGTGACCAACGGCGTGGCGGTGCGCATGGCCGTGCTCTACCTGCTCACCGGCGGGCCGCCGGAGCGGGCGGAAGCTGCCAAGCGGGAGAACCGCGCATGACGCGCCCGATCCTGTTGCGCGGTGGCCGGCTGATCGATCCGTCGCAGCGGCTGGACGACCGGCTCGACCTGCTGGTCGTCGGGGGGCGGGTCGCGGGCATCGGACGCGAGCTGCAGCCGCCCGAGGGCGCCGTCGTCGTCGAGGTTTCGGGCCTCGTCGTCGCGCCCGGCCTGGTCGATCTGCATGTGCACCTTCGCGAGCCGGGCGACGAGCACAAGGAGACGATCGCCTCGGGCGCCCGGGCGGCCGTGGCCGGCGGCTTCACCTCGATCTGCGCCATGCCCAACACCAGGCCGCCCATCGATGATCCGGCGGCGGTGGGGTTCGTGCGTGCCGAGGGGCAGCGCGCTGGCTTCGCCCATGTCTACCCGGTCGGCGCGGTGTCGGTCGGCTTGTTGGGAGAGGAGATGACCGAAATCGGTGAGCTCGTCGCGGCGGGAGCCGTGGCGGTCACTGACGATGGCCGTCCCGTCTGGGACTCGAGCCTGGCCCGCCGGGTGCTCGAGTACACTCAGGCCTTCGAGATCCCCTACTTCTCCCACGCCGAGGATCTACGGCTCAGCGCCAACGGCGTCATGAACCACGGGGCCGTGTCCACGGCGCTCGGTCTGCGCGGAATCCCCAATGCGGCGGAGGACGTCGCGGTGGCGCGCGACTGCATCCTGGCGGAACTCACCGGTGGCCAGCTGCATATCCAACACGTCTCCACTCGCGGCGCCGTCGACATCATTCGAGCCGCCAAAGCGCGCGGTGCGCGCGTGTCAGCCGAGGCGACACCGCATCACCTGGCTTTGACCGACGAGGCGGTCCGCGGCTACCGGACGGAGGCGAAGATGAACCCGCCGCTCCGCTCGGCGGCCGACGTGAGCGCCGTGCGGGACGCGTTGGTCGAGGGGGTCATCGATTGCATTGCGACCGATCATGCACCGCACCACTATGAGGATAAGGAGCGGGAGTTCGACGACGCGCCGTTTGGCGTCGTCGGGCTGGAGACGGCGCTGGGGGTCTGCATCCGCGAGCTGGTGTTGAGCGGCCGTTTGGATCTCGCGGACCTCATCCAACGGCTGTCGTGTCGACCCGCGTCGATCGCCAGGCTCGCGGCTGGGACGCTGGCCGAGGGCGCGGTGGCTGACGTGGCCGTCTTCGATCCGGATGAGCGCTGGGTTTGCAACCCGGATGAGTTCAGCGGCCTGAGCCGGAACACGCCGTTCGCCGGCCAGGAGCTCGTAGGTCGTGTGGCTATGACTTTGGTCGGCGGTCGGCCGGTTTACGACCGGATGGGAAGCAAGCGGGTGGCCGCGTCGGTGTCGAGGTGAGCGAGGATGTCTGAGGATGTGACCCGAGAAGTCGATCAGCTTCTCAAAGACCGCGAGAAGTATCAGAGCTGGCTTGACCGACTCAAGACGTCGCAAGACGCGACGGCGTCGAAGCAGGCGTTCGAGCGCGTGCAGCAGGACTATCAGATACGCCTGGACGAGGTCGTCGTAAAGCTGCAGGCCCACAGCGATGCGCTGAGGGCCAAGCTCAAGGAGGCCGAACGCGAAGTCGCGGACCTGGACAAGGAGCGAGAAAACCGGTCGGAAAAGCTCGAGGAGGCGCGGTTGCGGCACAGCGTTGGCGAGTACAGCGACGGTGGCGAGTGGAAAGACCTCGAGGGCCGATTGCTCGGCGCGCTAAAGGAGTCGGAGAAGGAACTGGAGAAGGCGCGCGCCGATATCGCACGCCTCGAGCAGATCCTAGCGTCGCTCCAGAGCCCCGACGCCAAGCCCAAGGCGGAGGCTCCGCCGAAAGCCGCGGCCACGCCGGAGACGAAGGCCAAGCCCGAGGCGAAGGCCAAGCCCGCCGCGCCCCCGCGCCCCGCGGAACCAACGCAGCCCGTCGCCGAAGCGAAGACGCCGAAAGCGCCGCCCACGCCGCCGAAGCGGCCGGCCGCTCAGAAACCGGCGGAACCCCGGGCGGCCGAGGCGCCGGCAGAGCCGGCGTTCGACGATGAGGGGTATCTGTCGCTCGAGGAGCTGGTGCTCGAGGACAAGAGCCCGGAAGAGGCGGTCGTCAAGCCAAAGGCCAGCGCCCAGCAGGCGGGTGCCGGCCAGGAGACGACGGCGCCGGGTGAGGGAGCGGCCGTCGGCGATGAGCTCGAGTTTCTCGAATCGCTCTCGCTCAGCGGTGGCGAGGAGTCAGAGTCGTTCTCGTTCCTCGAGCGGCATGGCAGCGGCACGCCGCAGACGATCATCTGTCCTCACTGTTCGGCGGCGAACGATCCTGCCGAGTGGTATTGCACCGAGTGTGGGGAAGAGCTGCCGGCGGAGTAAGCCGCGTTTTTCAGAAACGCTACGGTGAGCAGATGGCGCCAGCGTCAGCGATCACTCGGCGCCGCACATTCGGCCGGCTCGGCCAGCGCCGGGCCGGCTGTGTCTTGATCGAGGGGCGCGTCAGGGATTCCCGCCCAGCCGGCGCACGTGCGCGGCCAGGCGGCTCTTGGAGCGCGCGGCGAGGTTGCGGTGGATGATGCCGCGATTGGCGGCGCGATCCAGCAGCCTGGAGGCTTGGCGGAACAGCTCCAGCGCCTTCTTGGGCTCCTGGGCGGCGCGCACCTTCTTGACCGCCGTCCGCAGGCGGCTGCGGGCGGCCTTGTTGCTGGCGCGCTGGCGCAGGTTCTGGCGCAGGCGCTTGGCGGCTGACTTGGTGTTGGGCACGTCTTCTCCAGTTCGCGCGTCTGAAAGGTGGCGTGGAGGCGGGCCTCGTCTGGGCCCGCCTCGCTCACCGGCCACGATGCTGAGGCGGCGTAACGATATTCAGGCCGCGGAGGGGTGTCAAGCCGCGAAACCCTAGCTTTGACAGGCAATTTCGGCGCTCTTACCGTCTTCAACGGTGATCGTTTCAACAGCGCGTAGGCGGGCCGCGGCGGTCGGCCGGCGGGCCTGAGCCCGAAGGGGAGGGGATGCGGCTACCGACGCCCACGAGCTCGCGCATCGCCGAGAGCCACGACCAATTCGTCGTCGATCTCGAGGCGTTCCAGGGTCCCCTCGATCTGCTGCTCCACCTGATCCGTTCCCAAGACATCGACATCTTTGACATCCCGATCTCGCAGATCACCGCGCAGTTCATCTCGGCGATCGAGGGCGTCGAACAGCGCCTGACGCTGGAGCGCGCCGGCGAGTTCTTGGAGATGGCGGCTACGCTCGTTCGCATCAAGGCGCAGTTGCTCCTGCCACGGCGCGGCGATTTGTGGGAGGACGAGGATCCCCGGACCGAGCTGGTCCGGCGGTTGTTGGAATACGAGCTGTTTCGAGAGATCGCCTACACGCTCTCGAACGCCGAGGCCGAGCGGGCGCAGCACTTCGCCAAGGGCTACGTGGAGCCGCGTCCTCCAGCGGAGCAGCTGGAGCTGCCGCTGGAACTCGACCTGGATGAGTTTCTCGAGGTTGCGCTGTCGCTGCCGCCGCCGCCGCTCAGACGACCACATCGGGCGCCGGTGCGACCGGTGACCGTCGACCAGAAGATCGAGCTGTGGTTGGAGCAGCTGAAGCGGAGGGTGCGGGTGCCGTTCGAGGTATTCATCCGGCGCTGGAAGACCCGCGTCCACGCCGTCATGTCGTTCCTCGCCTGTCTGGAGCTCGCGAAGCGCGGGCAGGTGCGGCTCCGCCAGGAACGGCACTTCGGTAGCCTCTGGATCTCGCGCCGCAAAGGCGGGGGAACGCCATGAGAGCGACGCGAATCGTCGAGGCGGTCCTGTTCGCCAGCGAGTCGCCGCTGGCGCCGTCGGAGATCGCCCGGGCCGGCGGCGATCTCACCACGGCGGCAGTCGAGGCGGCGATCAACGAGCTGTGCCAGGAGTACGAGCGAGAGGAGCGTGCCTTTCAGATCTATCCGCTCGGCGACGGCTATCAGATCCTCACGCGGCCGGAATACGCGCCCTATCTGGAGCAGTTCGATTCCGTCACTCGGACGACCCGTCTCTCGCGCGCGGCGCTGGAGACGCTGGCCATCATCGCTTACCGGCAGCCGGTGAGTCGGCTGGAGATCGAAGAGCTGCGCGGAGTGAATGTGGCGGGTGTGCTGCGGAATCTTCAGGAGCGGGACCTGATCGAGGTGGTGGAAAGGGCGGAGGGGCTCGGCCGCCCCATGCTGTACGGGACGACGCGGAAGTTCCTCGATCATTTCGGCCTGCGCTCGCTGGAGGACCTTCCCCAGCCCGAGGACCTCCAGATCAGCCTGCGCCCCGAAGAATGACGCGCCAGGCGCTGAACCCGCGCTCGGCGTTGCGCCTGCAGCGATACCTTTCGCGGGCGGGCGTCGCGTCACGACGGCAGGGCGAACGCCTGATCGCCGACGGCCGGGTCAGCGTGGACGGGGTCGTGGTCACCGAGTTCGGCCTGCGCGTCACACCCGGCGTGCAGGTGGTGCGGATAGACGGAGTGCGCGTCGACCTGCAGCCGGAGCGCTGGGTCGCATTCTACAAGCCGGCCGGGTACCTGACGACGCGGCAAGACATTCGTGGGCGGCCTACGGTGTATGCTGTTCTGCCGGACGGCCTGAAAGAGCTTTTTCATGTGGGCCGGCTCGACCGGTTGACCGAAGGGCTGCTCATCTTCACCAACGATGGGGAAGCGGCTCACCGCTTACTGCACCCCAGCTTCGAGATTCCCCGGCGTTACCTGGCCGAGGTCGACGGTCCTGTAGGTCGGGCGGAGGTGCGCCGGTTGAAACGCGGCGTCGAGCTCGAGGATGGGCTGGCCCGGGCGGAGGAGGTCGAAGTCGGGGCGACGGAAGGTCGCGGTCGCGAGGGTCGGGTCGTCGTGTCGGAGATCCGCTTGACGTTACGCGAAGGGCGCAAGCGTGAGGTCCGCCGCATGCTGGCGGCGGTCGACCTGCGCGTACGGCGGTTGGTGCGAACGTCGTTCGGTCCGGTCGAGCTCGGATCGTTGCGGCCCGGAGAACACAGAGAATTGAGTGCCGCCGAGGTAGAGGAATTACGAGCGGCGGTTGGCTTGAGAGAATCGGATGGAGATACGTGATACACGAGTGCTGATCTTGGGGGGCTCGGGTCTGGTCGGTCTGGCCATCGCCCGCGAGATGCTGCGCTACGAGCCGGCGCGGCTCACGATAACCGCCTTAACTCAGCCTGAGACCGAGCGCGGCCTGGCCGAGCTTCTGGAACGTGCGGGCGGAGGGACCGAGATCGCGGCGGCCTGGGGCGATCTCTTCGTGGCGGCGCAGTTCAAGGACGAGCGGCGTCGTGATCTGGTCGAGTCCGCCGAGCGACGGCGTCACCTGCTCGATGACGTCTACGGTCCGCTGGACCGGGAACGGTTGCAACGCTCCTTCCTTTACCAGTTACTGGTGAAGGAACGGCCCGATATCGTGGTGGACTGTGTGAACACCGCCACGGCCATCGCCTACCAGGACGTCTTCAGCAGCGTGGCGAACGTGCGGCGGGCGCTCGGCGACGCGGGCGATGTGACCGACACGGTGGAGCGGCACCTGGCGAGCATCTACTTGCCCCAGCTGATAAGGCACGTGCGCATCCTGCTGGAGGCGCTTCGCGAGGCCGGCGTCGACTTCTACCTGAAGATCGGCACCTCGGGGACCGGCGGCATGGGACTGAACGTGCCGTTCACCCACTCCGAGCAGCGGCCTTCCGACATGCTGCTGGCGAAGTCGAGCGTGGCCGGCGCCCACTCATTGCTGCTCTTCCTCACGGCGCGCACACCGGGGGCACCGGCGGTAAAAGAGATCAAGCCCATGGCGGCGATCGCCTGGAAGCGCATCGGCATGGGACCGATCAGCTGCGGCGGTCAGTTGATCCAGCGCTACGACGCCACGGCCCCGATCCCTTTCGAGCGCGCGTTGGACGATGGCGCGCCCTCCTGGACGAAGCTGGAGGGGTCTCTGGAGTCGGTGTACATCGACATGGGCGAGAACGGGCTGTTCAGCCGGGACGAGTTCGAAACCATCTCGTCGCTGGGTTTGATGGAACTGGTGACGCCCGAGGAGATCGCCACCGCGGTCTTGCGAGAGATTCGCGGCCAGCCGACGGGTCTCGATGTGGTGTCGGCCATCGACAGCGCATCGATGGGCCCCACGTATCGTGGCGGCGTGCTACGTGAGCTGGCGCTGAGACGCCTCGAGGAGCTGGAGGAGCGACACGGCATCCGCAGCGTGGCCTTCGAGATGTTGGGCCCACCTCGTCTCTCGAAGCTGCTGTTCGAGGCACACATCCTCGAGCGGCTGTACGGCACGCTGGGCGCGGCGGCCAGACTCGACCCGCAGAGAACGGCGGCCGACGCCGAGGCGTTGCTGCGCGAGCGCGAGGACACGCGCGTAGCGATATTGTCGATTGGGCTCCCGATCATTAGCGCCGACGGCGTGCGTGTCTGGCGCGGGCCCGAGATCAAGGCGCGGCCCGAGGCGGGAGGGACGGTGGACGAGCGCTTGATCGCGCGCGGTTGGGTCGACCTGCGGCCGTCCAACTGGGAGCTGTGGCGGCAGCGGGTGTGCCGCTATACCGAGGAAGTCAGGTCGGCGCCGGGCCCCGATGCGGGCTCGGTCTCCGACGCCGACCTCGCCAGCCGCGACGAGTCGATACGCCCCGGAGCGGCGGCGGCCTGGGTGATGAAGCGCGAGGACGGCGGCGAACGGGTGAAGCGCTGAGCCGCCGATGCGATGACGAGCTGTAAAGGAAACGGTTCGACGGATGGCTAAGGCGAACAAGGTCGAGTTGGAGGAGGGGACGGTCCGCGAGGCGGTCGTCGGTGCGTCCGGGTTGGAACTGGCCGAATCGATACTGGGGCAGGTGCGCAAACGGATCGTCGGCCAGGAGTATATGGTCGAACGAATGCTGCTGGGATTGCTGACCGGAGGTCACGTGCTGCTGGAGGGCGTGCCCGGATTGGCCAAAACGCTCACGATTCGCACCATCGCCGAGACGATCCACACCGGCTTCCAACGCATCCAATTCCCGCCCGACCTGCTGCCCGCCGATCTGATCGGAACCATGATTTACAACCAGCGGACGGGCGAGTTCGAGCCGCGGCGAGGCCCGCTCTTCGCCAACATCATCCTGGCCGATGAGGTGAACCGGGCCCCAGCGAAAGTGCAATCGGCGTTGCTCGAGGCGATGCAGGAGAAGCAGGTGACGTTCGGCGGCGAGACCTTCGCGCTCAGCGAGCCTTTCCTCGTCCTCGCCACTCAGAACCCCATCGAGCAAGAGGGGACCTACCCGCTGCCGGAAGCGCAGGTAGACCGCTTCATGCTAAAGGTCCGGATCGGCTATCCGACGCGCGATGAGGAAAAAGAGATCATGCGGCGTATGGCGCCGGGTGAGCCGATCCCCGTGGAGACGGTGACCGAGCCGCAGGCGATTCTGCGAGCGCGATCCGCGATCGTCTCGCTGTATATGGACGACAAGATCGCCGACTACATCGTGGATCTGGTACACGCGACCCGCCAGCCGGCGGACTACGGGCTACCCGAGCTCGTTCCGCTTATCGAGTACGGCGCCTCGCCGCGTGCCAGCATCTATCTGGCCCAGACGTGCCGGGCGCACGCCTACCTGCGGGGGCGGGGCTACGTGATACCGGACGATGTGAAGGCGGTGGCTCTGGACGTGCTGCGCCACCGCATCATCACGACGTACGAGGCGGAGGCGGAAGAGGTGAAGTCGGACGAGATCGTACGGCGGATATTGGAGGCGGTGGAGGTTCCGTAGCTGCTCAGCGCCTTAGAGAGAATATCGAATGTCCAATGTTCAACGCTCAATACTGAAGAACTGATCGACTTCAGCATTGGTTATTGGACATTCGACATTGGGTATTCGGTTGGGAACTCGATGCTCGATACTCGTAGCCGCAAATGAACGCATCCCCCACCACGACCGCCGTACCCCGCGAGGTGCGGCGCCAGGTCAAGTTGATCGAGCTGCGCACGCGCGGTCTGGTCAATACCGTGTTCAGCGGCGAGTACCAGTCGGTGTTCAAAGGGCAGGGGATGGAGTTCGCCGAGGTGCGCGAGTACGTGCCCGGCGACGAGTACCGGACGATCGATTGGAACGTGTCGGCCCGCATGGGCCACCCCTACGTGAAGAAGTACACCGAGGAGCGCGAACTCACGGTGCTGTTCGCGGTGGACATGTCCGGTTCCGAGCAATTCGGCACGCGGGGGCGCTTCAAAGCGGAGACCGCCACGGAGGTCGCGGCCGTCATCGCGATGGCCGCGATCAAGAACAACGATAGGGTCGGGCTGCTGCTGTTCACCGACCGGATCGAACAGTTCGTCCCCCCCAAGAAAGGCCGCCGCCATGCGCTTCGCCTGATCCGCGACCTGCTGGCGTTCAAGCCGCGAGGCCGGGGCACCGACCTCGCCGTCGCCCTCGATTACCTGGGGCGCCTGCTCCGCCACCGGGCCATCATTTTCCTGATCTCGGATTTCCTCGACAACGGCTTCGAGTCCTCACTGAAGGTGATCAGCCGGCGACACGATCTGGTCGCGATCACCGTATCGGATCCGCGCGAGCGGTCCCTGCCCGATGTCGGCTACCTCGATCTCATCGACGCCGAGACCGACGAGCGGATCGTGCTCGACTCGGGAAGCCGTTTCGTGCGCGAACAGTTCGAGCACCTGGCGGACGAAGAGGATGTTCGGCTGCGCCGCCTGCTCAATCGATTGTCGGTGGACCAAATCGACATTCAAACCGATCGCTCGTACGTCCCGGCGCTCATCGACTTCTTCCGGACGCGCGAGCGGAAGCTGGTTCGATGAGCGCCTGGGTGCTGGTCGTCGCCTTGTTGGCGGTGCAGACCCCCGCGAGCCAGCCCGGCGCCAGGGTCGTGGCCGAGCTGACGGCCGACACGGTGCGCCTCGGCCAGCGGGTCACTCTGACGTTGTCGGTGAGCGAGGTGCCACCCGACGCCGAGGTCATCTTTCCCGAGCTGCCTGACACCGGAGACGTGACCGCTCTGGGGCCGCCCACACGGTTGGCAGAGGCGCACCCAGCCGGCACCTGGATCGCGCGTTACGAGCTGGCCGCGTGGACGCTAGGCGACCTGCGCCTGCCGGGCGCCGAGGTTCGGGTGCTCGCCGGCGCGGCGGAACGGCGCATCACGATCCCCGAGCTCACCCTGCACGTGGGCTCGGTGCTCCCCGCCGCCGCCGATCCGGACACGCTGGCCTGGAAGCCAGCCGCCGAGGTCGTGGGCGCTAATTGGAGCGTTCGAGAGAAGCTGGCCGGCGCCGCCCTGGCGCTGCTGCTGCTTTCCGCCGCCGCCGTTTACATGCGTTGGAGAAGCGCGGCGCTTCCGGTCCCCGTGCCCGCCGGCCCGCCGCCCCGTCAGCGGGCGCTGGCGGCCATCGCCGCGCTCGAGGAGAGCGGGATGGCCGAGGCAGGTGAGTTGAAAGGTTTCTATTCCGCCCTGTCACAGATCGTTCGCTCCTTCCTGGCCGAGACCGACCGACGCTGGGGGCTCGAGCTGACCACGCTGGAGCTGGTGTCGGCGGTGAGCGTTGACGGGGTCAAGCCGGCGGAACTGGCGGCGCTCAGCGCGCTCTTGGGTGGGGCGGACATGGCGAAGTTCGCGCGTTGGCGGCCGAAGGTCGCGGACGCGAAACGGGCGCTGGCAGAGGCGCGCCGCTGGCTCGAGGGTTTCGAGCGCCTGCCGCCACCGGCGCCGACCGTGGAGGTGGAGCGACCGGAGGACGGCGAAGCGCGACGGGACGGCAGCGACGAACAGCTGGCCGAGGACGGCGAGCTGGCCGAGATCGAGCGAATCTTCGACGTCGAGGATGCGGACGACCCGCAGGCGGAGGGCTCATGAGCTTTGAGACGCCGTGGGCGCTGGCCTTGCTGATCGTGTTCCCGCTCTGGTGGCTGGCGGGACGAAGGCTGGGCGGCTTCCGGTACTCGCGGGGCGTGGTGGCGGCGGAGGCGGCGCGCAAACGCAGCCGCTGGCTGGCCGCTCTGCCAGCGGTGCTTCGCGGGCTCACGGTTCTGCTGCTGATCGTCGCCCTGGCGCGACCGCGCACCGGCGTGACAGCTGAAGAGGTCGAGGCCGAAGGGATCGCCATCGCGCTAGTGGTCGATGTATCCAGTTCGATGCTAGCGCTCGATCTGCAGCCGCTCGATCGCCTCGAGGTCGCGAAGCGGACCGTGCTGCAGTTTGTGAGGAGTCGCGAGTACGACCGCATCGCCCTGATCGCTTTCGCTGGTGAGGCGTTGACTCAGGTTCCGGTGACCATCGACTACGAGATCCTCGAGCGCGCGGTCAACGAGTTGCGGGCGGACATGCTCGAGGACGGCACGGCGATCGGTACGGCCTTGGCCACGGCGACCAACCGTCTCCGTCGTACGCCGGGAGAATCGAAGATCGTGATCTTGCTCACCGACGGAGAGAACAACCGGGGAGAGGTGGACCCGATCACCGCGGCCCGGGCCGCGGCGGCGTATGCGGTTCGGACCTACACGATCGGGGTGGGCAGCGAAGGCGTGGCGCCCGTCCCCATCGGGCCCGGCCCCTTGGGCACCGAGTACGCCAACATGCGGGTGCGATTGGATGAGGACCTGCTGCGCCGAATCGCCGCTATCACCGGCGGTCAATACTTCCGCGCCACCAACGCGCGCGCCTTGGAAGAGATCTATCAGCAGATCGATGAACTGGAGAAGACGCCGGTTAACGTGCGCCGTTACGTCGAGTTCAGCGAGCGTTTCCGTCCGTTCGTAGTTCTGGCCGGACTCCTGTTGCTGGGTGAATGGTTGTTACGCGTGCGCCGCTATCCGCTCTATGCCTGAGGGTGGCCGTGGAGCCGCTGAGGAGTAACGGGTGAGGATCGAGTTTGCGCTCTGGGTCTGGATTGGCCTGCTCGCCGCCGGCGCGGGCGCCGTCTTGGTGTACCTTTGGCATCGCCGGCGCCGGGCCGCCCTCGATGCGCTGGGTAGCTCGGGTATGCTCGAGCGGCTGACCCGCATCGACCTGAGCGGCGGCCCACTTCGGCGTGGCCTCTTGATCGCGACCGCGCTGGCGCTGATCGGCCTCGCCGTCGCTGGGCCGCAGTGGGGAGCGCAGGAGGTGGAGGAGCAGACCCGTGCGTTGAGCGTCGCGCTGGTTCTCGACGTCTCAGAGTCGATGTGGGCGGAGGACGTGCGGCCCAACCGCCTGGAGCGAGAGCGGCTGGCGGGGCGCCGTCTGGTCACCGAGCTGGCGGGCCAGCGCGTCGGGCTGCTGGCGTTTGCCGGGTCCGCCTACCTGCTGTCGCCGCTCACGTCCGACCACGGTGCGCTGCATCTGTATCTCGACTCGCTGGACCCCACGCTGGCCGGGACGCCGGGCTCATCGCCGGCCGCCGCGATCCAGGCGGCGCTGGAGCTGTTGCTCCGCGACGTCGCCGAGGGCGGCGATCGTGCCATCGTGCTGCTGAGTGACGGCGAGGCGCATGACGAGGAGCGTGCGGTGCGGGCTGCGGCCCGGGAGGCGGCGGACGCGGGGGTGCGTCTTTTCGTGGTCGGCATCGGCGGCGACCGCGGCGAGCCGATTCCGCGGCACGACCGGCTGGGCCAGCGCATCGGCGGCTACAAGCGCACGCCGGAAGGCGAGGTGGTGTTGAGTCGGCTGATGCGAGAGCCTTTGGCCAGCGCGGCGCGGTCGACCGGCGGGTTCTGGGTGCGGGCCGAGGAGGGCGGTGTGGCGCGCACGGTGTCGGCGTTGGAGGAGCTGCGTCGGGGGCGGACCGAAGTGACCCGCGGCGTTCGCTGGACGCCGCGCTTCCAGTGGTTCATCGCCGGGGCTCTCGTGTTGCTGGTCATGGATTGGGCTTGGGCCTGGAGGCGGAGTCGATGATCAAGGCCGTGGGGGCCTGGCTGCTGCTGGCGCTTTTTCCGTTCAGCCTGCGCTTCTGGAGCCAGGAGGCGGCGGGCAACCGCGCCTTTCGCCGCGGCGATTACACGCGGGCCGTGGAGCGCTACCGCACGGCACTCGGCCGAACGGCGGAGGACGCGCCCCGGTTGCGGTACAACCTCGGGACCGCCCTGCTACGGGAGGGCGATCCAGTGGCGGCCAGAGAGCAGCTGACGGCGGCGCTCGAGGCTCAGTCACCCGAGCTACGGGCCCGCGCCTTCTACAACCTGGGCAATGCGCACGTCCAGGACGGCGCGGTCGATGACGTCCAGCGACTCCTCGACGCCATCGAAGCCTACCGCCGCGCCTTGCTGCTCAACCCGGACGATGAAGACGCCCGCTGGAACCTGGAGCTGGCGATGCGCCGGCTGGAAGAAGACCCGTCGCAGGCGTTCTCTGGCCCGGAGGGGAGGCCAACACCCACACCGCCGCAGCCCCAATCCGGCGAGGGGAGGCGCCCGGAACAGGGGGCGGGTCAAGCGCCCGCGCAGCAGCCCGGCATAGCGCCGCCGCCCGAGAGCACGGCGCTGGACCAGATCGACGCGCCGCTGCCGCGTGAGTTGGCCGAGCAGATCTTGCGAGCCGTGGAGGAGCGCGAGCGCGGTCTGCAGCGCGACAAGCTGAGGCGCCGGCGCCAGCGGGTCAGCGGGCCGGACTGGTGATGGCTAAGCCTCTCTGCGTGTTACTCGCGGCGGCACTGAGCGTGCAGGCCGATGACGTTCAGGTCAGCGCGAGCCTGAACCGTCAGACGGCGCAGGTGGGCGAGACCGTTCTGCTGACGATCACGTTGCGCGCCCGGGGCCTGCACAGCCCAGAGATCGAAGACCCGAAGCTGGAGGGCGTCGAGCTACTCTCGACCTCGGACCGCTCGACATTTCGCTTCTCACCGTCTTTGGGGGCGGTGCGCGAGTTTTCACGGGAATACACGCTGCGCGTGCTCCAGGCCGGGGAGCTGACGATACCGCCGATCCGCGCGGTGGTGGAGGGTGCCCTGCACGAGACGCTGGCGCTCAAGCTGGTGGTCGAGAGCGAGGGCGGGGCGGCCAGCCTACCGGGCGGTATGGTGCCGAGGCCCGAGGAAGAGGTCGCCGTCAGGCTCTGGGTAGAGCCGGAGACGGCCTTCGTCGGCCAGCAGGTCACGCTGACGGTGGCCGCGTTCTTCGATCCGCTGGTGCGGAGCCGCCTGCAGCGACAGCCCGAATATCGCCCGCCGGACGTGGAGGGATTCTGGACGGCGGACCTTCCCGGATCGCCCCGCCCCGAACGTCGCGTGGTTGGCAGACGCGAGTATTTCGTGCAGGTCTACCGCCGCGCGCTCTTTCCTCTGAGCCCCGGCGTCCTGCAAATCCCGCCGGCCGCTGTGGTTTACGAGGTACGCCGCGGCCTCATCTACGCACCCGAGACCTTCCAGGTCGAGAGCGCCCCGGCCCGCGTCGTGGTCCGCCCGCTGCCCCGGGAAGATGCTCCCAGCGCCTTCGCGGGCGCCGTGGGGCGTTACGATGTGGAGATCTGGTTCGATCGCTCCGATCTCCGGGCAGGCGAGGCGGTGAACTTATTCCTGGAGGTGACGGGCTTGGGCAACCTCAGCTCGCTGGCCCGTCCGCCGCTTCCCGAGATCCCCGGTGTGCGGGTCTACGAAGGCGGCGAGGACGCCGAGGTGCAGCTGCGGGGGGTCGAGTTCGCGGGGCACAAGCAGTTCTCCTGGGTGCTGGTTCCCGAGCGGGCCGGCCAGTACATGATCCCCGAGCTGGGGCTACCGTATTTCGATCCGCTCGCGGCCGCGTACGCCGTGGCGCGCACCGAACCGGTGTCACTGCTGGTCGAGCCGCCCGCGGCGGCGACGGAGCCCGGCCCGGGCGGCGCGGCGATACGTTTCGTCAAAGCGCGGCCGGGCCGGCAACCTCTCGACCTGCCAAGCCGAGACGAGTTCTGGATCGTCCAGGCGATTCCCCTGGCCGCTCTGGCGATCGTCGTCGGTTTGGGTCGGTTTCGCCGCCGTGGGCCGGAGCCCAGGCGTCGGCGGCCGCGGGGCCGCCAGCAGGCGCTTCGCGATCTGCGCCCGCTGGCCGAGGCTCGGGATCCCACCTTCTTCAGCCGGCTGCGCGCCATGGTGCTTCACTGGGTGGGTGAGCGGTTGCACCGGCCCGGGCTCGCCAGCCGCGGCGTGGTCCAGATCCAGCATGCCCTCGAGGACGCGGGTGTGCCGCCCCCGGTGGCGCTGGAGCTGGTGGCCCTGCTGGAACGTTGCGCCCGCTTGCGCTACACACCGGAGCCAGCGAGCCTGGAGACCGCGCATGAGATGTTGCGGGAAGCTCAAAGGCTGCTCGGCCTCGTGGACAAGGAGGCGGTGTCGGAGAAGAGTCTACGGAGCACCGCGCCGAAGAGCGTCACGCTGCTCATGCTATCCGGCGCCCTGGTCCTGTTCGGATCGGCGCCGCCCGCGCTGGCGCAGGGGTCGGCGGGCGGAGCATCACGGTGGTTTGCCGAAGCGCTAACCGCTTATGGGCGCGGCGATTACCAACAGGCGGCCGGGCTGTTCGAGTTGGCACGGGCCGAGCGACCGCGCGACCCGAGTTTGCTGTACAACCTGGGCAACGCCCACTACGAGCTCGACCAGCGGGGCAAGGCCGTGGCTTACTGGATCCGCGCCCTTCGCCTGCGGCCGCGCGACCGAGACGCCCGTTTCAACCTGCATCTCGTCGTGGGTGACGATCCGGTCGTGGGCAGCGCGCTGCCGCCCCTGCCGCTGTCGCGGGATGAGCTGGCCCTGCTGTTCGCGACGTTTTGGTTCCTCGCTTGCGGCGCCCTCATCGCGAGACGCCGCTGGGCTCGCGGATCAATGACCGTGGGTGGGGTCACGGCTTTGATCCTGGCCGGACTGTGCGCGGGGTTGCTGCTCTATCCACGCTCGCAATACGCCGTGATCGCCAGCGTCGATTCGTCGCTCAGGGCTGGGCCCGTCCGCCAAAGCGAAGTCCTGGCCTCGCCGGCGCCGGGCACTGGCTACCGGGTGCAGGAGCAACGGGGCGACTGGCTGCGCGTTTCGCGAGGCGGCGACAGCGAGGGGTGGGTCGAGCGGGCCAAGGTCGAACTGATCGATTGAGGGCGCGCCGCCGGCGGCCCGATCAACTGTCCTCGATCAGCGGCACGAAGCGGCAGCGCGTGATAAACCGGCGCTCGAAGGCGTCGCGGTCGCGGCGAATTTGGTAGAGGTCTTGGTCCGGCGGCCCTCCGACCGGGATGACCAGGCAGGCCTTCTGGCGCAGCTGCTCGAGCAGGGCGGCCGGCACCTCCGCGGCGGCCGCCGTCACGAGGATCCCATCGAAGGGCGCCTCTTCCGGCCAACCTTTCGCCCCATCGCCGATCCGGAATTCGATGTTGTCGTAGCCGATGGCGGTAAGCAGGCGTTGGGCGGCGTCGGCCAGGTCCGGCAACCGCTCGATCGTAAAGACTTTGGCGACCAGTTCGGCCAGGATCGCTGTTTGATAGCCGCTGCCGGTCCCAATCTCGAGCACCCGGGCGTTGGGCTGCAGGTCGAGCGCCTGAGTCATCGCGGCGACCATGTAGGGTTGGGAGATCGACTGTCCGCGGCCGATGGGCAGGGCGGAGTCTTCGTAGGCGAGGTGGTCGTAATCGGTCGGGACGAAGCGATGCCGCTCGACGCGCTCCATGGCCTCCAGCACCCGCTCATCTACGATACCTCGGCGCCGGATCTGCTTGTCAACCATGGCGCGCCGCGCTTCAGCGTTTGGATCGATGTTCAACGCCGCAGCCGCCTTCTTCGGGTGTGTACTCCCTGTTGATACTGACCCGGGCCGTGCGCAATCGCAAGCACGCTTGACCGCGTGGGTTCGCGGTCCGTAGTGTTGGTCGCCAAATGAACACGCCCAGCTCGGAACGCGTGCGCCTGACCCAGTACAGTCATGGCGCCGGTTGAGCCTGCAAGCTAGGTCCGGCGGACCTGGCCAACGCGCTCGAGGCTCTCGGTGGCGAAGTGGCGGCTGACGTGCTCGTCGGCCTCGACGCCCCCGACGACGCCGCGGTGTATGCCTGGGACGAGGAGCGAGCCATCGTCTCCAGTCTCGATTTCTTCACGCCCATCGTCGATGACGCCTACACGTTCGGTGCGATCGCTGCGGCCAACGCCCTGAGCGACGTCTACGCGATGGGTGGCGAGCCGCTGTTCGCGCTCAACATCGTCGCTTTTCCCTCGCATTTGGACAAACGCGTTCTCATCGACATCCTCCGCGGCGGCCGCGACAAGGCTCGCGAGGCGGGGGTCGCGGTGATCGGTGGCCATTCCATCGATGACAACGAGCCCAAATACGGAATGGTGGTGATCGGGCGCGTCTCCAAGGACCGGATCTATCGAAAGGGCGGTGGCCGGCCGGGGGACCGGCTCGTGCTCACCAAGGCGATCGGTACCGGGATCATCTCCACCGCGATCAAACAGGGGGCGGCGCCACAGGAGGCCGTCGACGCGGCGGTCGCCTCGATGCTGAAGCTCAACGTCCGCGCCCTCGATGCGGCGCGAGGTCGCGACGTAGGCGCGCTGACCGACGTCTCCGGCTACGGCCTGCTCGGCCACCTCTGCGAGCTGGCCCGCGCCAGCGGGCTGGCGGCGGCCGTCGAGCTGGCGCGGGTTCCGCTGCTTCCGCTCGTTCGGGAGCTGGCCGCCGACGGGCAGGTGCCGGGCGGTACGCGTCGTAATCGCGAGTGGGTCCAGCCGCTGCTCCGCTGGACGGCGAGCTTCAACGCCACGCAAGAGATCGTCCTCTGCGACGCCCAGACTTCTGGGGGGCTACTGATCACCGTGGCGCCGGCCGATGCGGCTCGGTTGGTCGATGAGCTGCGGTCGAGCGATCATTTGGCCGCCGATATCGGCGAGCTGCTGGAGGGCGCGAAGGGGGAGATCGAGCTGCGCTGAGCGCCGGCCGCGCGGTCGGGCCGGCTGGCGCTGCGCGGTCAGCGCCGCCAAAACTCCGGGTGGAAGAGCACCAGCACCGTGTAGATCTCCAGCCGGCCCAGCAGCATCAACAGCGCCAGGATCACCTTGCCGAGCCCGGGAAACCAGGAGTAGTTCCCCGCCGGCCCCACCGCGGCCAGGCCCGGCCCGACGTTGCCGATCGCCGCCGCCGCCGCGCCTGCCGCGGTGACCAGGTCGATCCCCAGAACCGTCAGCAGCAGGGCCCCCACGATGAACGAGGCGACGAAGAGCAGCATGAAGGCCAGGATGTTCAACATCACGCCTTCGTGTACGACCTGACCCCCCACCCGCGTCACCAGGATCGCCCGCGGGTGCAGATGCTTGCGCAGCTCGACGACCCCCTGCTTCAACGCCGCCCAGAGCCGCATGGTTTTCATGCCGCCGCCGGTCGATCCCGCCATGCCGCCGACGAACATGAGGAAGAACAGGACCACCTGGGTGACGGCGGGCCAGCGGACGTAGTCGGCGGTGGCGAAGCCGGTGGTCGTCCCGATGGAGACCACCTGGAAGGCGGAGGCCCTCAGCGCTTCCTCCCAGTTCTCAAAGCTTCCCGCCAGCAGGTGCGCGGTCAGGACGATCGCCACGGCGACGGTCAGCAACAGCGTGTAGAAGCGCCATTCCTCGTCGGCCAACAGTGAGTGCGGCTTGCCGCGCAGCGCCCGGTAGTGGAGCGAGAAGTTGATGCCGGCCACGTACATGAAGGCGATGGTCACGTACTGGATGAACGGCGATCGAAAGGCGGCGAGCGACTCGGTCCGGGGCGAAAAGCCGCCCGTGGGCATCGTCCCGAAGGCGTGGGTCACCGCGTCGAACCAGCCGATGCCGCCGATCAGATAGAGGCCGATCTGGATGGCGGTAAAGAGCACGTAGACTCGCCAGAGGATGCTAGCCGTCTGGGAGATGCGCGGCTGCAGGCGGTCGGGTGTGGGTCCCGGCACCTCGGCGCGGAAGAGCTGCATGCCGCCGATACCCAGGAAGGGGAGGACGGCCACGGCCAGCACGATGATACCCATCCCACCCAGCCACTGGCTGAAGCCGCGCCAGAAGAGGAGGCCTCGGGGCAGCGAGCCGGGGTCGGAGAAGATAGAGGCGCCGGTCGTGGTGAAGCCGGAGATCGACTCGAAGAAGGCGTCGACCGGAGAGGCGATGCCGGCGAGCCAGAACGGGAGCGCGCCGAAGACGGCGGCGCTGAGCCAGCCGACGCTGACGATCAGGTAACTCTCGCGGATCGACAGATCATCCGGTCGCGGGCAAAGGCGGTGAGCCACGTAGCCGACTAAGACGGCGACGCCGGCGGAGAGGAAGAGCGGAATGGCGTCGGTCCCCTGGTGAAGCAGAGCCACAACGCCGCTGATCCCCATGGCCACACCGACGGCCGCGACGATAGGGCCGGCGACGTGGAGGATGTCGCGAACGTTTAGCATGCTCGCGTCACTGGAAGAGCTTCTCGACGGCTTTCACCGCGTCGGGCAGCGCCAACACAGTGACTTTGTCGCCTGGGGCGAGAGAGACCTGTCCAGAGGGGATGATGACTTCCTCGCCGCGGATTACGGCGCCGACTAGGCTGTGCTCGGGAAAATCGATGTCGGCCAGAGTTCGGCCGGCGACGCGCGAGCTCGACAGGATGCTGAACTCGATCACCTCGGCGTTGATGCCGCGGAGCGCGGCGACCGAGACCACGATACCGCGCCGCACGTACTTGAGGATCGTGTTGACGGCGGAAAGGCGTGGCGAGACGGCGGCGTCGATGCCGACCTGGGTGACGAGGGGGATGTAGTCGATCTTGTTGATGAGCGCGACGACCTTGCGCACTCCGCTGTGCTTCGCCAGCAGGCTGCTGAGCATGTTGGTATCGTCGCTCCCGGTGAAGACGACGAAACCATCGATCCCCTCGACGCCTTCCATCTCCAACAGCTCCATGTCCGTGGCGTTGCCGTGCAGGATCAGCGTTTTGCTGAGTTGCTCGGCAAGCTGGACGCAGCGGGCGCGGTCGGCCTCGATGATCGTGCACTCGACGTCGTGGTCCTGGAGGATTTCGGCGAGGTAGACGGAAGTGCGGCCGCCGCCGGCGATCATCACGCGTCGCAGTCGAAACTCGTGGTAACCGGCGAGCTCGAGCACGCGGGACATCTGTTTGGATTCGCCGATGATATAGAGCTGATCGTCCGCCTGGAAGCAATCATCGCCTCGTGGGATAATCGTCTCGCCGTCGCGCGCGATGGCCGCGGTGAGAAAGCGCCGATCCTCAACCCTCGCCGAAACCTCGCGCAGCGATTTGCCCACCACCGGTGCCTCAGGGTGCACCCGTAGCCCCATGAGCTGGACCCGGCCACCGGCGAAGAAGGCAAGCTCGGTTGCGGGCTCCGATTGCAGCAGCTGGAACGTCTCCCGGGCACACTCCAGCTCGGGGTTGATCATCACGTCTACCCCGCGCGGGGCGGAGGTGCGGCGTCGCGTCTGTTCGGTGAAGTAGTCGGGGTTCGAGACCCGGGCGACCTTGGTCGGAATGTCATACTGAGCCGCCAGCATGCACACGATCAGGTTGACCTCGTCGACATCGGTGACGGCGGCCAGGAGGTCGGTCTCGCGGATGCCGGCCTGCTCGAGCACCGAGGCGCTGGCGCCGTTGCCGGCGATGGCCATGATGTCGAGCTGATCCTGGGCATAGGACGCCCGCTCCGTGTCGCGGTCCACGAGCACGATGTCGTGGCCTTCCTCCGACATCTGGCGAGCCAGGTAGAAACCGACGGCGCCCGCGCCGACGATCAGTATTCGCATGCGACGTCCTCCACAGGGGGGCAGGGAAGTCGAGGCGCGCAGAGCGCGCCCCCGTTAACTTTGCCCGGGCGGTTGCGCTGTCAAGGAGACAGGCTTGACGCTCTGTCCGCCCTCCCGGTATTGTCGTTTTCGGGCGGGCCCGTAGCTCAGTTGGTTAGAGCAGCCGACTCATAATCGGTAGGTCGCAGGTTCGAGTCCTGCCGGGCCCATTGCCATCAGCGGAGGATCCCCCAAATGTCACTGGCGGTGCGCCGTCTGGTATACAGCGTTCTTGCGGTGCTCGGCTTCACCTTGATGGTGCCGCTGTTCATCAACACCCGTCGCTTGCAGACGCAATGGCTCGAAGCTCCAGAGACGGCGCTCGATGCGAGCGCTAACTTCCTGGGCGTCCCGGCCCTCATGTTCCTCATCGGGCTCGTGCTGGCCAGCGTGTTCCTCTACGCCGCACTCTCCGCCGGCTACCCGCGGGCCTGGAGGCCCGACGAGGAGGGTGCGCCTCGTTGCCGCCGTTGCGGAGGTGCGGTGAGCTTCGGGGTCGCCCGCTGCCCGTCCTGCGATCAGCAACTCGCCTGGTAGGTCATCGGCTCGTTTTGCGGTGCGGGGTAGGATTGACAAGGCTGACAACGAACGCCACGTTTTTGGGTTCAGGCCCCATGAAGGTCGACTGGTTGCAGTAGCTGCCGGGTACGGTCCGACTTGGCAGACGGTTCGACCCGCCCTGGGCACCGCCAGGTGGAAGCGGCCTAGGGCATTTCTTTAAGGAAGGTCTCGGAAACAACGCATGTTCTCAGGAATTCGTGGTCGGTTGATCCTGATCGGCTCGGTCTCCCTGGTCTGCTTGTGGGCTCTGGTCGGGCCCAAGATCCGGGGTGAGGAAGGGTGGCCGCTCAAGCTGGGCCTCGACCTTCGAGGCGGGACCCACCTCGTCCTCCAGGTCGAAGATCCGGAGGGTGCGATGGCCGCCGAGGCTCGCTCGGACGCCGCCGACCGGGCGCGGGAGATCATCCGCAATCGCGTCGACCAGTTTGGCGTCTCCGAGCCCACCATTCAGCGGGTGGGCACAGATCGGATCATCGTCGAGCTGGCGGGGATCTCGGATGTCGACCGGGCCAAAGCGATCATCCAGCAGACCGCTTTTCTTCAATTCAACATCGTCACCGACGGACAGGCCTTGATCGAGCGGCTGGCCATGCTGGACAGCGTGATCGTCGCCGTCCTGGGCCCGGAGGGTTTGCCGGAAGAGGCTCGCGCGGAAGGTGCGCCGCGCCTTGAGGAGCTGTTCCAGCAGCGCGATACGGGCGCGGCGCCTGGCGGCGAGCCGTCCCGGGCTCAGCTGCGGCCCCTCAGCCTTCATCTGCTCGAGTCCGGTGAGGACGGGATGCTGCTGGTCGAGGGTCCGCAGCGCGAGACCGTGGAGAGCTATCTGGAGCTGGCTGAGGTCAAGGCGCGGATCCCCAAGGACGTCCGGCTGATCTGGGGAACCGACACCCGCAGCGTGGCCGGCAAGATCTACCACCAGCTCTTCGTCGTCGAGGCCGAGCCGCTGATCACCGGCGAGTACCTGACCGACGCGCAGGCGATCCGCGATCCACAGTTTGGGACGCCGATCGTTCCCTTCCAGCTCACACGTCAGGGCGGCCGCATCTTCGAGCGCGGCACCTCCCGTCACGTCGGCGATCGCATGGCGATCATCCTGGACAACAAGGTGCAGGGCAGTCCGCCGGTGATTCGCGACGTGCTGGGGGACCGTGCGCAGATCGAGCTCGGGACCGGGGCGACGCTGACTGAGGCACAGGACATCGCCCTGGTGTTACGGGCCGGGGCGCTGCCGGCGCCGATGGAGATCATCGAAGAGCGGACGGTGGGACCGTCGCTGGGGCAGGACTCGATCGATCAAGGCGAGGTGGCGGGGCTGATCGGCATCGTGCTGGTCATTGGGGTCATGATCGCCTACTACCGCCTGGCGGGTCTGCTCTCGGTGTGCGGTCTGATGATCTACGTGCTGATCGTGTTGGGCGGCCTCGCCGGCTTGCAGGCTACGCTGACGCTCCCCGGTATCGCCGGGCTCATTTTGTCGATCGGCATGGCGGTGGAT
>CAYGCC010000071.1:0-4481 GCA_964348165.1 uncultured Gemmatimonadota bacterium | reverse complement strand
CGGGCATCTTCACATCGGTGACCACGACGTCGTAGCCGCCCTCGACGAAACGCTGGAGCCCCTCCTGCGCCGAGTGGGCCTGAGTGCAGGCGAGGCCGTCGCGGCTGAGCTGTTTCGAGCTCACCGCGGTGACCGAGGGCTCGTCGTCGACCACCAGGATGGCGGCCGAGCGCCAGTCCCGGGCGGCCGCCTTTACCGTGTCTTCAGACGCTTCCATCTCCCCCCGCTCTTGCACGCGCACGGTTCATAGCCCATCAACAAATCGGCGGCCGTCGTTTCGGACGGGGCCGCCGACATAGGGGAGACAAATATCGCAGAGGTGGCCCCGGGCCACAACACCAGGCCGCTTAGACCGAAGGTGCTCTAGTATGGACCGAGTTTTTTTCGTCCTCGGGTCGCTCTCGGGGCTGCTGGGCGTCGCCGCCGGAGCTTTCGGCGCCCACGGGCTGCGAGGCCGCCTGACGCCGGAGCTGCTGGACGTGTACGAGACGGCGGTGCGCTACCAGCTGTTCCACGCCCTGGCGCTGTTGGCCGTCGCCTGGGCGGTGACCCGCTGGCCCGGGTCGCTGGCGAACGCGGCGGGCTGGCTGTTCGTGGCCGGGACGCTGCTCTTCTCCGGCAGCCTCTACGTGCTAAGCCTGACCGGCATACGTTGGCTGGGCGCGATCACGCCGTTGGGCGGCGTCGCGTTCCTCGCCGGTTGGGGCTGCCTGATCTGGACCGCGCTTCGCACATAAATGGTCGTGGCGGGGGCTGATTCAGGGGTGCGAGACTCGAGATGCGACCTTGCCCTGGAGGAAGCTGAATGGGAGGCGATGGGGGTCCTCCGAGCGTAACTCGCGAGCGGGCAACGCGGGAACCACGAGCACCAAGGGCGCACGCGAGCGGTGAAGCGGGAGGGCTCCCATCGCCGACCCCACCCCCGTCCCCGACCCACCAAAAGCGAAGATGATAGCCGCGACGCTCGCACCACTGAGACGCCTCCGCGACGGCCTCACCCAAGCCGACCAGCTCTACATGGTGCTGGTCGCCACGGTGCTCGGTCTGCTCGGTGGACTGGGTGCCGTCGGGTTCCGCCTGTTCATCGACGCCGTCAACTGGGCCGCCTGGCGGCGCGCGCCGTTCAGCCTCGACTATGTGGCCGGGTTGCCGTTCTGGTGGAAGATCGCGGCCCCGGCGGCGGGCGGCATGATTGTCGGACTCATCACCTGGCACCTCGCCCGCGAGGCGCGGGGTCACGGCGTGCCCGAGGTGATGGCGGCGGTCGCGCTCCACGGTGGCCGCATCCGCCCCCGCGTCGTCATCGCCAAGCTGCTCGCCTCGGGCATCTGCATCGGTTCGGGCGGCTCGGTGGGCCGCGAGGGTCCGATCGTACAGATCGGCGCGGCGCTGGGCTCGACGCTGGGCCAGTGGCTGAAGATCGATCAGCGGCGGCTACGCACGCTGGTCGGGTGCGGAGCGGCCGCTGGGATCGCCGGCACTTTCAACGCGCCGGTGGCGGGCGCCCTGTTCGCGGTTGAGGTCATCCTCGGCGACTTCGGCGTCGCCCAGTTCGCGCCCATCGTCATCTCGTCGGTGGCCGCCACCGTGGTCAGCCGCTACTTCCTCGGCGACTTTCCAGCGTTCGAGGTGCCAGGGTACAGCCTGGTGCACGCGTCCGAGCTGTTCGCCTACGCGGGCCTGGGTATCCTGGCGGGGCTGGTGGCCATCGTCTTCACCCGCACCCTCTACGCTTTCGAGGACGCTTTCGAGCGGGTCCGCGTCACGCCACCGCTGCGCGCGGTGATCGGCGGCGCGATGATCGGGCTGATCGGCATCTTCGTGCCCCATGTCTTCGGCGTCGGCTACGAGGCGATCACCGAAGCCCTGCACGGCCGCTTCGTCTGGAGTTTTCTGGCGCTGCTGGTGGTGCTCAAGATCCTCGCGGTCTCGATCACCATCGGTTCGGGCGGTTCGGGCGGCATCTTCGCGCCCTCGCTGTTCATCGGCGCCATGCTGGGCGGTTCCGTCGGCAAGGTCGTGGACAACCTGTGGCCGACCAGCACGGCCGGCGTCGGGGCCTACGCGCTGGTGGGGATGGGCGCGGTCGTCGCGTCGGCAACGCACGCGCCGATCACAGCGATCTTGATCATCTTCGAGATGACGGGCGACTACAAGATCATCCTGCCGCTGATGATCAGCTGCATCATCGCCACGCTGCTGGCCACGCGGCTGCAGCGCGCCTCGATCTATACGATGAAGCTGCTGCGGCGCGGCGTGGACATCCACCGCGGCCGGGCGATCAACGTGCTGCAGCACGTTCCCGTGCGCGAGGTGATGCGGCCGCAGGTGGTGACGGTCTCGCCGCACGATCGGCTGATCGCGCTGATCTCCAAGTTCATCGACCATCCCGGCAGCGCCCTCTTCGTCGTGGATGAGGCGGAGGGCTTGGTCGGCGTGGTGACGGCGGAGCAGATCCGGCCGGTGATGCGCGACCCCACCTCGCTGGCCTCGCTGATCATCGCCGAGGACGTGATGGCCGAGGGTCAGTTCCCGCGCCTCGCGCCGGACGACTCGCTGGCCGAGGTGATGCGCCTGCTGGGGGCGTATCGCGGCGAGATCCCGGTGATCGAGGACGGGCGCATCGTGGGCGTGGTTTGGCCGCAGGACGTGATCAACCGCTACAACACCGAGGTGTTCAAGCGAGACATGGCGGGCGGGATGGTCTCGGCGGTCAGCCAGGAAGGCTTCGGCGCGGTAGAGCTGGTGCCGGCGGCGCGGGACGCCGTGGTGGCCGAGGTGGCGGTGCCGCCCCGTTTCATCGGTAAGAGCATCGGCGAGTTGGACATCCGCGGTCGATTCCATGCCAGCGTGCTGATGATCAAGCAGATTCAGAGCGACGGCAGCGAGCATTTGGAGACGGCACCGGGGGCCGACTACCTGTTCAAGGTCGGTGACACCATGCTCGTGCTGGGGCCGAGCGAGGAGATTGCCCATCTGCGCCGCGGCGTGCCACGCGAGCGTCGCTGATCCGCGCCCGGTCCGGCGGCGGGACGGACCCCGCACCGAACCCGGGTGTAACTTTCTTACTATATTTGAAGCGGCCAACTTCAACGCGAGCAACCGTCCGGCGTTGCCTGCGTTTCCCATCATCGATCGCCCGGGAGCCGCATGACCACGAGATTGGCCAGGGTCCGCGACTTCGCCGTCGAGCTGAGACGGAGGCATGTTTTCCGCGCCGCCGCCTTCTATGCCGCCGCGGCGTTCGTCGCGCTCCAGCTCGCGGACATCGTCTTCCCCACCCTGAATCTCCCGGACTCGGCCACGCGCCTGGTGCTGGCCATCGCCATCCTCGGCTTCCCGCTGGCACTGATCCTCGCCTGGGTCTACGAGCGCGGAGCGGAAGGAGGGCTGGTCGTCACCGAGAAGCGCAGCGAGGCGCCCGAGCTTTCACCCCACCTCATCGCCGTCGTCCCCTTCCTCGTCCACGGCAACCGCGAGCTAGGCTACCTGAGCGAGGGGGTCGTCGACCTGCTGACCTCGAAGCTGCGCTGCGCCGGCGACCTGCGCTGCGTAGATCCGCACGCGCTGCTCAGCCTGCAGGCCCGGGCCGCCGACAGAGCCCTCGACCTGGATCGCGCCCGCTTTCTGGCGCGGACCCTGGGCGCCGGGCTCTTCGTCTTCGGCAACGTCGTCGAGGCGGGTGGGCGCCTGCACATCGACGCCTCGATGTACCGGACAGGCCAGGAGCCGGGCCTCGTGACACGATCGTCGGTGGAGGGGCCGGCGTCGCAGCTGTTCGAGATCATGGATGACCTGGCGCGCGAGCTGTTGGCCGACCTGGCCACCGGGCCCGCGGCGCGCCTGGCGCGCCTCGCCGCCACCACGACGTCGTCCTTCTTAGCGCTCAAGGATTACCTGATGGGCGAGAGCCAGATGCGGGCGATGCGGCGCGCGCCGGCGGCGGACGCCTATGAGCGCGCCGTGGAGAAAGACCCCACCTTCGCGCTCGCCTGGTACCGGCTGGGTGTGGCGGCGCTCTGGTCGGGGCAGCTGGAGCTGGCGCGCGACGCCACCGAGCAAGCGGTATCACACGGCGAACGATTATCGCCGCACAACCGCCAGCTGCTCGAGGCGTTCCGCGCGTTCCTCACCGGCGATGCGCCAGAAGCGGAGCGTCTGTACCGCGGAATCGTCGGGCGCCAACCGGAGGACGTGGAAGCGTGGTATCAGCTGTCCGAGGTGCTCTTCCACTATGGGCCGCGTTGCGGCGGCTCGATCGTCAAGTCGCGCTGGGCGTGGGAGCGGGTCGTGGCGCTCGAGCCCGACCATGTGAGCGCGCTCTGTCACCTGGCGGTGATCGCCGCCAGCGAGGACCGGCAAGACGAGGTGGAGGCGCTGGTCGACCGCGCGCTGCAGATCAGCCCCCATGGCGATGCGGTGACCTGGATGGTGGCGCTGCGCGCCTGGGAGCTGGACGATCGCGCCGCTCAGAAGGAAGC
>CAYGCC010000070.1:0-3109 GCA_964348165.1 uncultured Gemmatimonadota bacterium | reverse complement strand
TCGACGGTGCGCCGGCCGATGGTGACGGGATCCTGAACCGCGTCAGCGATCAGTGGCGTTCCACCGGCGATGGCGGTGCGCGCTTCCGGGATCGCGTCGTAACCCACCACCAGGATGTCGGTGCGGCCGGCCGCCTGGATGGCGGCGAGAGCGCCCAGAGCGCAGTCGTCGTTGCTGCCGAAGATGGCGTCGATCGAGCGGCCGCCGGCCAGCAGGTTGTCGGTCTTTTCCTTCGCCACCTGGCGGATGCCGCGCTCCACGGCCGGCGCCGCCACGATCTCGATGTCCGGATAGGCGCTCAGCGCCTCGCGGAAGCCGGCCACGCGATCGATGACGCTGGCCACGGTCGGCTGGTCGAGGATCGCCACGTCGCCGCGACCGCCCAGCCGCCCGGCCAGGAACTCGCCGAGGATGCGGCCGCCCTGCTTATTGTCGCTGGCGACGTGTGAGACCACCCGGCCACCGCCCGCCGCGATGTCGGCGGTGAAGACGGGGATGCCGGCCTGGTTCGCCTCTTCCACGGCGCTGACGATGCCGTTGGAGTTCACCGGCGCGATCACGATGGCGTCCATCTCGCGGGTGATGAAGTTCTGGACCTGCGCTGTCTGCCGGGCCAGGTCCCACTCCCCGGCGACGATGTGCAGATCCACGCCCACGCTGTCCGCGGTTTCCAGCATCCCGCGTTTCAAGTCCTGATAGAAGACGTGGGCCTCGGTGAGCAGCGTGACGCCCACTTGCGGGCGGCCGATGTCACGCTCGCCGGCGCAGGAGGCGAGGAGCCAGACCGACCCGGTGAGGAGGGCAGCGGCGATGCGACTCCAAGCTCTGATCATGCTCTTGCGATTCATCGGACTGCGATTCTCAATCATGGTTCCCCTGTCGGGTATCGGCGCCGTCTTTCCTTATCCGAGCGCTGCTATCACCCTTCACACTCGACCAGCAACGTCACGATCTCATACGGCCGCAGCGATAGCCGCAGCTTGTTGCCGTTCACGACAATCTCTTCGCCGGGATCCTCCAGCAGGTTGGCGCGCCGCGCCCCGGCCATCTCGCACTCGAGGGCAACCTGCGCCTCGGTGCCACGGCCGTGCCATTCCACCAGGCGCAACACCCGGGCCTCGCCGTCTTCGGCGCGCTTCAGCCACGCCAGCTCGACATTGGCGGGCTCGGCCGAGGCGAACGACGCCTCTTTTCCCAGCGGCCCGCGGTGCTCCGGCTCGAACGCCGCCAGCAACGGCACGTTGTACTCGGCGGCCAGTCGCCGCGTCCCGGCCGCGCGCCAGTCGCCAGCGTGAGGATAGACGGCGAAGCGGAAGCGGTGGCGGCCGCGATCGGCCAGCGAGTCGGGCCAGATGGGAGCGCGGAGCAGCGACAGCCGCAAGACGTTGCCGCGGTAGTCCCAGCCGTACTTGCTGTCGTTCAGCAGGCTCACCCCATGGCCGCCGCCGGAGACGTCGGCCCAACGCTGGCCCGGCACCTCGAACTTGGCACGCTCGGCCTGGGTGCGCGGCCGCCCCGTGCGCCCCATGGTACCATAGGGGATCTCGTAGGTGGCCGAGTCGGCGTCGACGTTCAGCGCGAAGGCCACCTTGAGCAGTTTCCGGCGCTCGCGCCAGTCCACATCGTTCAGCACGTCCAGGAAGCGGGAGTCGCGCTCGAGCATCAGCGTCTGGCGGAAGCTCGACTCTCCCCAGCTCCGCTCGATCGCGATCTCGGCGCGGCGAGGCGTCGCGGCGCTCTTTACGCCACGAACCTGTTTGACGTCCCAGCGTTCGCCGGTAATCACGATGTTCCAGGCGTCCCACTGATCGGGCCGGTCGTCGAAGATCTGCAAGACGTTCCCGCGACCGCCCGTCGCCAGGGCTTCGCGCTCGTTCAGCTTGTCATACAGCCGCGTCAGCTCGCCGCTCAGCGTATCGACCTCGACCCGCAGATACTCGTTCTCGATCCAGTTCCGGCCCGCCGCCGGCTCGACCAGCCTGCGCACGTCGCGGGGCAGCGTGTCGCGGGGCACGCGAACGACCCGCGCGCCGTAAGCCGGGACGTCGAGCACGGTCACCGTCAGGGTGTCTCTCCCATCTGTCGGCAGCACCACCGTCCCGTTCCTCGTCCAGCCCAGCGGGTTGAAAACGACGATGGCGCGGTCGCGCCCGCGTGTGTCCAGGCGCGAGCGCAGGTCGGCGAAGGCCGTCGCGGTCACCGAATCGATGATCGCCCAGGCGCTGTCGTAGAACGCCTCGGCATCGTCGTAGACCTGGCGGATGCTGGAGCCGGGCAGGATGTCGTGGAACTGGTTGAACAGGACCAGGCGCCAGGCACGCTCCAACCGCTCACGCGGGTACGGCTGCTGTGCCACGGCGGCCAACGCCTCGGCCGTCTGCAGCATCGCCTCGCTGCGCCGGTTTCGCCACTTGGCGCGCGCCTGCGTGGTGTACGTCCCGCGGTGGTACTCCAGGTAAAGCTCATCGCGCCACACGGGAAGCGGCTTTCGCGTTTCGGCCCCGCGCACAGCCTCGAGCGCGCGCAGCGGCTCGTCGTAGAGCATCGCCGGAAACGTCGGCACGCGGCGCAGGTCCTCCGCCCGCTGCAACATCTCGATCGTCGGGCCGCCCCCGTGATCGCCCACGCCGTACAGCACGATCTGATGGTTTGAACCCGTACGCTCGCGGTCCTCGATCCGCTGTTCTACTAGCCGTTGCGGGTCGAGGTTATGCACGTAGCCATACGGGTTGTAGGTGAGCACCCGCGTGCCGTCGAGACCTTGCCAGTGGAAGGCGTTGAAAGGGAACTCGGTCGAGTCGTTCCAACGAATCTTCTGCGTGACGAAGTACTCGAGCCCGGCGCCGCGCAGGATCTGCGGCAAGGTCCAGGGATAGCCGAAGCAATCGGGCGTCCAGGCGACCTTCGACCGCCGGCCGAACCGCTGCTCGAAGTAGCGCTGACCGTACAGCCCCTGCCGCACCAGCGACTCGCCCGCCGGCAGGTTGAGGTCCGATTCAACCCACCAGCCACCCACCGGCACCCAACCCCTGCGTTCCACGGCGGCGGCCAGCGAGTCGGCCAGCCCGGGCTGCAGCCGGTCCATGGCATCGTAGAAGGCGGCGGAGCT